>JBIINB010000005.1:0-78091 GCA_044337705.1 Pirellulaceae bacterium | reverse complement strand
TGATGCGAGAGAACCAGCGAGGCTTTGGTGCTGTTGCGACCCAGCGGTTCAATACTTCCTCGGGTAAGGGATCGGCCGATCGGATTTGCGTCAAGGTGGCATCGCCGCTTCGATAGGTCTGAAGGGTTGTGTTTGGCGGTGCGTTCACTACCGCTGGCCCAACCGTCATCCACCAGACTTCGTGGCTGCCACCATCGGTCTCGATCGGAATTTGGTCAACCGACAACACCTGGATCATGCCACCTCCGGTCGAGATCGCATTCAGTGAATGTTGGACATCCTCATTCCACATGGTGATGCGGTACGTATTGGGATGGGGGTCGCCAATATCGATGGTTTCGAATTGGTGATCGATGCCGGCTTGCTGCAGAGCCTGCTGGGAATCGGGGAGTCTTGGGTCATCGGCTTCCCATCCAAGCAACCCACCAAACAGTCCCATATCGGATCCCTGGCTGGTGTGGGTGGTAGGGAGCGACCCGGATCGATCCATTTCGATGAGGACTCGTTCGATCCTTCCTCCCATCAGATCGCGGCAGATTCTTCCGATCCGAAGTGCTGCTGCGCAGTGGGAACTCGATGGTCCTCGCATCACGGGGCCAATCACATCGTTGAAGATCGAAATCTGGGACATGAAGATTCCTCGCAAGCGAGGCTCCCACAGCAGAGGGTGGACCGGTGCGATCATCGACGAGTCGGATCAAGTTCGCTTGGCATTTTATTTGAATCCCGCTCTTCCTGTAACCACCATCTCCCCGTAGCGACCGCCACCAAGCGGTGGAGACTGATTCCCCGTAGCCGTCGCTGCCAAGCGGTGGAGACTGATTCCCCGTAGCCACCGCTGCCAAGCGGTGGAGACTTTTGCAGAGGGTCCAGCCAGTTCATCCACCATCTGGCGATGGTGGCTACCGTGAACGGTCGGGGAATTTGCTTCTGGAAGCAACTGATTCCCCGTAGCCACCGCTGCCCAGCGGTGGAGACTTTTGCAGAGGGTCCAGCCAGTTCATCCACCATCTGGCGATGGTGGCTACCGTGAACGGTCGGGGAATTTGCTTCTGGAAGCAACTGATTCTTCGTAGCCGCCGCTGCTAAGAGGTGGAGAGACTCCACCGAAGTAGATGATTCGATGTACCGTCGTCGATGATGGATGCTTGTAAGGGATGGACTCTATCGCCTAGGTTTGCCACCGCGTGAAAAGCGTCGGAACAACGTTTTCCGGGCGGAATTTCTGGAAACATGACCGTTAGTCCTGCGAAATCCACTAAGGCCCGAGCGATGATCAGCGATTGATGTGGACGTCAGGGCTGGGGATGCTACGATCTTTCACTGGGGATTTTGCCTCCATCCCATTCGGTGGAGACTGCCTCAGGGATGATAGAGATTCTGGGATTTGACCGAGGAGTGAGGGGATCGATGGATCCGACGCAGACCAAGAAGCTTTACATCGAAACGGTCGGCTGCCAGATGAATGTGCTGGACAGCGAGATGGTGGTGGCTGCCTTGCGGAAGCAGGGCTATGGGCTCACATCAGATCCCTATTCAGCCGACACCTTGCTGTTTAATACCTGTAGTGTTCGGGAACATGCAGAGGAAAAGGTTTACAGCAATCTGGCCAAACTGAAGAAGTGGAAGTCGGAGCATCCTGAAAAGATCATTGGAGTGATGGGTTGTATGGCGCAGAAGGACCAGCGATTGGTCCTGGAACGTGCCCCCTATGTCGATTTGGTCGTAGGGCCGGGGCAGTTGCACCGGATCCCTGAGCTGATTGAAGGGATTCAGCAGGGGTCGGGGCCGCAGGTGGCCGTCAGTTTGGGACGGCGGGATGGCTCCCAGGAAGATATTCGTCGCAGTCACGAAACTTTTGATCCGCTGCGCGATCCGGCCATGCGGCCAACCCCTTTTCAGGCATATCTTAGGATTCAGATCGGCTGCGATAAGTTCTGCACTTATTGCATCGTCCCGATGACGCGTGGTCCGGAGCAAGGTCGGCACCCCGACCAGATTCTTGATGAGGCCAAAATCCTGGCCGACCAGGGCTGCAAGGAAATCACGTTGTTAGGTCAGACAGTGAACAGCTATCGCTATGCAGTAGGCGATCGCACCGTCCGCATGGCCGATCTGCTCCATTCTCTGCACGCGATCGAAGGAATCGAACGGATCAAATTCGTCACCAATTACCCGAAGGACATGACCACTGAGCTACTGGAAACTGTTCGGGATCTCCCGAAATGCTGTCCGTATCTGCACGTGCCTGCCCAAAGCGGCTCGGACGCTGTGCTCAAGCGAATGAAACGCGGCTACACGGTGGCGGACTACGACAACATGATGGAAAGGATTCGAACGATCCTTCCCGAGGCGGCGGTATCGAGTGATTTCATCGTTGGATTCTGTGGGGAAACCGACGACGATTTTTTGAAGACGGTGGAGCTGGTGGAGCGATGGCGATTCAAGAACAGTTTCATTTTTCAGTATTCAGTTCGACCCGGAACGAAGGGGGCAGAACTCTACTCGGACGATGTGCCGCAAGAGGTAAAGACAGCTCGAAACATGAAGCTGCTGGAAGTGCAGAACCGGATCAGCGAAGAAGACAACCAGCGTTTTCTTGGAAGAAGGGTGGAAGTCCTGGTCGAAGGGCCTAGCAAGGTATCGATCAAGCGCGGTGAGACAGGTCCGATCCGTCAGATGACCGGACGCACTGCGTGCGACCGAATTGTTGTCTGGGATGGCAACGAACGGCAGGCAGGTCAGCTGCTTCAGGTGCTGATTCACGACGCCAGTTGCCATACTCTGTTCGGTGGCGTGGAAACCCAGGAGACAGTGCATTCGCTGCCCTTGGAATCGATCGCAATGCCGACAAAGTAACTCTTCGCCGAGACCAACTTAGGAAAGACTGACTTGGTCGCTTTCAAAACTTTGCGGCCACATTCTAAGAACTATTGGAATGAATCTGGCTGTGGATGGCGGGATCAGCCAGCCAATTCCTTGGATCGCTTGGTGGCGGCCAGCACTGCCTCGATCAGTGCACTGCGAAGGCCATGCTGCTCCAGAGCACGAATCGCTTCGATCGTCGTCCCGCCGGGGCTGGCGACCTGGTCGCGAAGGGTCGCCGGATGGACTCCAGTTTCCAGGACCATCTTGGCAGCACCCAGGACTGTTTGAGCGGCCAGTTGAAGAGCGACTGAGCGAGAAAGTCCTGCCGCGACACCACCATCGGCCATCGCCTCGATCACCGTGAGAACATACGCAGGCCCGGAGCCTGAAACGCCGGTGACCGCATGCAACTGTGGATCGGCCACCTCCACAGCCAGTCCAACGCTCTTCATGAACTCCATCGCCCAAGTACGATCCACCTCGGTGGTGCCATTCCCGTAGGAAATGCCCGAGGCCCCGGCCAGAACCTGGACTGGGGTATTGGGCATGACGCGAATGATGCGTTCGGTGCCAAGCCATTCCGACAGAGTTTCGATTGAGACGCCGGCGACGATCGAGAGGATGCGGTGACCAGTACGGATCAGCGGCCGATACTGCGGGTGGACATGATGAAGCACCTGGGGCTTGATCGCCAGGACGATCGTCGCGCAGTCGCGGAAAATCGGCTCTGGACTGGAATCGATCCTGCATCCGTTGAAACGGTCTCGCAATTTATCGGCCTGCGGCGAGGAAGGTTCGCAAAAGTGCAGTTGCCTTTCAGCCAGCATGCCTTTGGCGATGGCGCCTTGAGCCAACGCGGTGGCCATCTGGCCGCCACCGAGAAAACCGAGTTTTTCTGCATCCATGGATAGAAGGGGACCTTCCCAAGCGATCGATGCCGTCAAGTGAACGATGTTAGTTTAGCTGATTGAAATCGCAGAGCGTTGGATCCGGAAGGGCCGCATCAGCTCCGGGAAAGAAATCGATCGATTCTACAGGGGGCTGAAGAGAAGCGAGCCAAGCGATCGGGATCGATGTCGAGGATATGCTTCGATGAATTCAAGCGAAGGATCTCCACCGAGAAAAATGGGGCGTCAGGGGAGTAGGCGACGTTGCGGCGGGAGGCGGTTTCGATACAATAAGGTTGGCTTGCTTGATGGGGAACTTAACAGGATTCAACCATCTGGGCAGTTTTGCCTGAACTGGTGGTTTGTACCCCAACGGAATCCTGTTGGTTTTCGGATTGGAATCGGCAAGGTGTAATCTTCAAGAACGGGGCGTAGCGCAGCCTGGATTAGCGCGCCACCTTGGGGTGGTGGAGGTCGTGGGTTCGAATCCCGCCGCCCCGATTTTTTGCGGCAAAGCCGCAAAAAATAGAGAGTAGAGGAGAGAAAGTAGAGCAGTAGAGCCTCCGTAACCCGGACACTTTTAGGGTTGCAGACGTTCAGAGCCACTAAACTTTCTCTTCTCTACTCGGTCTACTTTCTACTGCTCTACTTTCTTCTTCTGGAGCGGTAGGTTGGCTTTCGATACCAGAAGCTCCTCGTTTACCAGAAGTCCGTTGACTTCGCAGATCAAGTCTGTGCTACGTCCGAAGAAATTCCCCGCGGCTACGGCTTCCTAGTCAACCAACTCAATCGCACCGCTCTATCAATCTCGGCCAACATCGCCGATGGTAATGGGAGTCGCCTTTGGTCTCCAGTGGATCAATCGGCTAGGGAATCTCATCACCGAGATCCCTTGGTCAGCCAACTACAGTATCCAGGTCACCCTGGACTATGAACAAGAAAAGGTGTCAGGACTCTTTTCGGAAAAGAGTCCTGACACCTTTTCCATCCCCAAGGAGGCGAAATGATGAGCGAGCAAACGTTTCTACCAGGTCCGTCGTCGGATACCGTGCAGACCGCTAGTGGACAGGTTCTGATGGTTCCTTCCGACTGGGTTTTGCTACCTCCAGGCGACGCAGCGATGACGCGGCGTGTCAAAGCTGCAGGCCAATTCTGGATCGTGCAAGAGAAGAAAGGGAAAAAGATCTTCTCCCGTGGTGTCTGGGCACCGTCCGACACCATCGACCGGATCCGGAGTGAACTAGAGGCCGAGCGATCGACGGAAAGCTATGCCAAGCGAAAAGTTGCTGAGGCCAAGAGACGCGAGCATGCGCAGGAGGAATACGTCGAGGATTTCTACGGTGCGGTTTTGAGCTTTCTGAATTTCCATCCCAGTCACGCTGAGCGGGGCAGGCTTCTGGCGCGGGCAGTCACTGATCATGCGACGCCTGTGGGAAGCGGTACCGTCGCGAGGACCAAGCGAATCCCGGTCGAGAAGCGAGCCGAAGCGGCGGTCATTGCCTGGATGCGACACCAGACCACCGGGTACGACGGCATGGTGATTCCCAGGGTGAAGGGGAAACGCCGCGAGGTGCGAAGGATGTTAGCACAACGTTCCGTCGAACTCCTGGATGCGTATCGGCGCGGGAGACCTGCAGAGCCGAACTGCCCGCTAGCCAACATCGCCAAACAATAGATTTGCGGCGCTGACGTCAAAAGATGCCTATCCACCGCTGCCAAGCGGTGGATAGTAATGCTGGACCTCCATCCAGTTCATCCACCATCTGGCGATGGTGGCTACCGTGAACGGGTAGGGAAATTGCTTCTGGGAGCAACCGAATCTTCGTAGCCACCGCTGCCAAGCGGTGGATAGTAATGCTGGACCTCCATCCGGTTCATCCACCATCTGGAGATGGCGGCTACAACAAAAGCAGCTACGGGACGCCACAGCATCCCGGTTGGTCAGGCGCCGAAGGCGTCCTGGTCGCTCTGCGGCGCCGCCTGGTAGCCGAAGGGTTCCATGGAGCTGCTGGCGCGGCCTTGGCTGAGGCTGCGGATGGCACTGCTGTAACCGAAGAGTTCCTTGAGCGGCGCGTGAGCGACGATCAGGGTGTTCATGCCGCGATTCTCGGTCTTTTCAATAATGGCTCGCCGCTGCTGCAAATCCCCAACCAGTTCGCCCATATAGTCGTCCGGGGTCGTGATTTCCAGCTTCATCACCGGTTCCAGCAGCACCGGTCCACCCTCTTCCAACCCTTGCTCGAAAGCATCATTGGCCGCAATTCGAAAGGCGACTTCATCCGAGCCGGTTTCTGCCATTTGTGCCCCCAGCAAACTGACGCGGAGGCCTGTGAGCGGGAATGACCCAACGCGTCCTCCTCCCTCGCATCGATTCTTCAGCTCGTCCAACACCGCCTGCCTAAGCGGTTCAGGCAGCATCATCTCAGGTGGCGTGCGGTCAAAGACGAGATTGGCTGCCGCGACGTCCTCCATCGGTTCGAATTTCACTTCCACCCGCGCGAACAGTTGGGTGGACCCCACTTGTCGATTGCACTGCCCGGTGACGGTTGCTGCTTTAGCGATCGTCTCCCGATAATTGACCCGCGGTTTGTAGAAGCGAACATTGAGCTGGAAATCGCGAGTCAGTCGATGCTTGATCACATCCAGATGCAGCTCCCCCATCCCGGAAATGAGCGTCTGCCCTGACTCGGCATTCTCCACCGCTGTGAAGGTGGGGTCCTGGCGTTTTAGCATCTCCAGGACCTCCGCCAGCTTCTTCCGTTCGGCGGTATTCTCCGGTTCAATCGCCATCGACAGCACGGTTTGCGCGAACTGGATCGATGGCAGCTGGATCATTTCCCGTGTGTCGCAGAACGTGTCGCCGGTGATCGCGTAGCGAGGTCCAATTGCGCAGGCGATGTCACCGCATTCCACCGCTTCGATCTGTCCCTGCCGTTCCTTTTTGGTGGCGTGGATCTGCCAGAGCTGTGCGACATTTTCTTTCTTATCGCGATTGGGCACATAGACTCGGGAGTTGGCTTCCAGGCGACCTGAGTAGACGCGAATCCAGTAGAGATCGCCCGTTTTTTGAGGAAGGATTTTGAAAACCAGCCCACAGAAGGGATCTTTGGGGCTTGGTTTACGAACCAGAGACTTTTCTGGCTTTTCCGGGTCACAGCCTTCCACCGGAGGTCGGTCCAGAGGACTTGGAAGGAAAGCGCTGACAGCGTCCAGCAGGGGCTGGATGCCCATCCCATGAAGAGCCGCGCCGCATAGCACAGGTTGCAGAACCTGGTCGATGCACGCCTTCCTTAATGCAGCTCGTATCATCTCTCCTGGAATCGGCTGCTCGTTGAGTGCCAACTCCATCAGCTCAGCATCATGCGGATAGAGTTTTTCAAGCATCTCATCGCGCCAAATCTGCGCCTCGCCCTGCGACTCCTCGGGAATCGGTTCGGCGATGACCGTCTTGCCGCCATCGGACGGATCGAAGCGAAAGTACTTCATCTCCACCAGATCGATGATGCCACGGAACGGATCACGACTGTGCGAAGGCCCCATACCGACAGGAATCTGAATGGCAACGGGGGAGGCATTGAGCCGTGGCGATATTTCCTCGAGCACCCGATAGTAGTCGGCGCCTTCGCGATCCAGCTTGTTGATGAAAACCAGTCGCGGTACGCCATATTTGTTTGCCTGCCTCCAGACCGTTTCGCTTTGAGCCTCCACACCTTCCCGGGCACTGAAAACCACCACCGCGCCGTCGAGCACTCGGAGGCATCGTTCGACTTCGGCGGTGAAATCAACGTGGCCTGGTGTGTCCAGCAAGTTGACCGTGCAGTCTTTCCAGCGAAAGGTAACGCAGGCAGCAAAGATCGTGATCCCCCGCTCCTGCTCCTCCGGATCGTCGTCGGTTTCGGTTGTGCCTGAATCGACCGAGCCAGCGCGATGCTTGGCTCCGCTCATGAACAGCATCTGTTCGGTTACCGTCGTTTTGCCCGCGTCGATATGAGCGATGATGCCGATGTTTCGAAGCCATTTCAGTTCGCGGGCCATGCAAGTGCAACCGATGCTGGAGGAGGATTCAGGGAGGGGGATCGAAGTAAAGATGCGCAGCAGGGTTTTCCTACCCAAAGCCGAACGATGGGGCTAGGGTTGGCCACCTGCAAAGTCTTGATTGTCGCCAATGGAAGAAGGCTGACAAGGGATGACGCCCGCGCCCTGGCAAAGGGGGCTGGGAGCGGGCGTACGAATGGGCGAAAGCCCGAGCGAAGATGAGGGTATCAGCGTCCTGGGGGGACTGGCGGAACTTCGGCAAGCCGTTCGGCACGTCCCGCCTCGCAGGCAGCAGTCCAATTGGGAGCATCCCATCGCTGGAGGCCATGGCTGCGGGTTCCGGCGATGAGATGGTTGCCGTCACCACATAGCGACAAGGCCCAGATCCCGCTGCCCGGTCCATCCAGGTGATGCACCAGCGACTTTGACTGCAGATCGAAGAAATAGACTTTGCCGTTCATGCAACCGGCTGCCACGAAATCGTTTGGCAGGCTGACAACCGAGGTGATCCAATCTGGAAGGATCGAAAGCGTTTGCAGCAATTTACCACTTGCAACATCATAGAGGTTGATTCGTCGGTCAGCGTCTCCGGTGACCAGAAGTGAATCATCCTTCGCAAATGCAGTATCCCAAACCGCTACAGGTCCCACCGCAATCTCCCGCACAGGCTGGAGGTCTGCTGCATTCCACAGCTTCACGGTACCCTGACCGGAAGCAGACGCGATCAGCGTGCCGGCTTTGGACCGCCGCAGAGAGAAAATGGCGCTGCCATGTGCATCGGCGGGGGCCCCGGCCGTTCCATCATTGGTCTGAACCGCCACTACTTTTCCATCTTCTGTGCCGATCAGCACACGACCATCTTCCAACGGCAGGAGGGCACGCGACCAGCGCGTCGCAGTTTCCAGCTTTTTTGTCGATGCGGGATCGGAAAGACTACCAAGATGAATGCCGCCACTGTAATCGGTGGCGATAAATCGCTGTTTGTCAGGTAGCAACGCGACTTTCCAGGCACTGGAGGGTGTCTCCACAACCTGCTGAAGAGTCTTCGGGTCGTTGATGGAGGCGCGTTGGATCGATCCAGCGCGCAGCAACAGTCCGGTTGCGCTGGTGGCGATGATGTCGTCGGGACCGGGCCCGATGTCGATCGACGTGATCCAAGGTCCACTACCCAATGGCTTGGACGCCTCCTGCCCTTGAGCGATGGAGGTGCCGTGGAACGCGAGTGCTGAAAGAGCGACGATCAGGAATCGATGCCAATAGAGCTTCATAGGTCACCTGACTGGATGGGTCGTCGTAGGTTAGGGTGGGTGAAACGCATGCAGTAATCAATGAGTATAACCACCTGCTCCGTCGGCAGCGAACCGGGGTAGGAGAAGATCCAAGCCAAGGAAGGCCAATCCCACTCACCGATAGCTCGCGCCGTCTCCACCGCTGCCAATCGGTGGAGAGTAATGCTGGACCTCCATCCAGTCCATCCACCATCTGGCGATGGTGGCTTCCGTAAACGGGCAGGGATATTGCTTCTTGAAGCAACCGAATCTTCGTAGCCACCGCTACCAAGCGGTGAAGAGTAATGCTGGACCTCCATCCAGTCCATCCACCATCTGGCGATGGTGGATGCCGCAAGCGTGCGATAGGTTGAATTACTATTCCACGCGGGCCTGTAGCCAGCCATCCTGCGTTTCGACGGAAACGAGCTGCAGGTCCGGTGCGCCTTCCGGGAGTTGATCAAAAGGGTTGATTGGTTTTTCCAGAAGAGGATTGCGAAAGACTTCGTCAAACTTCTCCTGGAGGAAAGCTCGAGTCGTTGTCGCCTCTAACCCGCGGGCCCTGGCACCGAATAGCTCCACCTTCACATCCCCTTCCCGAACCAGTTGCAACGTATTGTTTTCAACGACAGGACGGTACGCGGCGGTGATCGCGGCGGGTTGGTCGAGCTTCTGGTCACCTTTTTTCTGATTCGTGGTGCGAATTCGAATCTGAATCAATCCATCCTCAAACTCCATTTCCACCGGATGGTAGGACGCCATCGACATCGACCAAGGTTCTTCCTGCGACTCCTTCTGCAGTCGGTCCGATACTTTCCCACCCGCTTGCTGAACGAAGGCAGGTAGATCGGTATTCTGAATGATGCGGCCAGCCAGTACGGGATCGAGCAGATTGTGGAGGACCGACTGGTGGAGTTGCAGCGTCACTCCGCGCGGCTCGACTACCATCGGGCAAGCATTCGGGGCGGCCAATTGGCCGGGTTGCCGGGCCAGCCAACGCAGGGCAAGGTAGTCCTTACTGGTCCAGCTGGAGCGTTTGGGTTTATCGAGCCCCAGGCGATTTAGCGCCGGTATCTGAAGAGTTCCAAGCCTCTCGTTCGCCTGGCTCAGTTGCGCTACCAGTTGCTCGTGAAATTGTTTCCGCAGCCGCGTCTCCAAACGCTGCTCACCGATCTGATTCGCTAGATCCTGCTTCTTGGCAACCTGCCTTGCAGCCAGTTTGCGCACGATCTTTAAGCGATGCTGAATGCCAGTGACATCGGTATCCAGATCAGCATCGACACTGGCATCGTTCATCGCCACCAGTCCATGGTCCAGGAGTTGAACTGTCTCCGCTGCGGAGATCGGTGCGTGTCCTTTGGTCAGAATCGTCACACCCCGATTGACGCCGCGGTTGTCGCTTTCAAACTGAGCTAGCAGCTGGAGGGCCATTGTTGCATTGCGGCCGTTTGGAACCAGTCGCGGTGTGACCGATCCTTGGGTAATGCTGTTCCCCTGAATTCGGGTTCCTAGAATCACTTCCTGCACCGGACTGGGCTCGGATACCGTTCGCTTCAGTTTCGTCTGAAGAAAGTGATCCGAGACCAAGAGGCGCACATTTGGACCACCAAAGATCGACTCAATTTTCCTCACCAGCGGTTCCGCTTGATTGGATTCGGTCAGGAACTGTGTCAAGCGACCGATTTCGCGCTGTCGCTCCATGTCCGATCCTTCGGGGGATTTTTGAAGGGCATCGGCGAGCGGGCCGAGTTGCTTTTGGAGCGTTTCGATCGACTTCTCGGGCTCGCTTCCATACCTTAGTCCTCTTGAGAACTGGTGTATTGCATCACGAAGTGTTACGAACGGTGCGTAGTCCAACCCCTGATAGTTTTGCCGCATTCGGAGGGCGAATTGATCCAGCCGCGCTGGCGACGGGGACTCCGAATGTATCTCTTTAAGGAGTTCGTCCCATCGGAGAAATTTCAGCCAATCAGCCCCACGAGGATTGCTCTCCGGGTTCAGATATTGCTGCAGGTGGTAGGCAGCCTGCTGGACCTTCTCCTTCGCCTGATCGGGCTTTGGCAGTCGCTGGAGATCCCACGCGAAAGAAGGCAGGTGAAGACCGCTTGAAATCGCTGACGACGGCACCATGGTTGCTGCGGGTTGAACCGCATCGACTGGCTGGTTGCTTGTGGCTAGTGCCGTGATGACACGCCCCGAATCTCCGCTGCTGACTTGCGGTTGTTGAGCCAGCGAAGGCCCCGCGATAGCTCCCAGAAAAACCAATCCATGCCAACGAAATCCAACTCGACGGGGGCTACTGTCCCTAGTGCCTGCCATGAGCTACCCTTTCTTCACCAAGCCGCCTGGAAAAGTTTGCAGAATCCCCGCAGTGTACCTGAACGGCCCAGTCGCAACCATACCGGAGCCAACTAGCCTCGTGCGATGGAGGGTACCGCGAGCTGGAGGGGAAATTGCTTCTGGAATCCGCCGCGTCTTTGAAGCCACCGACTCTTCGTAGCCACCGCTGCCAAGCGGTGGAGACTAATGCTGGACCCCATCCACCATCTGGCGATTTTGGCTACAAACGGGCAGTGAAATTGCTTCTGGAAGCCACTGAATCTTCGTAGCCACCGACTCTTCGTAGCCACCGCTGCCAAGCGGTGGAGACTAATGAAGGACGTCCAGCCATTCCATCCACCATCTGGCGATGGTGGCAATGAGCGGCACAGCGCCCCCGGCGACGGATGTCTACTGGTACCCAAGGGATCGTTCGATGGCCTTTGCTTCAGGAGCCAAGCCGGACCCTTTTTCCCGTGTACGGCCCCAGGGGCGAATGCGCGGCATCTGCTGGACTTTGGTTTCTAAGTCGATCTGCGACTCGTCGGAATCCGGCTGTTTCGAGTCCACGAGGGGAGACGAAACTCGCGATCCAAGAGCGCAGCCGCTGAGCGATAGCAGCAACAGGCAAATCGCGATCCTAAACCATTTCATCCGAGGAACTCCCGGTGCGAAGATGCCTAGTTGCGTGGAAGAACATTCGCTCGCCGGATGGTCGCCATTTCAAAAGGGACTGTCGAGATCGATTTTCTGAAAAAATCGGCAAGGGTGACCAAAGGTGTCCCATCCGGGGAGAAAATGGAGCGATGGTTGGGCAGGGATATCGTGCGATCAACAGGGAAAACTAGGGATGCGGATTTTGCACACGGCGGACTGGCATCTAGGACGGATGCTGGGGGGAATGGATCTTTTGGAGCTTCAGGAGTTTGCATTGGAGCAATTGATCGGGATTGCTCGAGATCAGCGTCCCGACGCCATCGTGATCGCAGGCGATGTCTACGATCGCAGCGTGCCGCCGGAAAATGCAATTGCATTATTGGATCGTACGTTGCTGCGATTGCGTGAGGTAGCACCTGTATTGGCGATTGCTGGCAACCACGACAGCGGCGAACGGCTTCAGTTTGGTGCCGGACTGCTGCGGCAGGCAGGCGTTTACGTCGCCGGAACCTCTTACGAGGGAGCGATGCGGGTGGATCTGGAGGATCGTTTTGGCAAGGTGGCTTTTCATTTGATGCCCTACAGCCTACCTTCCGACGTCCGCTACGCCCTCGATCTACCTGATCTGCGGACGCACCATGAGGCGATTGCGGCGAGGGTGGACCATTGCGACATGTCCGGAACGGACAGGCACGTGTTGGTGGCGCATCTGTTTGCTGCAGGTGGGCAAGCCACCGAGGACTCTGAGCGGGATATTTCCGTGGGCGGATCGAGCGCCGTCGAATCTCACTTATTCGATCACTTCTGCTACACGGCCCTTGGGCATTTGCATCGACCCCATACGATTGGAACCGATCGAATCCAGTACAGCGGATCGCTATGCCGGTATTCTTTTGCCGAGCAGTCGCATAGGAAATGCTGCGTGATGCTTGAACTGGATAGGGAAGGGAAAGTGAGTTACGAACGGATGGAACTACCGCAGAAAATGGGGATGCGAACGCTTCGGGGCTCAGCGGAGGATCTGATCCAGCTTGCGAATCAGGATGTACAGCGAAATCAGGATCTGATCCGCATTGAGCTGACGGATCTTACGGTTCCCTTCGGTGCGAGAGAAAGGCTGAAGGAGCTCTATCCTTTTCTATTGGAGCTGGATTTAAAGAGGACTGTGCAGCCAACCGATTCGACAGAAGACAGCGGGACGACGGGGCTGTCCGAGAGAGTTTCGCCATCGCAGCAGGTAGAGCTGTTTCTGAAGGAACGGTTCCGGGATCGGGATTTGTCGGAGCACCTGTTGCTGGCAGCAAAATGGATGGAAAAGGCGCAGCAGGAAGGAGGCTCTCGATGAGATTTGAACAGTTGAACCTCGAGGGGTTTGGGCCATTTGCGGGCCGCCAGGAAATCAACTTTGCGAAATTGAGCGAGGCTGGACTGTTCGTCATGGCAGGGCCGATCGGTGCTGGTAAGACGACGCTGCTGGATGCCATCTGCTACGGACTCTATGGCGAGACTACGGGGCAGGAGCTGCGGGATGGACGGACGGGGTCCGACCTGCGAAGTGCTCATGCCAAGCCGGGCCAGGAAACCTCGGTGGAATTGGTTTTTCGATTGGGGCATCGGCGCTACCGTGTGAAGAGAAACCCGGAGTATCTCCGCGCCAAAATCAAAGGAGATGGAATGACGAAGACCGCTGCGTCGGCCGAGCTGTTCCAGTGGGAGGCTTCGAAAGAGTCGGGAGAAGGTGCTTGGTCGCTTCTAAAAAATCGGACGAAGGAAGTGGATGCGATGATCGAAGAACTGACCGGCTTCACCGCCGATCAGTTCCGCCGTGTGGTGGTAATCCCGCAAGGACGCTATCGCGATGTGCTGATCGCCGATCACAAGGAACGTCAGGAGTTGATGCAGAGGATCTTTGGCACAGAAATTTTCGATCGATTCACGCAGATTGCGAAGGAAGCTTCGAAGTCTTTCGGAGAAGCTGTTCAGGCGGAACAGGGACGGCGCTCCGCCCTTCTGTCTGCCCATTCTTGGACCTCCGGAAAAACAGATCAGGAAATTCTCCATGCTTTGGAGATGGAGCTACAGCAGAGTTCCCAAGCATTAGAGACATTAAATAACCAACAGCAGATGCTCACCGATCAAAAGCAGAGAGTCGATCAGCAGTTAGGTGCCGATCGCAGCCTCAAGCAACTTTTTATGAAGCTTAGTGAATTGGATCGAGAGAAGTTGGGGCTGGCCGCAGAAATTGCCCAACAGGTGACGATTCGTAAAGAGATCGACGAGGCCGAAAGGGCGGTTGAGCCCTATCGGCGGTTGAAGGATCGAGCTGCCGCATTGGAAAGGGTAGCGGTAACGAAGAGGGAGCTTGCGACGCTTTTGAAGCAGCGAGAAGGATCGGAGAAGTTGCTCACCGAGGCAGTGGTTGCCAACCAGGACTCCGCCGTCTGGAAGAAGAAGCTGGAGGAAGGAATTGGACTGCAAGGGCAGACTTCCGAACGGCTTAGGAGTCATCAGGAACAGTGGCAGCGCGTCCAGCGGGCTCGGCACGATGTGCAGGTAACTCTTGCATCGATGCAGGGCGCCCAGAGCGAAAGCGAAAAAATGGTCGCGGAGGTGAAGAAGCTGGAGCGATTTGCAGGTGAGGCAGCTTCCCGATGGAAGGATGCTCATCAGCGGTTTGAACAACAGACGGCCGGCAGGTTGGCTCAAAATCTTCAAGACGGAGAGCCTTGTGCTGTCTGTGGTAGCCTCCAGCACCCCCGGATTGCAACGGTGCACGGGGAATTGGTGACAGCCGAGCATCTGGAGACGCTCGAGCTGGAAAAGAATCAACAGGAAAAGAAATTTGAAAAGGCAAAGCAGTCTGCTGCGGAACTGACGGTTCGCGCGGAAGAAAAACGGAAGGCTCATGAGGATTCCAAGGCACGGTTGGCGGAGATGGCTGATGTTGCGGATCCTGCTGAACTTCAAGCCAACTACACGCAGCTGGAAAAAGCGAATCAGACTTTGGCCAAGAAGATCCGAGAACGAGATGAAGCGGTCGAAATATGTCGCGTGAATCACGAAAATGACAAGCGACAGGTAGAGGCCAGGGAAGCCGCATTGTCTACGCTCACCGAGACGGCCCAGGAGTCCCAAAGGCTGTGGGAGGAAGGTTTGCTGGCGAGCGGGATGACAAGCGAAGAGCAGGTCATCGGCGCGTATCGCGAGCCAAAATGGATCGAAAGAAGCCAGGCGATCTGCCGCCAACTGGAAGAGCGGGCTAGCCGAAATGAGAGCCAGAGGACATTGGTGAAAGGGCAGATTGGAGATCAAAGCGAGCCTCAGTTGGAAGCCCTGGAGTCGGAGAGTGGACGTCTGGCGAAAGAGTTGCTGGATTCCAATCAAGCCAAAAGCAATGCTCTGGTGAGATTTCAGAACCTGCAAACGCTTCAGGCAAGCTTTCTCTCCTTCCTTGTCGATGCAGCCGAGAAAGAGAAGAATGCCAGGATCGCCAAGGAACTCTATGAAATGGTTTCTGGGCAAGTGACCGGTTCCGATCGCATTTCGTTACACTCCTGGGTGCTGGGGACCGTTCTGGGATCTGTGGAAACAAACGCGACGACTCTGCTACGCCAGATGACCAAGGGTCGATACGAATTGCGACGTGCTGGGCAGGAGACGGGATCGAAAGGGAGCGGGCAGAAGGGGCTGGAGTTTTCCATTATCGATCAGCAGACCGGGACCGAACGACCAGCGCGAACTCTATCAGGTGGAGAGACCTTTCTAGCATCACTTGCGGTCTCCTTGGCGCTCGCTCAAACAGCTTCGGCATTCCACGGCGGTCGCCCTTTGGAGACGATTTTTATCGACGAAGGATTTGGGACTTTGGATATGGAGGCACTGGAAGCAGCGATCTCCGCCTTGCAGATGCTGCGGAATCATGGGCGGGTCATCGGCGTGATTTCGCATGTCGAAGAATTGCAACGAACGATTCCGGCGCAGATTCGTTTCCATAAGTCAGGTCAGGGAAGTCGTGTGGAGCTGGTGGGTTGCTGAGAGGGGTGATGGGCCCGCAGTTTCCTGGATCCTTTGTTCGCTCGCATGCGACATTTCTCATCGCCGGTTTGTGGATGGTTACGAAAAAGCGTTTCAGTAGATGTCGACCGGTTGGCCAAGTTGTCTGCCAGAAAGGCTGTCTTGGCGGGTAAAATGGCTTGAAAAGTTCGATCAGTAAGATCACTCGGCCCTGTCTCCTTGGCGATAGATGCGAAATCGAGGAGACTGGCGAATGCCGATCGGGCACGCATGGATCGAATCTGTCTTCTGGATGTCATGTTGATGGAAGCGTCACGACCCCTTGCTGCATTGATCAACCACTTCCAAGAAACGGCTCGTTGGTCGGGTACCTTGGCGCTCCTGGAGTGGGACGAACGGACTGGGATGCCCAGTGGGGGTGCGGAGCAGCGTGCTCAGCAAATTTCTGATCTCAGCGTTCTGATCCACCGACGTCGCATCGGTCGATGTGTGATCGACTGGTTGGATGAACTGCAGGAAGAGGAAACGCGGGGGATTTTGGTCGGAGCGATTCCGGAGGGATCTTTGTCGCGTCTGCGAGAGGATTTCGAGAAAGCGGTGCGGTTGCCGGAGTCTTTGGTAGGTGCGCTGGCGAAGGCGACGACCATGGGGCAAAGAGCTTGGGGGGATGCGAAGGAGCAAAAGGACTGCAGGCCTTTTCTTCCGATCTTATCGGAGATCGTAGAGCTGAAGAAGGAGGAAGCGGACCTGCGGCGTGTCGGAGGGATGAGTCGATATGGGGCGCTTCTGGATCTATTTGAAGAGGGGGCTGATGCCGAGCAATTAGGGGAACTTTTTCACCGCTTGCAGTGCTATTGGAGCTGCAAGATTGATCATTTGGCGGAGGCAACAATGCGGAGGTCTCGCAAGTGGTCGACGGTCGAGGTATCGATCGATCGCCAGCGAGCTTTGAATCATTGGATTGCCAGCCGCATCGGTTTCAATTTCCAGCGTGGCAGGTTGGATGAAACCAGCCATCCTTTTTGCACCACTTTGGGTCCACACGATCATCGCATCCTGACGCGATACGACCGTCACGACTGGACTTCTGGCTTCTATTCCACGTTGCACGAGGCGGGGCACGGCATTTATGAGCAGGGGTTATCGACCCGATGGCATGGCCTACCGGCCGGTTCGGCTACCTCCCTCGGGATCCATGAGTCGTTATCGCGCTTTTGGGAAAATATCGTGGGGCGCAGCGAGGGATTTTGGAGAGGCATCTTTCCTGAGATGCGCGACTGGCTGCCGCCGGAGTTTCAGTCGGCCGATCCCGGTGAACTGGTGCTGGAAGTCAATCGGGTGGAACCGAGTTGTATTCGAGTGGAGGCCGATGAGACGACATACAATTTGCATATTGCGCTCCGCATGGAGTTGGAGTCACAGCTGATCGAAGGTGGGTTGAGAGTCGAGGATCTTCCAGCGGCGTGGAGTGAAGCGTACGGTCGCTATTTGGGGGTGACGCCAGCCCATGATGGCGAAGGGTTATTGCAGGATATTCACTGGAGTGCCGGACTTTTTGGATACTTTCCAACCTATGCGCTAGGAAACCTGATCGCGGCGCAGTGGCTGGAATCGATCGAAAGCTCGCTTGGGCCAATGGAGAAGATATTGGAAAAGCAAGAATTTGATCTTTTGATCGAATGGTTCCGAAAACACGTTTTTTCCAAAGGGCGTTGTGTTACCTCTGGCCGTCTAGTGGAAGAAGCGACAGGCAAGCCGATTCATCCTTTTGCCTGGAATGGGTATCTGGAGAAGAAGTGGGCTGAGCCTTTGAAGAGTTGCAGAGGTTGACGTAGAACTCGGAGTTGCAAACGGTGGCTGCCGCTAGCCGATTGGCCTGGAATGGGCATGGCTTGCGACGTGCAAAAATCACCTGCAGAAGAACTTGCATGATGGGAATCGAAGGCATGTACCGAACAATAGTGACGTTGGTTCTTTTGCTGATCTGTCAGACGGGGGCAGGCATCGCTCAGCAGTTGCCGGATCATTTACCCAAGTCGCTGCAGTTGGCACCAAGGGATGCCGCTTTCTACGGAAGCCTGTTGAATCTCAGGCAGCAGTGGGATCAGGTGGTGCGGAGCGAACCTGTGCAGGCGATGATTTCGCATCCGGCCTTCCAGCGATTGAAGGAAGGGCTGGAGCAGGAGTGGAAAAAGGCGGGCGGGCAGGCAGCCCAAGTTCGCACAATGATGCGGGTGCCACTGGTACAAGACCTTCTAGCACTGCTTCAGGAAATGGCCACCGAGGAGATGTTCTGGTTTGCCGACGCCAAGATGGATCAATTTCTGGTGGAATTCAACCGGCTGATTTCGGAGGCAAACGAATCGATGGGTTCGGGGAACCCGGAGATGTTGATAAGGTGGTACGAGAATCTTGTCAAGGCACGCATCGATGCCATCCCAGTTCCGACGCTGGTTGTCGGATGGAAGATCGAAGATCAGAACCGAGCCCTCGGGTTGCTTGATCAATTGCAGGGGATTGTCCTTTTAGGGATCGGCAATGTCCCTGGATTGAATCAGGTGACCGATGCCTTCCAGCGGATCGAAGATGACCGGGGAACTCGCTTGGTTCTCCAGCTGAGCGCTGATGTAGTGCCCTGGGATCTGATTCCTTCGGGGACAGATCAGCAGGAAGTGATTTTCGAGAAGCTGCAGGAATTGCTGGAAGGGCGGACGCTCACCATCGGCTTTGGATTGCTGGATGAGTATTTGGTGATGACGGTTAGCGAGAAGGCGGTGCAAGTTAAGGAATTGGGAAGCGGTATTTCTTTGGCAGCGCACCCTCATCTGGCTGATGTTATTGCAGCGCCGCCGGGCAAGCTAACTTCGATAGGTTATCAGTCGGACTCTTCGGCCAAAGCTAGCTTCGGTGTTACCTGGAATAACTACTTCTCACGGCTTTACCGCAGTCTCGGTCCCGCTTTGACGTTGGCCAACAATGGGGAATTACCAGAATGGCTGGAGCCCCTGGAGGAGGATCTGGAGTGGCTGGACAGTGAGATTGGACAGCATGTACCGGAGTTCAAGGGATATACCTCTTACAGCTATCTGATCGATGAGGGGCAGGAGGGATGGATTCAGCGGCGAAGCCGGGCGGTGCTGCTGGATGGCTCCAAGCCGCTCTCGATATTGGACCATTTGGGTGGCGACCCAATGATCTTTCTGGCGCAGCGACATCAGTACCATCCCGAATGGTTTGGATCGGCAAGAAAGATTGTCAGGAAAATGCGTATCTACCTTGAGGGCCTATCAGAATCGGAGACGCTTTCGGCAAGCGATGCCCAGCGGCTGTCGATACTGCTCGATGAGCAGTGGCCGAACCTGGAGCAAATAGCCAATGCTTGGCAGGATAAATTCCTGCCAGGCACCCGCGATGGACAATTTGCGATCGCGGTGGCATCGGGAAATTTGGCGCAGCGCCAGTGGGCTTCGTGGATGCCCGAGTCATCGGAAGCACTTCCGGTCCCTGAAGCGATGCTGGTCACCGGTGTCAGCGATAGTCAGTTGGTTGAGGATGGGTTTGTGGCGACTTATCAAGCCGCTAACCAAACCGTTGATGTGCTTCGCAAGATCAATCCTGGACGCATTCCGGACGATTATTCGATCCCGCTTCCCGATCATGAAACAATTCCCACCGGCGATCGTTTCTTTTATCCAATTCCCGACAATTGCCCCGCTCCCAAGGCGATGACACCGCAAGTTCGGCTTGGGAAACAATGGCTGTCGATCGGGTATTCGGATCCGCAGTGTGGTGCGGCCCTGGAGGGGACACCTTTAAAGGACCGCGCCTTCTGGTGGGACGGCAGTCAGCCGATGGCAGGGGCTTCCCACATCCATTTGGGAAAGATTCTCGAGTCGATTTTACCGTGGGTCCGTTATGGTGTTGGGCGAGTCGTCGATGGAGATCTTGATCGAAACCTTTTGGAGAGGGCTCCCGAGTCGTTGCGGCTGACGGCTGGTGAGCTGTTTGAAATCACCGAGCCCCTGAAGCGGTTTGGTAGCTGGACCGCAACAACCGAATCGAAGGAGCAGGGATCGATGGTGCACTGGCGATTCCTTCATACTCGCTAGTGAACTTCATTGTGAAGTCGGACAGGGCGGAAAGAAGTTTACTGGGATGGATGATCGACTGTCCGCTTCAGGTGATCGGACTGTGGATCATAGCGGCGATCGCCCTTTGGACGGCCGCACCCAGTTGGGATCAGGTGGCTCAGGACGGAGACCTGCGTTTCCTTCCAGCAGACAGTCCCAGCCAACGGGGGCAGCATCTTCTCGAGACCGGATTTCCGGATCAGCGAAGCCGAAGCGAATGGTATCTGCTCTTTTGTCGCGATCGCCAGCAACCGCTGACTTCCGTTGACATGGCCGTCGCCCTGGATGTGGCTCGCCATCTTGCCCATGCGACTGCAGTTGCGGAAGCCAAGAGAACGCTTGGCGCGTCCTTGGATCGGTCTTCGAAGACTCCAGGGAATGTAGCCAGCGCTACACCCGTAGAGATTTTATCCGAGGATCGAAAGGATCGATGGGCTCAGGCAATCCGCTGGTACGACATCGCGATAGACCTCGATTCGAAGTGGGCTGAAGCGATGGAAGTTGCAGGGAATCCGGTTGCTTCTGAAAGGCTTTCGCAGGCGTATTGGGATCGTGCTGCGATCTGGGATTTATCCGGTGATTATGCCCAGCGCGATCGCGACCTGCTGGAAGCGGGGATTTTATCGGGGCAAGAATCTGGAATTCCGCAGTGGAAAAAACCGCAAGATTCGGAGGTTTTCTCCTGGGATCCATTGCAGGAGATTTGGACTTGGGAAGACGAAGTGCTTGGCAGCAAGCTAGGAAGCGATCGTGGGGATGCCAAGCTGATATCGCTTCGAATCGCTACCGAGTTTTCCTCGACCAAGCAGCTGGAAGTGCGGCAGAGGCTGAACAGTCTTTTGGAGCGATGCAGGGCGAGAAGCGGGGGAGGAGAAGACGCAAACGGGCTTCGCATCGAATCGAGCGGTTCGGCGGCTCTGGGAGCTGATATGCTTCTCGCGGCCAGCCAAAGCGTTCGGAAGACGGAAGTGGCGACCGTGTTGCTGGTGATCGGAGCCCTCTGGTACCTCTACCGAGCCCCGCTTCTGGTGCTCATTCCCCTGGTATCCATAGCGCTGAGTGTCTGGCTGGCGACGTCGCTTATCGCCTTGATGGCTCAGTCGGAAGTCGATCCCAATCGCTGGGGATGGCTGAAGGTGTTTACCACCAGTCGGATTTTCGTGGTGGTGCTTTTGTATGGAGCGGGGACCGATTTCTGTTTGTTCTTTATCGCCCGATTGCGTGAGGAGTTAGCGAGCGGTTCGGGGAACGATTCGAACGGTGATTGCACGAGTAGTTTTCGGCTAGGCCTGCGACAAGCATGGTTGGCCGTACGGCCGGCGCTGGTGGGCAGTGCTGCGACTACGGTGATCGGATTGCTGATGATGGGTGTCGCCAGCTTCGAGAAGTATCGTTTTTCTGGTTGGATCATCGGGATCGGGCTGACCGTGTCGATCGTAGTTGTCCTGACGTTCACGACCAGTCTTCTTTCGCTCTTGGGAGATCGGGTCTTTTGGCCGCGAAGGAGTTCTACGTCGAGCGAGGTGGCAAGGGGGCATCTTCCTGGCGGGGGGAAGCATCATCGCATCAGCCGGTGGTGGTCGACGATCGCGCGTTGGCTGGTCGATTCCCCGGTACGCTGCTTTTTGGGAACGCTTGCGATCCTCGCGGTTCCCGCTATTTATGGCTGGATGCGGTTGGAAAAGGTCAGCTACAACCTCACCAGTCAGCTCAGCGATTCCAGCCCCAGCGTGCGGGGAATGGAAGAGATCGAGCAGCGTTTTGGCGTGGGATCGAGAAGCCCGATTCAGCTGGTGGCAAAACTGGAAGGAGTGACTGTAGAGTCGGCTCAGTTGCGATCGGCGATCGATAAGGTTCGCGAATTGATGTATTTGCCTGGGGTTCTGTCGGTTCGGTGCCTGACCGACCCACTGGGTGATTTTCCGCCAGGTCGTCGCATTGGTTTGTTTGGAAAGGATGCTTGGCGCAAGAGATGGCTGGAAAGCAATCCGTGGATTCAGTCCCATTTCCTTCTCACCGATCTGTCCACCGGCTCTTTGTTCGCTCGTTGGGATATCGCGATGGCTGCAGATCCGTTTTCGGACGAGGCGGCGGAGATTCTTAAGGGGGTTGATCAGTGGATCGGCCAGTTGCGAAATGAGCCGATTTGGAGAGGGGCGAAGCTGGAACGGTGTGGAGCGACGGCGGGGATGGTCGATCTGAAGCAGGTGACCGGAAGGGATCAGATTCGGATTCAATGGGCCGTATCGGCTGGAGTGGGGCTGGCACTCTGGATCCTGCTCGGGAAGGCTAGATGGAGTTTTTACCTGATGGCGACTGTGCTGCTCAGCTATTTGGTCACCATGGGCCTGACGCACTGGTTTTTTGAAGCATGGCGAGGCGACACCTATCAGGGTATCGACTGGAAGGTTCCGCTATTTCTGTTCGTCATTCTGGTTGCTGTCGGGCAGGACTATAATGTTTACTTGGTGACGCGTGTCGCCGAAGAGCAGAAAAGATGGGGAAGTCGGCAGGGCATGCGGTACGCGATTGAGACCACTGGCAGCATTATCAGCAGCTGCGGCTTGGTGATGGCCGGAACCTTTCTTGCGTTGGCGGCGGGCGGCGGACTTCAATGGTTGGCGGAGACGGGGGTACCAGCCTGGCTGGTTGGGGATGCTCGATCGCCCGTTCTGCAGGGGATGACGGAGCTGGGGGTTGCTATATCCCTTGGCATCCTGATTGATACCTTTGTGGTACGCACTATCCTGGTGCCTGCCCTGCTGTCTTTGGACGCTCGTATCTTCGATCCTCAAGAACGAATAAGGAATTCAACCCGTGACGCCTCGTGATGTCCTGGTCCTTTGCCGTGAACGCGATGTCCGCGCGGTTGATCTGCGTTTCACTGACCTGTTTGGCCACTGGCAGCACTCCACCATTCCCGCTTCGCGTTTGACTGCAGAATCCTTTGAGGAGGGGTTCGGGTTCGATGGATCCAGCATTCGTGGCTGGCAATCGATTCATGAGAGCGACCTATTGATGGTTCCCAAGGCGGATACCGCCTTCGTCGACCCATTCGCCCAGCTTCCTACGCTGAATCTGATCTGCGAGATTCAGGATCCGATCACGCGGACTGATTACCCTTTTGATCCAAGACATCTTGCCAAAAGGGCTCAAGACTACATTGCCGGAACTGGATTAGCGGATGCAGTCTACATTGGCGCGGAATGCGAGTTCTTTGTTTTCGACAGCGTTCGGTTCGACCAGTCACCATCGCACGGATTTTATTATCTGGAAGGTGGCGAAGCCGCTTGGCAGCAGCATCGCACCGACAGGCCGAATCTTGCCTATCAGATGCGGAGGAAAGAAGGCTACTTTCCCTGTCCGCCGCATGATCAGGGAATGGACCTTCGAAATGACATCATGATGTCTCTGATCGAGGCAGGTCTGGATGTCGAATGCCATCACCACGAGGTAGCGGTGCCTGGTCAGGGAGAGATCGATTTTCGTTACGACACGCTAATGCGGACAGCCGACCATGTGATGCTCTACAAGTACGTCGTCAGAAACTTGGCGAGGCGACATGGGAAGGTTGCGACGTTTATGCCCAAACCTGTGCTGGGCGATAATGGCTCGGGGATGCACACCCATTTGTCGTTCTGGAAGAACGGGAAATCGTTGATGTCGGGCCGGAACTACGCAGGACTGAGCGAGCTTGGAATGTTTGCTATAGGAGGAATTCTGAAACACAGTGCAGCGCTGATGGCACTGACGAATCCTTCCACCAACAGCTACAAGAGGATGGTGCCAGGCTACGAAGCGCCTGTGCATCTGGCTTATTCCCAGAGGAATCGATCGGCCGCTATCCGAATCCCCATGTACAGTCATCAGCCCGAAAGCAAACGGATCGAGTTTCGGTGTCCCGATGGAACCTGCAACCCCTATCTCGCGTTTGCAGCTATCGCCATGGCAGCGATTGATGGGATTCAAAATCGCATTCCCCCCGGCGACCCGCTCGACAAGGACATCTACGACTTGCCCCCCGAGCAGCTGAAAGCGACTGCGCGAGTCCCAAGATCGCTGGAAGCGTCCTTAGAGGCGTTGGCGTCGGATCATGATTTTCTACTCCGCGGCGATGTTTTCTCGGAGGAGATCCTGCGCAAGTGGATCGACTCCAAAATGGCCGATGAGGTGGAAGCCCACCGCATGGTGCCCGATCCATTCGAGTTCGCTCGTTACTTCGATGCTTGATCGAACACGGGCCAGGGGGATCGCTTGGAGTCGGCCTGAAAGGTGAGGCTTTTTCGCTGCTTTCCTTTCCGTACCAGCAGCGTGTTGGACTGGCCTTCTACCTGATCCAGCAGAATGGTGTGGTGAAGAAAGCGGACGAGATCGACTTTCGCGGATGAGCTTCCTTCTGGAATCTCCTGCTTCGACTCGTGCAGCCGAAAATAAACCCAGAACCAACCTCGCGACGATTCGGTGCCGACCAGCTCCAGGCGACTGACCTTGGTCCCCTGCAAACGGATGTTCCCTGCGGTTCCCTCAGCCTGCTTTGACGCATCGAGTCCCTTTGTTTCCGGCTCCAAGGATCGTTGGTCCGGCTTCTGGTCGACGAGCGACTGGGTGATAAAAAAATGAGCCTCCAGAAGTTTTTCCAATGCAGGCGGAAGTTCGCCCGGCTGGAGCTCCACCTCCTTCCCGTCGATTTTTGCCATCTCACGCTGGATATCTTCGGCATGCAGGCGCAACGCGATCTCCCAGCATCCCCGCTCCTCATCCCAGTCCATTTCGCCGACGCAAATATGGAAGGGGTGGTTGGCGGGGGAAGGGGACGTTGCAGCGAACAGAGCAAGCAATAGAGCGAACCAACAGTGGTGGATCATCAGACCGGGCTTTCTATATGAGGGTTCCGGCTGGACAACAGCGGTGGAGGGAAGCGTCGACGAAAGTTGCTACCACCGCACCGAAGCGCTGGAGATCTTCGAGAGAGTTTTGGGCGACTGGCATTCAGACCGCGTCCAACTGAAGATTTGGAGCAAGTTTGGAAGATGCAACAGAGACTATTGTAGCCGGAGGAGTTTACGGCAGATGGCCAGCGGTTATTCTGATGGAGTTTCGAGGCATACGGACGGGCGCAGCAAAGGGAACGAATCGGATGGAAATCTGGCCGGCGATCGATCTTCTCGGGGGCAAGTGTGTGCGACTTCAGCAGGGCGATTATGCCCGCGATACGGTCTTTGGCGAGAACCCCGCGGAAATGGCAAGTCGCTGGATCGGCGAGGGGTCGAGTCGGTTGCATTGCGTCGACCTGGACGGCGCGAAATCGGGGAGTCAGGCCAATGAGCCGGCATTGAGGGGGATCCGCAAAGCTGTAGCCAGCGCTACACTTCAGGTGGGTGGCGGGATCCGAAATGAAGAAACGATCCGGCGCTGGATCGATCTGGGAGTCGATCGTTTGGTGGTGGGAACCACGGCGCTCAAGCATCCGGATTGGTTTGCCGAAATGTGCGACAAGTATCCCGGTGTCCTCGTGCTTGGCTTGGACGCTCGAGATGGCAAAGTAGCTACCGAAGGTTGGCAGAAGACATCGCAGAAATCGGCAGGTGATCTTCTGCAGCAGATCCAGGAGCAGACGAAGAATGTCGCTGCTGTGGTTTACACCGACATCGCGCGAGACGGCATGATGGCGGGAACCAATATCGATGCGCTGGTGGCCTTGCAACAGGTATCGAAATTTCCGGTGATCGCTTCAGGTGGTGTTACCGACTGGAACGATATCGACCAGCTTCTGGAAGTTGGAGCGGCCGGTTGCATCTTGGGAAGAACGCTATACGAAGGCCGGTTGAAGTTGGACGACGTGCTTAGGCATGTAGCTGGTCGGAGCTATGGTGGTGGATCCCCCGGAGAGCAAAGGAGCGATCGATGATGGCCGATGCGGTGCGACGCGCGGTGGAAGACGGAAAGCTGATCGCTATTTTGAGGCTGGATGATTTGGAGCAGGCGGAATCGTTGGTGCGCGCGCTGCTGGATGGGGGGGTGCGAGCAGTCGAATTGACGATGACCAATCCACAGTCGCCAGCCGTGGTGCGTCATTTATTGCAGATGATTCCCGCGTTCCGGAACGGGGATTGCGCTATCGGGATTGGCAGTGTCCGAAACGACCAGGAGGCAGCTTTGGCGATCGAATCGGGGGCACAGTTCCTAGTGTCCCCCATCGTGCTGCCAAGGGTCATCGAATCGGCTGTCAGGCAGGCGATCCCTATTCTTCCCGGAGCACTGACACCCACCGAAATGCAGCAGGCTTGGGATGCTGGAGCCACATGGGTCAAGTGCTTCCCTGCACGATGGATTGGGCCGGAGGGGATTCGTGAGGTGCTGGCACCGCTCCCCTATCTAAAGCTGGTGCCCACAGGTGGTATTCATGTCGGAAATGCAGCCGATTATCTTGCGGCAGGAGCCTCGGCGGTGGGAGTCGGCTCGGCGCTGATCGATCGCAATGCGCTTCGGAAACAGGATTGGCATGGCATTGCTGAAGCAGCGGCTCGATTTGTAGCGGCAACCAAGGAATCGCGATGAGCAGACCGTACGACTTGATCGCCTGGGGAGAGACGATGATTCGGTTGTCCCCTCCCGAAGGCAAGCGATTGACGCAAGCAAAGATGCTGGAACTGCACGCTGGTGGAAGTGAATCGAACACAGCCGCGACGCTCTCCAGGTTAGGGCACTCCACGGCATGGATGAGTCGCATGACCGACTCCCCGATCGGTCGTTGGGTGGAGCAAGAGCTAGCGATGCATCGCGTCGATACCTCCCATCTCATCTGGACGATTGAAGATCGAGTCGGTTTGTATTTTTATGAGCCGGCAGGCGCGCCGCGCGGAAGCCAAGTGCACTACGATCGTCGCGATTCGGCGATGGCACGCGTCACGCCAGAACAGTTGCTTCAAGCTTTGGGCGACATGACCTCTCCAAGATGGTTGCATACCACCGGCATCACGCTAGGGCTGAGCGAATCGTGCCGGCAGGCCACCATGGTGCTGCTGGATTGGGGGAAAAAGGGAGGTGCCCGAACTAGCCTGGATGTGAACTTTCGCTCCAAGCTATGGTCTGCAAAGCAGGCAGGTGCTGCATGCTTGGAAGCGTTTCCATCGTGTGACCAGATTTTCATCGCTAGAAGGGACGCAGATGCACTGTTCGGTGTGCCCGAAAGTGCCGAACATGGCGAGGCCCTGAAGGCGATTCGAAACCTGGCTCCCCATGCAACCATCGTGATGACGCTGGGTGAGCAGGGGGCGATCGGCTGGGCCGCCGGGGATCAGGAGGCTGTGCATGTCGGAACTCGGCCCGTCCCCGTTGTCGATCGATTGGGCGGTGGCGATGCCTTCAGCGCCGGTTGCATGCATGGTTGGTTGCGAGGGGACAGCTTTCAAGACCAACTAGCGTGGGGAAACCTAGTTGCCGCATTCAAATATTCCATTCCCGGTGACATCGCCTGGATCAATCCAGACGAACTCGAGCGTGCCTGGGGGGGCCATTGGGGAAGCGAAGTCCGGCGTTAAGGTCCACTGACCTGTCCATCGCTATCGTCGCCGAAGCTGGAATTTCCAAGCTATCGCTGATCGGGGATTTCATCGATCGACGCAGTTCTTGGCTTCCAAATGCTTTTTTGGAGGAATTTAGGAAAGCACGAACTGATATTAACACCCCCTCCAAAGAACGTATCCCTGGGGGGTGTAATTGCGGCGATCGAATGAAATCTATCAGCGGTTCCAATTCATCTTTAGGGGGGAAATCGGCAAGGTGCCTGCAATAAGCCATGGTTGCCCAGCTCCATTTCTGGCTCTTCCCCAAATAACTTGTCTTTCCTAAACGGATCGTTCTGTTGGGATCTTTTTTGGCTTGCGGTTTCCCATTGCACCATCGTGGTTCAGATGACGATGTTTAGAGAAGAGAGTCGAGCGGCCCCAGGGGATCCACCTGAAGTGGTGGGTTCTGCTGGACGCGGAAGGGGAATGTGCTACCTTTAACGGTGATGGCGGCAGGGGGTTTTGCATGCTGAAGAAACCAGCGCCAGACTTGATTGATCAAGGATCTTCCGTGCTTGACGTTCATCCGATAGTGTCACCCTTCGATCCACCGCGCAGTCATTTGGTCGATTGCTTGCGTTATTGGGCAAGGCTCACTCCGGATGCGGTTGCCTATTACTTCACTGACGGGGAAGGTGGTCCGGACCAGCAGATCACATTTGCGGAGTTGGACCAGGCGGCTCGTGCGGTTGCTGTGGAGATTTTGCAGCACGCTAAAGTTGGCGAGCGTGGT
Source organism: Pirellulaceae bacterium (assembly GCA_044337705.1). Classification (GTDB taxonomy): domain Bacteria; phylum Planctomycetota; class Planctomycetia; order Pirellulales; family Pirellulaceae; genus JBEISR01. The sequence continues at coordinate 49,612 of JBIINB010000005.1, read as the reverse complement.
TTATTGATCTACCCTCCCTGCCTGGAGTTCGTGACAGGGTTTTTTGGCACTCTGTACGCTGGATGCACCGCCGTCCCAGCTTTCCCACCGCGGCGCAACCGAAAAGGGGCTCGCCTTACCGGTATTGCCGACGATTGTTCGGCACGCTTTGCCCTGACGGTGGAAGCTGTGCGCAAGCAGGTGGAAGGGGAGAGCCAGCTACCTGGGCAGATGGCAGAGGTGAAGTTAATCGCCACGGAGAAAGTGGACCGGCAGATTGCGCTGCGATTCCAGGAGGTCCCTGTGGATACTCGGTTTCCTGCGGTGCTGCAATACACTTCAGGATCTACAGGAACTCCGAAAGGGGTGGTGCTCAGCCACACCAGTTTGATTCGCAACTGCGAGCTGATTGGAGTGGCATTCGACTTGAACACCGAGTTAGTTGGATGCAGTTGGCTTCCGGCCTATCACGACATGGGGCTGGTGGGTGGCATTCTGGCGCCCCTTTTTGTCGGTAGGCCGTGCGTGCTGATGAGCCCCATGGCTTTCCTTCAGAACCCTGTACGTTGGCTGCGCACGATAACTCGTTACCAAGTCAATGTCTCCGGGGGCCCGAACTTCGCTTACCAACTTTGCGTCGACAAAGTCACTGACGAGGAGATGGAAGGGCTGGATCTGAAAAGTTGGCGGGTGGCGTTCAATGGGGCCGAGCCGGTGCGGGCATCGACTTTGGAGCAATTCTCCGAGAAGTTCGCTCGGGTTGGATTCAAACATGCAGCCCATCTGCCTTGCTATGGGATGGCAGAAACTACTCTGATTGTCAGCGGGGGCCCCAAAGAGACCCGTCCGGTCATTCAGTATTTCCATTCGCGACAACTGGACGCTCGCAAGGTGGTGGTTGTGGAACCATCGCATCCTGAGGCAAGGGCTCTAACGGGTTGCGGCGCGATTTTGCCGGGCGAGCGAGTTGAGATTGTCGATCCGAAGACCTTGAAGATTGCTTCGCCGGGGGCTATTGGCGAAGTATGGATCCAGTCACCAAGTGTCGGAGACGGGTACTGGGACAAGCCAGCCGAGACAAAGGAGACGTTCCATGCCTATACCGTTGAGCAGGAAGGTCCTTTCCTTCGAACCGGTGATCTCGGGTTTTTTCACAAGGATCAGTTGTTCATCGCAGGTCGCGTCAAGGATCTGATCATTGTGCGCGGCGTCAATCGCTACCCGCAGGACATTGAATTGACGGTGGAGGAGTGTCATGAATCGATTCCATCCTGTGCGGCCGCAGCATTTGCAGATGTGTCGGGCGCTCGTGAAAAGTTGATTCTTGCCGTCGAAGTTCAACGGAGCCTGGAAGACGATTGGGAACCGGTGATTCAAACGATACGCCGGGTGGTGACACAGATTCACGAGTTGCCTCCCGATGCCGTCTATTTGGTTCGATATGGTTCGCTACCCAAAACCTCCAGTGGCAAAATCCAGCGGCATGCCTGCTTGCGGGATTACCAGGAGGGGAATCTGCGGGTGGTGGCGAAGTGGGAAAGCTGGGATCAGGGCTTTGAAGAAGCTGCACCGATGATCGCTGCATCCACCATGGAGACCAGGCCATCGGCTGGTGATGATGCAAGGCGACGCGTGGTTGGCAAGAAACAGCGGGATCCTGATCCGGAAGTCGTCGAATTGGTAAAGCGAGCCATCCGTGCGGTCGCTCAGGAACGCGCCAAGCAACTCGATCTGGACACCAACATTGTCCTGGATCTTGGGCTGGACAGCATCGAGCGTCTGCAGATTGCCCACACGCTGGAGAACGCCTTCGGAGGACGCTTCCCAGAAGAGGTGCTACAGGAGATCGAAACCGTTCGCGAAGTGGCCGACGCGCTTGTCCAGCACTTTGGCAAACACCGGATGCGGGTGGATATGTCGTTCGATGAGTCGAACGAAGAAGCGGTTGGTCATGAAATGGTGGCGGAGGACTACCGATTCGACCAGCTTCCTGAATACAAACGGCTCAAGCAGACAATGGCTCAGTTTGAGATGTCCGGGCTCCCGAATCCCTATTTCTCGGTCCATGAGGGGCTGACTCGCGATACGACAATCATCGCGGGGCGTGAGCTGTTGAGCTTCGCCAGCTACAACTATCTTGGGATGAGCGGCGACCCGCGGGTGACCGAGTCGGTTGCGGCGGCGGCCAGGAAGTATGGAACTAGTGTTTCTGCCTCGCGCCTGGTTAGCGGCGAGAAGGACTTGCATCGCACGTTGGAACAGTCGATCGCAAGATGGATTGGAGTTGAAGATGCCATTGTCCTGGTGGGCGGTCATGCCACCAATGAATCCGTGATCGGCCATATTGTCGGCCCAGGGGATCTTATCCTTCACGATGCACTATCGCATAACAGCATCGTGCAAGGGGCGATTCTCAGTGGTGCTCGACGTCGGCCTTTCCCGCACAATGACTGGCAAGCTCTGGAAGGAATGCTGGAGCAACTTCGGCGCAAGCATCGACGCGTTCTGGTGATCGTCGAAGGCGTGTACAGCATGGACGGCGACTACCCTGATCTACCCCGCTTCGTCGAAGTGGTGAAGAAGCATCATGCCTGGCTGATGGTAGATGAGGCCCATTCGATTGGAACCATGGGGAAAACCGGCCGCGGGATTTCCGAGCACTTTGGCGTCGACCCCACTGATGTCGACATCTGGATGGGAACGCTCAGCAAGTCATTCGGTAGCTGCGGTGGTTACATTGCCGCTCGTCGTGAACTGATCGAACTGCTCAAATACACCACGCCCGGATTCGTTTTCAGCGTTGGCCTAAGCCCACCAAACGCTGCGGCGGCATTGGAAAGCCTTCGAGTTCTTCACGATGAACCTCAACGAGTGACAAAACTCCGGGAAAACGCAGCTCTGTTCCTGAACGAAGCGCGTCGAAGGGGTCTGAATACCGGCGCTAGCCAGGATACACCCGTAGTGCCGGTGATCACCGGTAACTCGTTGCTGGCTCTTAAGCTGTCCCGCAGGATGTTTGAATCAGGAGTGAATGTACAACCGATTCTGTATCCGGCAGTGGAGGAATCGGCAGCGAGACTCCGTTTCTTCATCAACTGCACACACAACCACGATCAGATCCGTTATGCGGTGCATAAGGCAGCTGATCACCTGCAGGATATCGCACCCGAGCTGTTTGGCTGACGGGGAACCGATAGCAGTTGGTGCTTAGCGATGCGGGCGCGCTTGCCCGTCCCTGGAAGATGTCTGTAGGTAGCCGCCGTCGACAGATGGTGATTGCTTGGTGGTTGTTTGCCATACTAGTCCACTCGGCGGCATGGGCATTCCAGGGAAAGTGAATTGGCCGGGGATACGCCCTCTTTCCTGATGGCTGGTTTGCGTTGACAATGGGGATTCCGCGATCGGTTGGTTGATGCTGGCCTATTGGAATCCGGTCGTAGATGAAGCCATGGCCGGTCCGGTATCGACATTGGCAGATGTCTCCTTCTTCTCGAGTTTTCGCAATGAGCGATTCGTCGAATCAGGTTACCGACTTGCTGGCACGATTGATCCCTGGATATTCGGGGTACAAGAATGCGCGTCAAAGGCAACAGGATGATCAATTGACGCGTGATTACCTGGTGCGTCGTCTCCAGGAATGCAAAAACCTTCTGCACCAGCATTCCGAAAAGCTTTTGCAGGGAGGCAAGTGGGAGCAGATTCGGCCTCTGGAGGAGTTGCGATTGAAGCTGGATGCCAGGCAGGAACTTTGGCGTTCCATCCCTGTAGCAGAAGCGAGTCTTTGGAATTCCCGGAAGGTGGGGGACAAAGAGGCTCTGCAACTGAGTCAGTGGGACGGGGATACCATTCTGTTGATCGACCAGTTGCAGACCGAGTTGATCAAGACCGATCCATCGTCCATCAACTGGGCGGAGTGCAATATCTTGGTTGGACGGATTGAAGAGCGTTGGACAAAGAGACGGCAATTGCTGGCGGAACTGGGACGTTAGGGCAAACGCCACTGTCAAGAGAGGGAATGGCTATGGTATTGCGACTGGAAGTGATCGATTTCAACGACCCCAGCAATCAGGCGTTGGTGGCTCGCATGCCCGAGAGTGGGACGGCGGCGATCGTTTATGGGGCTCAGTTGGTTGTGCAGCAGAATCAAGAAGCGATATTCTTCCGCGAGGGAAAGGCGATGGATCGCTTTGGGCCGGGCGTGCACCGTCTGACTACCTCCAACATTCCCATCCTCTCTAAGATGCTCAATGCACCCTGGGAGAAGTCTCCATTTCAGGCTTGCGTCTACTTCGTGGCCAAACAGATTTTTCATGATCAGCGTTGGGGAACACGACAGCCGATCATGATCCGGGATCCCGACTTTGGCGCCGTTCGTCTTAGAGGCTTCGGCAAGTTTGCTTATCGGGTGTCGGACGCATCCCTTTTAGTTAACAGCCTAGTTGGAACCCAGGGGAAGATCACAACGCAAGAGATCAACGATTTCCTCCGGGACTCGGTTGTCTCTGGGCTGACCGATTTCCTCTCTACAGCCAACGTCCCTTTGCTGCAGCTTCCGGAAAAGTTTGACGAAGTGGCGGCGGCAGCGCGGGTGAAATTAGCAGGTGAGTTTTCTCGTTATGGCTTGGAGCTGGTTCAGTTTGTCATCTCCAGTATCACGCCACCTGAGGAGGTGGAGCGGGCGATTGATGCGAAGATGTCTGAGCGGATGGGGGGGCGTATGCCGTCGCAACCGGAGCGTCGGTCTCCTGTCGAATTTCCGGATGTGTCGAAGGCGGCTGCTCAAGAACCAGGAAGGGCGACGAAAGAGTCGGCGGTGGATTCGCTGAACGATCCCAACCTGAGTCTCCAGCAGGCGACAAGTTTTCTTGAGAGGGCAGCGATCGAACGCGGCTGGAAAGTCAACAGCAATGGCCATGATCTTTTGGTGAATGTTCCCCTGGGGCAGTTTCGTCGGCAGCAGGTCAAAGTGGACTTTGGACTTAAGAGCGATCAGGGCGACGAGTACGTGGGGCTTTGGACTGTCTGCGGTCCGATGAATCCCTCCAATGCGGCAACGATGCTTCGAATGAATCAGCACCTGTTGCATGGCGGCTTCTCGCTGATGCAAACGGGATCTTCCGAACTATTGGTGATTCGATCGAACTTGACCCTTGGCTCATTGACCGTCAACCAGCTTCTGGAAACCATTGCCTCACTGGCTTGGCAAGCCGATTCGATGGAGCAGCAACTTTCTGGTTCCCAGGATCGTTGGTAGGGCAGGATGCTGCTCGACTGAGGGGGCGAAGAGAACATCCACCGTTGGTCCGGTGTGGTGCTGGAAACTCCTATCGCCTAGCGATGGTGGCTAACGCAAGCGACCGACACAGCTCTATGCAGCCATAACCACTAGTTGGTGGAGAGCCATGCCTTACGCTTCATCGGGATGACATACCACCTAGCGATGGTGGCTACCGTAAGCGAGCTGTCCAGTTCTTTGTTGCCACCGCCACCAGTCGGTGGAGAGTTTCGCAATCTGTGATCCCAATCACAGCAGAACTTCCAGGGGAACTGCCGGCACGCAAAGCAAAGGGAGCACCAGGCAGCACCACCCGAGGCATTGTCGGAACCAGCCCAGGGGAGTCGTATCATCGCGGCTGGGTGGATGTTTGATTCCGATGGCCAGGATGAGCAACAGCATGAGGACGAACATAGGCTGCCGTGTCCAGATGAGGTAGGACACGCAGGCGGCGTACGCTCCGTAGGCGAACCATTTGCTCCTCCGCCCCAACAAGCCAAAAATCACATGGCCTCCATCCAGTTGGCTCATTGGAATCATGTTCAAACCTGTCACCAAAAGGCCTGTCCAGGCGGCCATCAGGAATGGATTGAGTTCCGTGTTCGGAATGCCGGCGCGATTGGCAACGACTGCGGGGTTCAGCCATTGAGCCGCCCACTGAACCAGGAGAGGTTGCCCGAGTTGGAAGGAGGCTTGCGGAACGAAGCCAGGGGCGAATTGGGTGAGCATGCCGAGGATTAGGATGGGCACGATGAGCGCCAGTCCGGCCAGCGGACCGGCCAAGCCGATATCGAAGATTTCTTTGCGATTAGCCTGTCTTCCATCCATTGCGATCACGGCACCCAAAGTTCCGAAGGGCATGAACGGAAATGGGATGAAGATGGGAGGGGTTGCACGGACGCGGTAGTACCTTGCCATGAAGTAATGGCCTAATTCGTGGGCAGTCAGGATAGCCAGAAGGCTGCAGGCAAAAATTGCTGCCGACACCCAGTTGGCAAGTGCCATCCGTCGGACAACCATCCAAGATTGGTTGCTGAATACCTCTTCCAGAGCAACCAGCGGTGACCAGGCGGTGATACCGGTCCAGAAAAGAGACAGCAGAGTCAGCAAAAAAAGCCATAATCGCCACGGCTGGCGTCTGGGGGAGCTTTGGTCGATCGACTCGTCTCCAGAAGGGCTGGCAGGCGTGGACGTTCGAAAGAAATCGTCGGGAAGGCGAGAATCTCGCCAGGCTTGTGCATCTCCTTTGGACATTCCAAACCTCAATGATGGTGCTTTGCAACCGAACGCCACTTGTCCGCTTTGGACGATAGGTTCCAGGGATAGGATTTCCAATAGTGCGCGATTAAAATCGGTCGCGGTTCGGGCCGTCTACTCAGTATAGGCAACCGAGCCACTTTTCGGCCCGCCGTCAGCTCCGAATTGTGCCAGTTCTCCATGAAATCGTCGACCAGCACCGGGTCGATTTCTGGTGGCCAACGAGGAGGATCCAGTGATTAGTCTCTTTGGGGATTGGAATGCTCGCAGCACGGTTGGCCAGCTCGGTAGTCTTCATTGCAATCATCGTTCTATCGCTGGCGCTGGACCATTGGTACCCCATAGGATCGGTACATGGCATTTGGCTGATTCCGATGCTGATGATGTTTGGGGGGGCGACCGCCTTTGAGATGGCTTCGGCATTGTCGCAGGCCGCAAAAGAAGAAGGTTCAAATTTTTCTGCTTCTGAGCAAGTCACCGGTGGGCAGGCGTTGGTTGATCGATACCAAGCCGCGGCCCTGGCAATGCTTCCTATGCTCGCAACTGCCCTGCCTTGGTTCTATCGTTGGATCATGAATCGGCCCTATCCTACTGAGTGTCCGATGAGTGCATCCGGCCTACCGGTTGCCGGCATGTTGGCTGCATTTGGTGCGGCCAGCCTGCTTCTGCTTCGCCGGTACGGAGACGAGGGGGCCGTTGCGGTGAAGCGTTGGCTGATTCAGTTATCCGTGGTGGGTTACATTGGCATTCCCATCAGCTTTTGGGTGCTGTTGAGACAGATAGAACCCAGTTGGTTTGGTCTGTTGGCTGGGATTGGGGTGGTTGCCGTCACCAAGCTTGCGGATGTTGGAGCCTATTTTTTTGGAAAAGCCTTCGGAAGAAACAAACTCTGTCCATCGATCAGTCCCGGAAAAAGCGTGGAAGGTGCGGTGGGAGGGGCGATCACGGCGCTCTTGGCGTCGCTTTGCTGGTTCGGCTGGTGGCTTCCCGGACTGGTCGCCGGCCAAGCCTCGATGTGGCAAGTTGCGGGTGCGGCACTGATGGGAATTCTGCTTTTCGCCACCGGGTTGATGGGGGATTTGCTGGAGTCGACCGTAAAACGCTATTCGGGGATCAAGGATAGCAGCCGCTGGCTTCCCGGGCTGGGTGGGATCTGGGACATTACCGATGCCCTCATTCCTGCCTGCGTCGTCGGCTATTACAGCCTAGCCGCGGGTTTGGTGTGGCGGCCTTAACCAAGTTGCCTGGCTCAGCGGCTAATTCATTGGGATACGACGACCCGTATTGCTTTGCAGCTTGTAGCCTCTGTCACCAGCTAGCGGAAGTGCTTGGTGGCCGTGATGGCAGATCGGTGTACAATGCAGGAGTTCAGCAACAAGTAAAAGGAATCGGATCGCTTTGCTCTTTTCGGCACTTGCAAGACGAACCTGTGCCCAGCGATTGTAGTCCTTCATGTGCCTCGCGAAACACTGCGGTTCGAGGCTAAGTTTTTTTGAATGAGGAGTGGAGTGGACGAAAACCAAGGGATATCCGAAGCCACCTTGCAGATCTCTGACCCGGAGACGGTGCTTCGCATGTTTGGTCCGCATGACCAAAACCTCCGACAGATCAAGCAGGAGTTTGGTGTTTCGATCACCCACCGAGCTGGGTTGATCAAGATATCCGGAAGCCCCGAAGCTGTTCGATCGGCGACCGAACAGTTGGAGCGTCATCGCAATCCGACGGCCGCTGCCACGATCGTGACGTCGGTTCCTTCGTCTTCGGAGCCTCACACCAAGCCGATGGGCTCGTTCGTGGGGGCGGAAAAGAGGGAACTGTCGATCCATCATCCGACGTTGCGGATCGTACCGAGAACCGACGGGCAAGCGCGCTACGTCGAAACGATTCGACAGCATGACATGACTTTCTGCATTGGACCTGCCGGCTGCGGCAAAACCTATCTTGCGGTGGCGATGGCAGTGGAAGCTTTCAAAACCAGACAGGTCCGAAAAATCGTTCTGGTGCGCCCGGCGGTAGAGGCAGGGGAAAGTCTAGGTTTCCTTCCGGGGGATCTGCAGGCCAAATTGAATCCCTACCTGCGCCCGTTGCTGGATGCGATTCATGATATGATGGGGTTCGAGCAGGCGAAGTACCTGATGGAACAGGAAGTCATCGAAGTGGTGCCGCTTGCTTACATGCGAGGCCGAACGTTGAATCACGCGTTCATCATCCTCGATGAAGCCCAGAATACTACTGTCGCTCAGATGAAAATGTTCCTGACGCGAATGGGCGAGGGGGCTAAGATGGTCATTTCCGGAGACATCTCTCAGATCGACCTGCCACAAGGTGTGACCAGTGGGCTTCGCGATGCGGTGCAGAGGCTCAAAGGGATTTCTGGAATCGGTTTTTCCAAGCTTCAGGAAGCAGATATCGTGCGGCATGCTCTGGTGCACAGAATCGTGAAGGCGTACGAGCATCCGTCGCAACCGTCCGGCTATTCCCCATCTGGAGGCATGGAGCAAGGGCTCTGATCGAATCATGCACGCGCTGGCGAGTTTCGAGATTCGATGACTATCTCAACGCCCAAGAAGACGCGAAGTGAACGCGTCGCGTCCCTTCAGACTGGGCCATCGTCCTGGGATCGCTGGAAGAGTTGGTTGCTGAAGCGTCTGACGTTGCAGCAATTGGCCATATCGTTCTGCGTCTTTGCCCTTCTTTGGGCATTGACCGGGGCCTGGAACCCACCATTTGCCTATCGTATTGGGGATGTTCCGGGAAGATCCTTGGTTCCCCGGATCTCCTTCCAACGCCCGGACCTGCTTCGCACGGCCGTCGAGAGGAATCAGCGGCGACGGGAGGTGCAATGCATCTACGAAAACCGCCCGCAGGCTCTCGTGCAACTGCGTGGCGCGATCAAGGATCGGGTGCTTCGCATAGCCGATACCCAGGATCCCGATCAGCTCCTGGAAGCAGTGGCTGAGTTCATCCCGCTGGATACGGAGGATCGAAGTGAGCTGAGCCCTGCCGACCGGCAGGCATTGATTCAGACAATACGGGAGGGGATGGCGACCAAGGAGCAGCGAGCCGGTCTGGATCACGCACTGGAGGCAGCGATGCAGCCCATGGAGACTCGGGGCGTGCTGAAGAAGCTGGGGCATGGACTGGAAGAAGGGAATCAGCGACTCATCCAGGTCCTTGGAAAAGATGGAAAGACCAGCGAAGAGAGCATCGACGATCTAAGAACCAGCCATCATGTCCCGCTTTTGCTAACGCGACTGAAGGATCAACTAAAAGACTGCCTGACGGCACCCTATTCCAATCAACTTGCACAGGCGATTCACCGGTATGCCGTACCCCGCTTACCCGAGACGTTGGTCTATCGGAATGACCTCAGCGACGCGGCGAGAAAAGCGGCGGTCGACCAGGTACAGGAGGTGATGGTGTCCTTTCTGCCAGGGGTGACCCCTCTGGCTGCCGCCGAACGGCCTTTGAATTACGAAGACCTCGATCTATTGCGTCAGGAGCATGTGGAATGGTTGCGGCAAAGCCGCAACTGGGTGGATCGCCTTCTTCGAACCGTCGGTTTGTTTCTAGTATTCATCGGAGCCTTGCTGTTCGTGGGGCTCTGTATCGACTGGTTGGGGCTAAAAGCTCGCTTCCAGGAAGCGGACGAATTGGCGAGGCTGGTTGCCTTCGTTTCGATCGCTATTGTGCTTGCAAACATCTTTTCGAAAGACCCTTGGCGAGCCGAAGTCCTGGTGATTTCCCTTGCGGCATTCACCGCCGTCATCGCGTACGGTCGTTCGTTGGGGCTGATCTTGATGCTGGTGATCACTCTGATCGCAACTCTGATCAGCGGATGGTCGGTAGGCGAATTGGTGGTGCTTTGGGCTGCCGCCGGCTCAATCGTGCTCTTTACAGGCCGCATTCGCAATCGGACTCGCTTGATGGTTGTCGGGCTCTGTGCTGCAGCGATCGTTTTCTTGGCGACTCTGGCAGCGATGCTGATGGAAGATCAGATCCTAACTGTTTCGATGGTCAGGGGATCGCAAAACGCATCTGCTGGAACTGCCAGTGCGGTCTCCTTTCGGATGCCTTACTGGATGACTCCACTGTTCAGAAACTCCCTGTTCGCCCTTCTGGCTGGGGCACTTATGACCGGTCTCCTGCCCTTGGTGGAGCGGGCCTTTGAGGCGATGACGGATCTGAGTCTCCTGGAGCTGGGGGATGCCAGCCATCCGATTCTACGCCAGTTGGCTCAGAAAGCCCCCGGCACCTACAACCATTCGATCAACGTGGCTGCCTTGGGAGAGGCTGCAGCAGATCATATTGGCGCCAATGGGCTGCTAGTCCGTGTTGGAGCCTACTTTCATGATATCGGCAAGATGTTTCAGCCCCAGTATTTCGTAGAAAACCAGTCCCCTGGATCCAATCCCCACGACGGTCTGCAACCAGCGATGAGCACCTTAATCATCGTGGCACACGTGAAAGATGGAGCCGACTTGGCTAGGCAGCACCATTTACCGCAATCGGTGATCGATTTCATCGAGCAGCATCATGGGACCACGCTGGTCGAGTACTTTTATAAAAGGGCTGCCAAGCGACTTAAGGATTCAGGAATTGAAGACGAACTGTCGGATATCGATTATCGATACCCTGGTCCAAAACCCCAGACTCGGGAAGCGGCCGTGCTAATGCTTGCCGATGCCGTCGAAAGCGCCGCAAGAACGCTAGTGGAACCGACGCCATCCAGAATCCAAGGGCTTGTGGAAGATCTGGCCAACCGAAGATTGGCCGATGGGCAGTTCGACGAGTGCCAATTGACTTTGCATCAATTGGCTGAGATTCGACTGAGTCTGGTTAAAAGCTTGATTGCCATCTACCATGGCAGAATCAAGTACCCGACCCAATCGGGAGGCTCCTCGTGACTGATTCAGCGATGGTGGTCGAGTGGTCCTGGCTGCATGGCGAACGGGATGCCAGCTGGAGCAACGAAGAGGTATCGGAAATCCTCAGGAAGATTGCTGGCGATGCCGGATATCGGCAATGCGAAATAAGCGTTGCGATTGTCGACGACCAGACGATGCATCAACTGAATGCTCGCCATTTGCAGCATCACTACACCACCGACAGCCTTAGTTTCCTTTTGGGGGATGGGGAGCGACTGGAGGCGGAACTGATCGCGTGCTGGGATGTTGCGAAGCGCGTTGCGGAGCAGGAGGGATGGACCGCGCATTGGGAACTGATGCTTTATCTGATCCATGGTATGCTTCACCTGCTTGGTTATGACGATCACGATCCAGCAGGCCTGGAGAAGATGAAGCGAGCCGAATATCACTACTTGAAATTAGCAGGCTGTCCCACGGCTTATCTGGATGGTATGGAGCGATTTACTTGGGGCCACGACATTCCGACCTCTGGGAACGATAGCCAGGAGCCTGTTCGATGACCTCCACGGAGTTCCCAGCTTGGATGGTTTTCGGAGCGTTGCTCTCGCTGATCGGTGGTTTTGGGGCCCAGGTTCTGGGAAATTTTTCGGGAAGGTCTCTAGAGTCTTTCTGCAGACTTCGAGGACGCCGCGATCGCTTCGGGGATATTCTCGACTTGCAAGATGAGGCCGTCGCTGCGGCACGATATCTCTCATGGCTTGGCAACGTACTTCTCATCGGGCTTGGCTTCCTCTGGCTGGGGCAGATTTTCCACTGGTTCCAGGAGGATCAGGGCAAGTCGGCCTTCCAGGCTCAGAGGTTTCCGATCGTAGTCGCCGTGATCCTTGCCACTTGGGCGCTGCTGTTCGTTCAGGACTGGTTGCCTAGGGTGATGTTTCGCGCGGGAGCCACCCGGTTTCTTTTCTACACCTGGCCTTTCTGGAAATTAGTCGCGAGACTCTTCAGGCCCCTGACGACGCTGGGAGATTTTTTTCAGTGGATCGGATCAAGACTGAGCGACCAGCCATTGGATGAGGATTTCGCCGAAGAATCACTTGAAGATGAAATCCGAACGATCGTCCATGCTGGAGAACGCGAGGGACTGGTGGGATCAGGCATTCGCGACATGATCCAAGGGGTCATGAACCTCGATGAACGTGAAGTCGCCTCCATCATGACTCCCCGTAGCGATATCGATGCGATCGATATCGATTTGGACCCATCATTGATCCTCGCCAGTGTGATCGATTCGCGTAGGACTCGTATTCCGATCTACCAGGGATCACTCGACAACATTCTCGGCATTCTCTTCGTCAAGGATCTGCTAGGTTCGATTTCCGATTCTCAACCGATCGACCGAGACAGGCTCAGGAAATTGTTGAGGGAGGCATGGCGCATCCCCGGAAATCGGTTGATCAATGAACTTCTTAGAGACTTCCTGCACAAACGCAATCATATGGCGATCGTGGTCGACGAATACCAGCAGACAGTAGGCGTTGTGACTATCGAGGATGCACTTGAAGAAATTGTCGGAGAGATTGCAGACGAAGCGGACGAAGAAGAAGCAAATCAGATCGTCTATGATGAGACGCACGATTGGGTTGAAGCCGAAGGGCGTGTGGCAGTGGCCGAAATCAACAGCAAACTGGGATGGAATCTACCGCTTGGCGAGGATTACATATCCCTAGGTGGTCTTCTAATCTCTAGGCTTGGAAGAATCCCGGAAGAAGGCCTGGAAGTCAAGGTCGACCAAGTTCTGTTTAAGGTCCTCGCTGCAAATCATCGGCAAGTGCGTAGAATGCGACTGCAGCACTCGCCACCCGACTCCAGTTTGGCACAGGCGTAATGAAAGCTACTCGAGTGCAGCGAGGCGATGCCCAAAATGGCCTGGACCGTAGCCGCGACCTCGATCGCTGTTTTCCTTGGGTCGGGATTGGTTGCCACCTGCCTGACGATTCCCGCCGCTATCTCGGCGACTCGGACGACAGGCCATTTCGCTAAATGGCCCGCAATTGCCATTCTCGCTTCGATGGCACTGCCACTCTATGTGCAGGCCGCTTGCTGGGAGTCTTTATGGCAATTCGCGGGTGGTTGGCCCATCAGTCAGACCCGCGCCGCTGCTTCCCGTGTTGTGGGTGTCGCTGCTGTAAGCTGGATTCAGGGGATTGCGGCAACCCCCTTGGCATTGATTCCGATGCTGGTCAGCCTGCATCGCATCCGGACTTCCTTCGAATCGATAGCCTGGATTGATCGCGGAAAGATCGGCGTTGTCCGGTCTGTCTGGCTGCCGGCACTGCTACCCGCATCTTTGATCGCCGGCATTTTGTCGGGGAGCTGGACACTGCGAGAAATGCTGGTTACCAACCTGTACCGGGTCCCAACCTGGAGCGAAGGGATCCACATGGACGTCATCAGTGGCACTGCCCCCTGGGGCTCCATCGCCATGTCGATGACGCCCATGCTGATTTTGGGAGCGATCGCTTATTGGGCCGTCGGATGGGGTAGAGGACATGAGCACTCATCGGCCAATGAGCTGACGCCAATCTTTCGTGTTGGTGATCCCCTCGTGCGATGGATCCGTTTGGCTGCTTGGCTTTCGGTCCTACTAATCCTCGCTGTTCCTATCACCGCTCTGACGGTTCGTGCAGGCTGGAAGGTAGAAGCCGATGGGGCAGGGCTCTTTTCTCCGGGAAGGCTGGTCGAATCATGGGGGGGACTATCCGACTTTGGTCCCGAATTGTACTGGTCATTTCTTCTGGCAAGCGGCTCGGTCCTCATTTCTTCGGTCCTGGCGTTTGGGCTTCTCTGGCTTAGTGGTATGAAGGGAACCAAAGATGGCTGGCTGGCGGCCTTGAACGCCGCGATTCTATCTCTTCCTGGCCCCGTCATTGCGCTGGCATTGATTCGATTGTCCAACTCTCACCCTCTTCTTTCCTGGTGGTCCCACCGCACCCTTGCATTTCCTATCGCTGCAAACTTGCTGCGGGTTACTCCTGTCCTGTTCCTTTTGCTTCTATGGCGATGGAACTCCTGGAGAAAGTCGCAACACGAATTGTGGCTGGTTGATGGCCGCTCCCATTTTCATCATGTAGCCTCCGACTTTTTACGCGGCTCATGGCGCCTGCTAGCCAGTGGCATCGTCCTCGCGTGGTGGCTTGCAATAGGGGAGCTGGGTGCTTATCTGCTGGTCCTTCCCGCAGGAGTCAGTACGCTTTCCAGCCGGATCTTTGAACTGCTTCATTATGGAGTGCGTTATCAAGAGGCCAGTCTTTGCCTCCTTTTGGCCTTGGTCGCACTTGTTCTGGGCGCGATTGCGATGCGGAACCCAAGCACTAGCGACCATCGCCAGATGGTGAATGATACCGATGGAGCGTAATGCACGGCTCTCCACTGCATGGTGGCGGTGCTACGAAGAACTGAGTCGCTCGCTGAAGATATGCGAGGTGATCCGTTGCGGAATGCGGCTAGAGGATCATTCGGCTCCGTCGATAGCCTTTCGAGAATGGTCATCGCGACCATTTTCAACGTCTTCAAGCTCACAGGAGAGATCTGAGCGATTCGCAAGTCTTGGCTTTTCGCCTCTGTTTACTTATCGCTCTTGGGATCGCGCGGTGAATTGATTTCTTCGACGGGACGCAAGGATTCGCCCTCTCTTCTTCGATAACGTTTTGATAAACTGCCAGTTGGCGACCGTGGACAAAGATTGCCCGGCTTCAGGAATGCCAACCTATGAATCTTCCCAACCGACTTGAAGTCCCTTCTTGGATTGCCCGGCTTTGCATCCTCGCAGTCGGTACCCTCTTGCCCCCTTCTTTTTTGGTAGGACAGGAGGATGCCGATTCCGATCGTCCTCTAGTTTCGTTGGTGCTTCAGACGCCACAGGATCGACAAACATTGACAGGAGAAGTGCAACTGGAAGCTCAGGATGGAGGGCTGCTACTTCTGGAAGCTAGTGGTCGGCTGAGCTTGATACAGCCCGAAGAGATGCGAGAGCGGCGGGAAGAGCAGGGGGGGCTGGTGGTTTGGGATCAGGAAGAAATGAGCAAGGCACTTCTCGAGGAGATGCCGGCTGGTTTTCGTATCCATCGAACCGATCATTACATCTTCTGCTACAACACCTCGGATGCCTACGCGAAATGGACTGCCGCACTCTTTGAGCGACTTTATCGAGGCTTTTATAATTTCTGGAAGTCCCGGGGAGTTGAATTGCTGGAACCTCGATTTCCACTGGTTGCCTTAGTTTTCGAAGATCAAACAAGCTATCTTCGGTATGCAGAGACGGAGCTTGGCGAAGCGGCCAGGTCGATGCTGGGCTACTATCACATGATGTCCAATCGAGTCTCTTCGTTTGACCTGACAGGCATCGAAGGATTGATCGCTCCCGGGCAGAATGTCGATCGGATTGAATTGGTGCAGAGGATTCTCGCGCAGCCTCAGGCGGAGCGAACAGTCGCAACCATCGTCCACGAAGCGGTTCATCAGCTAGCCTACAATTCGGGCCTTCAAGTGCGGTTGGCGGATAATCCGCTTTGGGTCAGCGAAGGCTTGGCCGTCTTCTTCGAATCCCCCGACACTTCCCATGGTTCCGGCTGGCGGAGTATCGGCAAGATCAATCAGCACAATCTGATGATCTTCAAGCGTTATCTTGCCGTCCGAACTGCGGATTCCTTGACGCAATTGATCAGCGACGACAGTCGTTTCCGACAAGCAGACACATCGGCTTATGCCTATGCGGAATGCTGGGCTTTGACCTATTTTCTTCTGAAAACGCAAACCAAGCAGTACATCGCTTACCTGAAAGATCTTGCGTCTCAGGATCCTCTTGGGGAGAACGATGCAAAGACGAGGATAGAACAATTTCAAAAGCATTTTGGCGAGATAGCCAAGGTGGAGCGGCAGTTCATGAAGTTCATGATGGCGCAACCATGAACCGCAAACGAAGGAAGGGCGGCTGAAATGCTGTCATGGCAAGGCTTTTCGATCAGGCAAATCTCTCAAAAATTGTGAAGCACTTTGACCAATTGCCCTGATTTTTTTGGTGCTTTACCAGAAGAATTCGAGCGTCTTCTCCGATCGTCGATATGTAGGTGCAAGTCAGCATCCTATCTGGTCGACTTTTGGAGCCCATCCGATGCGTTATGCCATATTGCTGGTGTTTCTTGCCTCCAACATCATCGGTCTGACCGGGTGTACGCCACGTGTCCGAGTTCTGCCGAACCCGACGGTCCACGATAAGGGAATTCGCTACTACCGACCGAAGCCCTATCTCATGGTCACCTCGGGCGTTGCTGAGGTTACGACGTCGGAAAAAGAGAAGACCGTCTCCACGACAACCGTTCCTGACCCTCGATACGTCAATATTCAGTTGGTTTATCTTCCTGACTTCGAGGAAGAATATGCGATCGATGTTCGAACCGGATTCGGGACGGCAGACGTCAGCATCAAGCTGGAAGATGGATGGAACCTGACCGAAATCAGCCAGAACCTGGACTCGCAGACTGACGAGAACATGGAAGCAGCCGCAAGCCTGATCGGTGCTTTGGGAAACCTCCCCATCCCGGCAGCTCGCGGGGGTGACGATGCGTCGAAGCGGATGATGGGGCCTTCCTGCACCGTTAAGGCAACCAATGTGCCTCTTGGCTACTACGAATCGGTGCTTGGACGTGACGGTTCCGGACGAAAGCGTCTCTATGGGTTCCGCTACGTCGGCTTCCTGCCCTATACCAACTGCCCACAGGTCATGCAGGGAGCTGAATGCGGGAACTGCCAGACCGCTGACCTGTTCGGACTGGTTTTCGAAGGCGATATGATGGTTTTCAAACGACTGGGAGAGATTCAGGAGGCTGTCCCCTGCGTTGGGTCGGCCCCAGCAGAGGAAGCGGAATCTGCTAAGGTGGAACGTACGATCGATTACACCAAGGATGGTGTAGCGCAGGATGCGAAGATTACCGTCACAGACAAGTTCGAAATCAAATCGACGCGGGACGATGTGCTCTACGTCCCACTTCCCAAAATCGCCACCCCACCGGTGGGCGAACAAATCAAGCCACAGGATGTGGCTCCCGAGTCGATTCAGGGCGATGGCGAGCTGCCGCCGATCCGCTAGCGCCGTGGAGCAAAAAGGCGATGCCTCAGAGCGCAATGCTTGCTTGGTAAATCGGCACGAATAGCGACTTTCCTTCCGGAAAGCACCCATCCATGGCTATTTGGTTGAGGCCCTGCAACAAACGTTTGCGATTCAGCCAGAACTTGTTGATCGATGGAGCTGGATGTGTCGGATGGAAAACCTGAAGATCGGCTGAAGAATCTGGTGGGAAAATCACTCACCGATCCGGTGTTGGAGTCGTACTGGAGTGGCCGTGGCCAAGCCCCTGCTACTTTGGAATCGCTTCCCACTGGGGAGTTGGATGCGCGAGCACCAAGAACTGATCGAAACTGGGGCAACGAGCCAGTTCCGGGATCCTTGGCGGATTGGGTCCGAGTCAATCGGTTGTTGCGACGAAAGCAGTCGGAGGAAGTTGCTGCGGAAAAGCTTACCTTGGAGGATGCAGAGTATCTCGGAATGCCACGATGTGGTCTCTGGCGGATTACACGGGGCTTGGTGCCACCCTCGCTGGAAGGCAGAATGGAGCGACTGGAGTGGCTTCAACATGCCGAAGTGGGATGGAAGAAACGCAAGTTGACGCTTGCGATCAAGCCAGGTGGTCTACCTTTTAAAGTCAGCCAATCGTACTTCGACAGTTCAGTCGATCGTGCTGTCGCCTCTTGGAATAGCGCCGATATCGGAATGGAGATCCGGAGAATTGCTGCGCCTGCAAGCAGCGATATCCTGGTCCAATGGACATCGCCCGATGACGACCCGCACGACCTGCTATCGGAACAGATTCTGGCTCATGCAGACTACCCTGAAACCAACATGCACTTGGTGACCAAGCCACCACTGCCGATCTGTCTGAACAAAAAGCACCTCTGGGCCAATGAAGGCTCTGTTGGTTCGGAAATCACCGCTCGTCATGACATCGAAAGCTTTGTTCTGCATGAACTCGGTCATTGCTTGGGACTCTTTCATAAGTCGGAGTCGAGCGTCATGTTCGAGATCGTCAAAACAGGCCGCCATCGGTCGCTTGATCGCGAATCGATCGAAGCGGCGAGGAGGCTGTATGAGTCGGGTCCCGAGCATCTGGCATGACGATCGATGGAGCAAGCCACACTTCTTGGAAGTGAATCGATTTCATTTCGGTGACCATCGAATCCAGAAGCCAGCATCCAGAGATACGAAGTTGGATCCTGAAAGCATCGATCGACCGGATTGCCAGCCACTTCGAAAGGTGCTTCCCCAACCGGAAACCGAGTCGCGTACCATCCGGGCTACCTGATTTTCGTCTCCATGGCCGCTGATCAGGAAACCAGAAGGCTCGTCGGCCCACAGTTCCCCAATAGAATCCAGCAGCGTCGGAAGGTCGCAATCCAGTTGCCACCGCTTGCCATCTGGTCCATGGCCATAGGCGGGTGGATCCAGAACGATCAGATGATAGCGGGATCCCCTCCGGACCTCCCGCTGGCAAAATTTCAGCGCGTCTTCGACCAGCCATCGGATGGGATGATCCGACAGCAGGCTGTGTTGCGCATTGAGTCGCGCCCAGGCCACCGACGGTTTGCTGCTATCTACGTGAGCGACTCGTGCACCAGCGTCGGCCATCGCCAGCGACGCGCCACCAGTGTATGCGAAGAGATTTAATGCAGAAGGCTCTGGCTGGCGGAGCGACGCCCTTCGGCATTGCTGCTGCAGCCATTCCCAATGCGACGCATGCTCCGGGAAGAGCCCCAGATGACCATAGGGCGTAAAGGCTAACTGCATGTGCAGACCGCGCCAGCGAATCGTCCAAGTCGCATCCGCAGGTCGATGATGCACCCAGTCTGCATCTACCTCCGTTCCGATGCTATCGTCTGGTTGCCATCGAGTCACAGGAAGCTGAGACTTGCCGGTTGCCGCCGGCGAGGGACGCTGGATCACTCTGCCAGCAAACCGCTCCAGTTTCCAACCATGTCCGCAGTCCAGCAGTTCGTACTGGTCCGAAGCCCAAGCTTGACGCGATGATCCCTGACTTTCCATGACATCCATCAAGTTGTCAGACTACAGGAGGGTACGTCCTTCGTAGGCCGCTGCTAGGATTTGTACAACATGCAGAACTGGCAAAACGTTGGACTCCTGCTGAAGGTGTCTGGCGATCTGCATCTGGCAACCGATGTTGGCCAAAGCCACCAGCTCACAACGAGACTGTCGAATCGCCGTGGCCTTGCTTCTCCCCAATGAGTCCGCTATCTCCGGCTGTTCGATGTTGTAGATTCCGGCCGAACCACAACACAGATCACTGTCGGGAATAGGTACCAATTCCAAGTTTTCAATCGATTTCAGCAGGCGGCGAGGTGCAGCCGTTTCCCGCTGGGCGTGTGCTAGGTGGCAGGCATCGTGATAACCGACTCGAACCGTCCGCGCCAAGGCAGGAGGAGGATCGATCCCGATGCGATCGAGGAAGGTCAGGATGTCGCAGGCTTTGGATGCAAAATCCATTGCACGATTTTGCGTCGAACTCCCCTCGAAGAGCACCGGATATTCATGCATCGCCGATCCACAGCCAGCCGCCGTACTTACGATCGCGTCGAACTCTCCTTCAAAGGCTTTGAGGTTCTTCATTGCTTGCTGCTGCGCCGTCTTGCCATCGCCGATGTGCCAAGCAAGTGCTCCACAGCAGCCTTGTTCGGATGGCACATGCACTTCCACTCCATTGCGAATCAGTACCTCGATCGCCGCTTGATGAATTTCCGGGGCCAGAACCCGCTGGGCACATCCTTCCAGCAACGCGACGCGGTAGCGAGACGTGGTCCTGGGACGGTAAATCGTCTGCTGCTTCTGCTGAGCCTTGGGTAATTGGTCTGGGATCATCTGCAGCATTGGCTGAAGCGCTGCGGGAGTCCACAAATTCCATTTCTTCGCAAGCTTCCCCAATCGGAGAGCCCATCGAAAACGCCATGGAAAAGGAAGGGTTTGAAGAGCCATCCATCGGGCCAAGGAGGGACGTTGCTTCGACTTTTCTCTTTGCAGATCCCGGTAGGGACTGAGCAATTGGGAGTAGGGCACCCCGGAGGGACAGTAAGTCTCGCAGGCTAGGCAACCGAGGCAACGGTCCAGGTGGGGAGCTGCCTCTTCAGGTGCCAGGTCTCCCTCCAGCACCTGCTTCATCAACACAATCCTACCCCTTGGGGAATCCGCTTCCTCGCCCAGGACCTGATAGGTTGGACAGGTGGGAAGACAAAATCCGCAGTGCACGCAGGTTTGAACCGCATCGGCCATCATTTTG
Source organism: Pirellulaceae bacterium (assembly GCA_044337705.1). Classification (GTDB taxonomy): domain Bacteria; phylum Planctomycetota; class Planctomycetia; order Pirellulales; family Pirellulaceae; genus JBEISR01. The sequence continues at coordinate 28,835 of JBIINB010000005.1, read as the reverse complement.
CCGCGCAGTCCCGACTGTTCCACAGGAATCCGATGAAGCATGCTTCCTCCAACCAATTCCGTCCAGGTTTCCAGACTTCCCGCGCAAGCCCGGTCGCTCGAACTTGCAGCGTGGGTTGCTGTTTCCCGCAATGCCGTCCCAAACTTGCGATTAGTCATTCTACCTCGCAAGCCACGAACGAGCGACCGGAAGCGCCCATCTCCCGCTCAGCGAGCGCGAACAATGTGATCTCTTCGGAGATACCTGGGACGAATCGAAGCATCCTTCCCGACCGAATGCGGATAAGCAGGCTGAGAATTGCAATCGCTGGAAAGACCATCGCGTAGTCCTAGCGCGGACGCGAAGAGGTTTTTTTCCAATCGACAACCAATCAAATCCATTCGACACGCGGCACCGAAGTAACTTACCAGTCTTCCTATTCGCCTTCTTACGTAAAGCGTTCCCAACCACCGCTGGCATTATCAGTTTTACTTACTCTTCCGCATCGATTTCATGCTGGGAGATCGATTTGGGATGAGTCTGGTCGCTTGAGCGAACTGGGGGCGTGGGGTACGATAACGACCTCTCCCTTTTTGAAGTGAGGCGATGGCTTGGGTAACCTCTCAAACTTTCGCTTTGCGGCTTTCGACCGCCATGGAAATCGTCATGAGGCATTTGCTGTCGGCACTGGTTCAGAACGTCCCCGGAGTTCTGTCGCACATTTCTGGGATGCTGGCGTCGCGAGGGTACAACATCGACTCGCTGGCGGTAGGTGAAACGGAAGATCCCAATCTTTCCCGCATGACCTTCGTCGTCGTAGGTGACGACCGGGTGCTCGAACAAGTGCGGAAGCAACTGGAAAAAATTGTCACCGTAGTCAGGGTCGACGATATCGGTGCGTCTGACTTTGTCGAGCGGGATTTGATGCTGATCAAAGTGCATGCCCCTCCGGGAGGTAAGCGATCGGAAGTTCGTGAACTGGTCGACATCTTTCGAGGCCGCATTGTCGATGTCGGAGCCGACGAGGTGATGATAGAAATCTCGGGACGGGAAAGCAAAATCGAAGCCTTCATCGATCGGATGAGGACCTATGGAATCAAGGAACTGGTGAGAACCGGACGTATCGCGATGGTTCGATCCAATCCTGGACGGCACACGGACGTCGGCGACAGCCCAGCCGACACGATGTAAGGGCTATCAAAGTAGATGGCTCTTGAAGCGGGAACGCGAGACGTTGGATTGCGTCCTCCATTCTGGTAAGCAAACGAAGCAACGGGAAACAACATGCCAGCCACGATCTATTACGACAACGATGCCGACCTCAGTAAGCTCAAGGGCAAGACGATCGCTATCCTGGGCTACGGCTCACAGGGACATGCGCAAGCACAGAATCTTCGTGACAGCGGTTGCCAAGTGATCATCGGCCAGCGTCCTGGCAGTCGCAATTACGATTTGGCGGTCAGCCACGGTTTCCAACCGATGAGCATTGAAGAAGCGACGAAGAAGGCCGATGTGGTCAACCTTCTGCTTCCTGACGAGGTTCAAGGAGATCTGTACCGAAGCGAAATTCGGCCCAACCTCCAGACTGGCAATGTCCTGATGTGCTCCCATGGATTCAATCTGCATTTTGGACAGATCGAACCTCCCAAGGGTGTCGATACCCTCCTGGTCGCTCCCAAAGGTCCTGGCCACCTTGTTCGAAGCGAATTCGTCAAGGGTGGCGGTGTGCCCTGCCTGATCGCTATGGGTGCGGGCGCCAGCCCTACCACCAAAGAGATCGGACTCGCCTACGCAAAGGGGATTGGTGGTACCCGAGGCGGTGTCATTGAAACCACGATCGCTGAAGAGACAGAAACGGATCTGTTCGGAGAGCAGGTGGTGCTTTGCGGTGGTGTCAGCGAATTGGTCAAGGCTGGCTTTGATACGCTTGTGGAAGCCGGCTATCAGCCCGAAATGGCCTACTTTGAGTGCATGCACGAACTCAAACTGATCGTTGATCTGCTCTACCAGGGCGGGCTCAATTACATGCGATACAGCATCTCCAATACTGCCGAATTCGGCGATTACACTCGTGGGCCTCGCATTGTCACTGAGGAAACCCGCAAGGAGATGAAGAAAATCCTGAAGGAGATCCAAACCGGGCAGTTCGCGCGGGAATGGATCCTGGAGAACAAGGCCGGGGCACCAGGTTTCAAGGCGTCACGACGACTTCAGAGGCAGCATTCGATCGAGCAGGTGGGCAAGCGGTTGCGTGGTCTGATGAGCTGGATTGATGCCAAGGTGGTCGAGTAGGCTCAGTCGCCAGCGTGTTCAATAGCACGACAGACAATAGTCAAAGGGCCGACTCCTCATCCGAGTCGGCCCTTTTTATTTCGATTCCTACCGGCAGATGATTACCGACGGGTCCCTGTAGCCGCTGGTCGCTGGGCGGCCCTCTGACCCTGGATCACATACATCTTCGGGTCGTCAACGATCCAGGAAGTGCTCCAAGTCTTTCCGTCGTCGCTGTTGACCACGTTGTAGAAGAAGGTCCGGAACCGCTCGCACCGATAACCGTAAGGGTATTGGCTGGTGATGTAGTCATCTTGTGTCAGTTCATCGATCCCGGGCTTGGCGTAATAGTGGACCATCCCATCCGGCGTAAAGCTCATCCCCAGCGTCCACCAGCCAGTCGTTTCGATTGCAGGTCCCTTGAAATCGATCCCCCGTCGGTCGCTTCGGATGCGAATGTACGCGTAATCATGCTCCTTCTTTGTCTGGTGTTTGCTCTCTAGACAAATGAACATTCCAGGCCAGTAGATCTCCTCTTTATCCCGAGTCACCGGAAAGAGGAAATTCGTCTTGGTTTCCTGGATAGTCGTTTCGACGGCAGCGCGAAACGCAAACTGAGGCCCCGATCGCTTTTCCCATTCGGCAATCGGTGGGAGAAATACACGAGTCGTCACACTGGGCGTCTGAGCCACGCTGACGGGACCGCCTAGCCGATACTGAACATTCGCGATGAAATCATCCTGGTGCATCGTTCCGCTTGGACGATTGGGAATTCCTGTCTGCAGCGATTTCATCAACATGGAACCGGTGCTTCCCTCCAGCCCTCCCTCCGGTGTCGGAACGCGCTTTACAACATCCGGATGCCCACGCTTGATCCCTTCATACCAACGGCCGTTGATCGATTTACCAGCCGGCAGCCTCTGCTGTTCGTCGATATCCTCGCTGCTTTTTGGATTCAGTGGCTGGTACTCCCAACCCTCATCCTCAAAGTCATCTCCCACCTGCGTCAACTGTACTCCCGTGCCGGGCACGATGGCATTTGGGGGAGCCGACTGGGTGGAAGTCTGCAGCAAACAGAGTAAGAACGCGGCAACGGAGACTTTCTGAGCTGGTCTCAGAAAAGCAGCCAAACCCGGTATGGATGTCTCAATTCGTTTGTTTTCTGGCATGGCGTCACTCTTTCCCAGACTTGCGTCCTGGGCTTCCATCCAATTTTTCGTCTCGGTCCCATAGACGCAAAGCAATCCACCTCACCCTGCGCGAACCTAACATCTGTATCGGTTGTTCCGAGGAACGCTGTCGGAATTTCGAGCAGGGAAGACATCCCTTTCTCGATCGCTACAAACCCTCATCGCTAGCTCTCTTTGCTTGGCGATGTTCTACGGTAGCTAGCAAGACTCTGCCTTGGGTTGGAATGAACCGACTAACTCGGTGCAATCGCTTTGATGGTCCGACCTTGTGCCCGCGAATAGAGCAGAGCGAAGCGTTCCGTTCCGATTTTGCGATGCGTCTCATTCCACTCAATCCGGAAGCATCGATCCCCTGTTTTTGGGCCGTACCAACCAGGAATTGTTTCTGGAGCAGAGCAACTTCAAAAACGCCTGTCGTGAAGGTTCTGAGTGGTCAGTAAAACGTACGTATACGCACGATTCCTAGCGATCTATCGGCGGTGATTTTGGAATAGCGTTCGACAACGTCCGATCGGCGTTTGTCAGCGCAATTCCATGAACTGATGGATCCAGGCCGTGCGATTCAGTTCCGCATCCACTTCCTGAAGGAATATCTCAAGCTGCGTGGGATGAAAACTTCAGTATGTCGATCGACCGTGGTGATCGGCAAAGCTTCGTCCTTCGCGTTGAAATCAATCCAATTGCCTGCATCCATGCAGGCTCTGATTTGCAGCAGTTCACGCCCGGAGACCATGAACCTATCGGTGAACTGTCCCCTGCTTGCGTTGCGGGTTAGGATTATGCGGGCTTGAGGATAGGTTCCAAGTCCCTGTTCGAACCTCTCTCGTTGCAATCGCCGATGGCGATCGATTCGAAGATGAAAGCCACGGTGTACGACGAAACCAGTCGAATGCGCGGAGTTTCGTGCGGCTCAATCTTCCAGCCCAGCGCTTCCATTACACTCAGATTATGCAGGTGGCAATAGACCATCTGAGTTACCAATCGTCGGTGCGAAACGGTGAAGCGGGAAGTCCATCGCGATTGTAAAGATTTGCCCCTTCAGGATTCATCGAGTACGCGTATCGGACAGACGCAGGTGCAAGACCTTCAGGATGACGAACCACAACGTTATCTCCGTCGATCTCAGCAATACCCCAATGCCATTTCCGATCTTCACCTGCCACGGCAAAACGCTTTAGTGGTCTGCGGGCTTCCTTCGCGCCTTCGGTGGCGTCGTATTCTCCGACCATGAGACCTGACCCAACCTGATCAAACTCCAGGATAGCTCGATCCCCTTCGACCCGCATCGCCCGAAACAATGGGCCTGATGCATGAACGGGTTTCCCATAAAGATCGCGCAATGCCCAAAGAGCCAATCGACGGCCTACTTCCCATTTGTTTTTCGGATGAATATCGAGGGCATCGCCAAGGTCGACAGCTGAAGCCATCCCAGTTTCCGGAATCTGTAGGCAGCGTCGCTGCGCATCGCGAAAGTCGGCCCAGCCCGAGACATCACCGGGGTCGTCCGTCGGCTGCTGCCAGCTGGCAAGCTGCACGAAGTAAAAAGGAAGGCTAGGATTGCGGAATCCGCCTCGCCACTGCTTGAGCATTGCGAGTTTCTTCTCGAAGTACATTCTCCCATCTTCGGGCGATCCTGCATTGTTTTCTCCCTGGTACCAGAGGACGCCACGCAATGCCATCGGGAAAAGTGGATGGATCATCCCCTGGTACAGTGTCACGCAACGGGGACGAAATAGCTTTTCGCCAAATGGATATTCGGGAATGGCAGGTGGTAATGGAATCGGTTGCCCTTCGGCTCTTGCCTTCTTCGCCACCGTCAGCCAATTCTCGACACTTTCCAACGATTCAGCGATGTCTGTCTGATGCTGTGCCAGGGACTTGCGCATCAGATCGCCGTAACTCTTTAGAGACGGCGTCTCCATCAACGTCTGCTGTGACATCCAGAGCTCAATGTTCGTCCCTCCCACAGACGACCGGACCAGTCCGATCGGTACCCCCGCCTCTCGTCGCACCGATCGAGCGAAGTAGTAGCCTACGGCAGTAAATCCAGCAACCGTCTCCGGGGTGCACACCTGCCATCTGCCTCGGACATCCTGCTGTGGAGTTGAGGCGAAGTGCATCTCTACCCCGAAATGCCGAATCCCCTCGTCAGTTGCTGCCCGGACATCGTCCGGACGATCACACGCCCCTACTGGCCACTCCATGTTCGATTGTCCGCTGCAAAGCCAGACGTCTCCCATCAGACAATCCTCCAGGACGATGCGATTGCTTCCCGTGACTTCCAAAGTCACAGGACCAGGCTGTAGCGGGGACGGTGGCAGGATGCATTCCCACCTACCCTTCGAATCGGCGACGGCGTTGCTGCGGAGGGCTCCCAGTACCACGGAGATTTTTTCTCCAGGTTCAGCCCAACCCCAGACCGGCAGAGGCAAATCGCGCTGGAGCACCATATGGGACTGGAACACTCCAGCCAATCGAACCTCCGCCTGCGCAGATCGCGATAAACCGACCAGCAGCAAGAGAAGCAAAAGTCTGCAACCGCAACTGAGAACCGGTTTAAACCATCCCGCTATTGGCATCGCGCGCGTCCTTCCCATATTCCACTTGATCATGCAGACCACTGTTCACCCACCAGAGTACCATCCAAGGGAAACTGTTGGATGTCCTGCATGAGGAATGCTGCGGTTGGTCCGTAGCCAGACACCAGAAATCGCGACTGGGTTGTGTATGTGTGGCCGTGGTGAGCGGGAAAACGCTTTCACCCAAGCCGCTATGGAATGAGAGAAGCAATCGAAATTGCTGTGAATGCCACCTAGTAGCACACCGGAGCTAAGCGTTCGTTGCCGGTATGGCTGGGTTGCTGTCGGGCCCCAAGTGTTGGACCTTCGGATTCCCTTCGGCGATCATCAACCCTACGTAATATCGGTGGGCTCAAGGTCTCGCACATCCAACCTGCCATCAGCGGTCATTCTCTTACAATTTCCCCGCATATCGCTTGCGAAGCTCCATCCAGAAGCTGGAAAGCTGAGTTTGCAGCGGTGTGGTTGCCATCAGTATCGACTCCAGTTCGGCATCGGTCATCACCTGATCGACCGACTCGGTGGTAGTTATGTAAGCTCGATCGTCCCCAGGTCCCGATAATTCATTCGTTGTCTCATCCGCACCACCCAGAGCGACTGCATCGATGGTCTCCTCGGAAATCAGCTCCACTTCATCCCAAAGCAGACTGTCATCGGTATCGCTTGGTGCACCGATCATCTGCATGCTGGCAAAAGGCAATCCCAAACCGCTTTCGCTGGTTACCAGTATCATCGAGGTGATCGAGTTTTCTCCTTCTCCGTTGGCTCCTGCCAAGTTTAGGTAGTTGATGACACGAAGAGCATCCAGCGGTGTAGCGCTCCCGTCGCCATTGACGTCGTACCAAAACGGCGGAATTCCGGGATGAGGTGGCAAGGTGCCCTGGCCAACTGAATTCAGGTAGTTGATGACAACCAGTGCATCGCTGGGGGTGACTTCGCCCGTATAGTTGGTATCGAATGGGTCTCTAGGATTTTGCCAGTCCGACTCCATCTCACTAGTGCGAATGACAACGCGGTAGTCCTCCACTTCCCCGCTCATTGCATCCCCTGTCGGCAGCAATCCGCCGGTAGCACTGAACCGCAGCCTTGCGTAGGTGATTCCTGGCAGTACATATTCGGGGAGCAACCAGTGGAAGGTGTTCTCACCAGGGTAAAGTTGCACCGACTCGCCCAGCGTAAAATGCTCTTCCGGGTGACTGAACAGCCCGTCTTGATTCCCATCCAGCCATAGATCCAGATATCCCTTGCCACTGGCGATCAAGGTGACGGGATTCATGGCTCCCTGCACTAGGCGTGGTACGGAGGTAGCGGCATCCTCATCTGCACTTCCCGTTCTGTCGTCGCCCATCCCAAGCGACAGGGGGGCACCGTTGGCTTCGGAGTCGATCAAGGCTCCTAAACGCAGGCCGCTTCCCAGGCGATGGCGAGCACCATCGGCGGTCCAGGTCGTCCCATAGCTGTCGGGAGCATCGCCAAAATCGTACTCGGGGCCCCCCAAAGCCCAAAGCTCTCTACCGAATCCCGGACTCAACGCATCAAAAACAATCGTGGTACCAGTCCAATGAAATCTCTCGGGCTGGCTACTTTGGGGACCCGGATATAAATCGGCAACCAAATAGGTTCCTTCCTCGGTGCCGTCGGAAAACCATAGCTCATTCCCAAGATCGGGAGTGTAAGCCGTGAAGTAAAAGCCTCCCGGGGCTCCGATGGCATTGGCCCCGTAAAACACGCCGGATGCTGGACCGGGTACGAGATCGAGGGCTAACTTGGTACCTTGCAGAGTCCCGTCTGTTTCCCACCATTCATTTCCAAAGTCCAGAGAGCTTGCTACGAAATAGATCTTTCCATGAAGCGGGATAAAGATTTGTCCCAGGTCGTCGAACGTCATCAATTTTTGAGTACCTCCGGTGGTTCCGTCGGATACCCAAAGTTCCCGCTCGAACGTTGCCGGATTGGTGACACCACCGAGGAGATAATTGGGGCCTGCGTACCAGCCATAAGACGACTGGTCTTTGAAGTCGTACACCATCCGTGTGCCACCAGAAGTTCCATCAGTCACCCAGAGGGCATTTTTCGAAGACGCATAAGACCCAGGCAGATGGTAAGAGGAAGAATAACCGTAGAAGAACTCGTCGTCCCTAAAGGTCTGAAAATAAACAAAATCATTGCTAGGATCACGGGGTATCGCGAAGGGATATTCGCTGATTGGATACGACCTATTTGCGTCATGCCGCAACTCTACGACAAACCCAAAGCTCCGGGTGTCCAACATCCCTCCAGGCAGGGTCTGCACCAACGTGAAGATCCCGGGAACGGTATCGCCTTCGACCGATCCTACAACGGCTTGCCTCATGCCGGATCCCACCCATTGCGGAATCTCATATCCGACGTAACCTTCTAGTGCTCCGTAGTAAACCAGCGACTGACTTCCTGTCGTCGGCGTTACGATCACATCGGTCCAACCGTCCCCAGAGATATCGCCCAGATCCAGGTCCAGAGCCGATGACGACATCTCTTCCCTCTGCGTCGCGTATACGTCCCCCGATGCATTACGAAGCAGAACGACAAGCCCCGAGTCGGCGGTGACGGCTACCAGGTCAAGCATTCCCTTCCGATCCATGTCTGCCATCTGGACCAATTCCGGTCCCCCGGGGATGGAGATTTGCTGGGTGGCTCCCAGGCCAACTCCACTCCCCGGTAATATCCATAACTTTCCGCCAGTGGTGTCCGGGGTCAGCAGGTCGCGTATGCCATCCGAATCTAAGTCGACCGCCAATAACTGCTCGCCACCCCCGGCGAGATCCCGAATGATGGCCGGGGCAAACGATCCCTGCAAATCCTGCTGATAGACCACGATCCGATGTGCGGCGGGATAGCTAACCGCCAGATCCCATCGGCCATCGCTGTTCCAGTCGCCTGTCGCTATGTCCGCAGCACCGCTGCCAAGCGAAATCCGTTGATCCTGAAGAAAACTTCCATCCTGAAATACTGATACGTAAGGCCCTTCCGGAAAAAGCATCGCTAGATCCTTCGCTGCTCCACCCTGAAGCGACTCTGCCAGCACTCTCGTTGCTTTACCCGAAAGCACCACTTCGGGAACGTAACCTAACGGCGCATCCAGAATCTCATGGATCATCCCTCGTCTGCTAACCTGCGTTGCATTTTGGACATGACTGAGTGTCAGGATGGTGTCTTGTGTATCACTCGGATTGCGGAAAGCTACCGAAGTGACCGCTTCACCCGTCAGTGGTTTGGCAGGATAGATGCCGAAACTTCCATTACCGAAGCTCGTGTAGGTGACGATTTGGTTACCTACATCCCCCATGGCGAAATCAGTAAGCCCATCGCCATTGAAGTCGCCAGACGAAACACTGCTTGGTGGATTATCCATCGCAAGTCCAATCGGCTGCCCCAGTGCGGGAAGGTTTTCTGCCAGCGGATAGACCAGCCACTGGCTAGGCGAATGGACTCCAATCAAAACGAATCCCGAGGAACCATCACTCGATTCCAATGTTTCTATAGCAGCAAATCTCCCTGGTAATGTGTTCCAAGTGATCGGTGTGTCGAATCCTGTTGGTGCCTGCAAGATCACGCCAAACTCATTGGGCCCGTAAACGGACATTTCGCCGAAAAGGATATCCTCCAATCCATCCGAGTTCCAATCTGCGATCGCCAAGCGAATGAAACGGGGCCAAGAGTTCTGAGACAGCGTGGCGCGACTTTGGGAAAGAAAGCTTCCATCCTGGTTCTGCATCAGAACTGTGAATCGCAGGCTCTCCTGGCCAAACGGAGAGGACGCTTCGGTAGTTACCAAATCGACCAGGGCATCGCGATTCAGATCCCTCGCTTGCAGTTCATCAATCGTCCCTTGACCGACGGCGACCGCTGTCTGCTTCAAAGAGATCGAATTCCCCAAAAGAACTTGGTAGATGCTGTTTCCTACGGCAACCAAAAGATCGTCTCCCGGTTCGCTGTCGATGGACGCAACTGCCAGGGTTCGAGAGATCCCCGAAACCGGAAGCTGAAATGCCAAGTTCATCGCACCATAAAAGACGTTTTCGTAGATGCGAACTTGGTCGAGGCCTTGAATGACCATCGCCAAGTCTTCATCTCCGTCGCGATCAAAGTCGAGAATCTCGACAGCGAAATCGAGATTACCTAACTGTTCCAAGGAAAAGTCGCCATACGCCAAAACCCGCTGGATTCCACCTTGCCCATCTCCAAAAAGTATCTCGCCTGGCAACGCGAAGTCGACCGCCCCATCACCATCGAAATCGGCCTGTTTCATCGATCCAAGCTGTCCGCGGTTCAGCCCCTCCACACCGGAATAGTGAAACGACTGTCCAACTGCAGGGATCAGGTCCCGAATGACTTTCGTTCCTGCCGCCGTGCCATCGGTCGCCCAAAGTTCGTATCCGTAATCGTTCGTTTCCGCTGTGAAAACCACTTCGGAACCGATGGGGGTAATCGAATCAATAGGGTAACTTCCACCCTCGGTAGCAGAGGAAGATAAAAGGTTAGTGATTGCTAGATCGCCGTCGGCCTTCCATAGCGTATATCCTGCTTCACTATCTCCGATCGAGAAGTACATATTACTGCCATCGGAAACAAAAACGCTGGGCCACATTGATGAAGCATACTGGTTTGGCCCAAGAGTCAACCATGTGTGAAACTCGCCCGATAGCGGATCGTAGTAGAGGAAGTCCTCGGTTATGGTTTGTGTGCCGCTCTGCTGGGTTTCTCGACGGAACACCAGTTTGTCGATGTGTGCAGTCAAGTCGTCGATCCACACATTTTCGTTGCTGGCTCTAAAGTCTCTGATCAATTTCGCATCGCCAACCAGCCCTCGGGTCACCCAGAGTTCGCCGTAGTTTTCGATAAAAAATGTATCGCTACCCAGCGTCACGATCGGTTCGATCGAACTGCTGGACTCTCCCGGTACTATGTCTCCAAGCATGATCGGTTCCTGGACCGGCAGTAGCGCCAGCAAGCGCCGGCACTCCAACTGCTCCAGTCGAAGCGGTCGACGTCTGCCGCTGGAAGAGGGCGATTGTTCAGCAAGCGCTTTCCTTCTGTTGGCCTGACGACCTTGCCGCTGAAAACAATCACTCCATCGCTTCGACATCGAGCCGTTTCGGTTCATGCTGATCTCAACGGGTAAAATAAGTTACCTATCGGCTTGTCACGACCGTGCCAGGCTCGGACTTACCCCCTCAATGTACCGGAATTATGCCATCCTCTGCAACGAAAGACCGGACCGTTAAAACCGTATCCCCCCCGAATTCAGCCACCTTTTGGCGACTTGAAATTAAGTTGTGCGAGCGTGGACCCCAGGGGCACGAAAATGCCAAGTCATCACAAGGGGCGTTGTATACTTCTAGAATCCAAGTCAAAGCCGCGAAGGCCCGCCATCCAAGCCAAAGGTCTCGGCAAATACCAAGGCGCAATGGAAAGGCTAATCATGAAACGAAAATCACCAACGCGATTTTCGCCCCTACAACTCAGTACCCCGTTGTTTCTTTATTCATTCCTTCCCTGGCTGGCAGGTATTTGGCCCACTTTCTTCTGGCAGGCTTCTCCATCCGCCGCCCAGGCCCAACCTCCCGGGGCCGTTCGTTTGATCGTCACCCGCTGCCTGACCTGTCACGCAGGAACGGAGCCCGAAGGAGGACTCGATCTTTCATCCCATTCCGCTGCACTTGACGGCGGCACTTCCGGCGCGGCGATCGATATTGCATCCCCGATGGCAAGTCGACTGTGGACGCAGATCGAATCGAACGAAATGCCTCCTGAGGATCCTCTTTCCACTTCGGAGAAAGGGATCATCCGTCAATGGCTGTTGGCGGGTGCTCCCTATCCGAAAGACGCCCTCAACCGCTACGCTTTCACCACCGACCGCCGCGCCGGCACCGACTGGTGGTCCTTTCAACCACTCCCCAAACTATCGACCGATCTGCTCACGTCCGAAGCCAAGCACCATCCGGTCGACGAATGGATTGATCGGGCATTGGCATCGCAGGGATTGCAACAGGCGGAACCGGCACCAGCGCGCGTTCTGGTTCGCCGATTGTTCTACGACCTCATCGGCCTTCCACCTACATTCGAGGTGATTCAGGCATTCGAACGCGACCCCAGCGACGAAGCTTGGCTGGAGCTGGTCGATCAATGCCTCTCCTCGCCCCACTACGGCGAACGCTGGGCCCAGCATTGGCTCGATATCGTCCGCTTTGGCGAGAGCCACGGCTTCGAATACAACCAGCCGCGCGATCACGCGTGGCACTATCGCGACTGGGTCATTCGTTCGCTCAACCACGATTTGTCATACAACGAATTTGTTCAGATGCAATTGGCCGCCGATGGATTGACCCCAGACGGCTACGAAGCAGCAGCTGCTCTTGGGTTTTGGGTGGCCGGCCCGCATAACACGGTCGCTGGGGTCAGCGACGCAATGAAGGAGACGGTACGCCAGCAGGAGCTGGAAGAAATTGCGTCAGTCGCCAGTCAGTCGATTCTTGGCTTGACGATCCACTGCGCTCGATGCCACGACCACAAGTTCGATCCAATCCCAGCTGAAGATTACTACCGATGGATAGCCAGTATCTCCAGCGTCGGGCACGGAGTCGCCTTGGTTCCACGCGAAAAGGATCCCTCGGCCTTGCATCGACAGATCGCATTGCTGCGACACCAGCTGGTGAAGCGGGCAGAACAGCTTGGTCTATCTTCCCTGATCGACTCCAGCAACGCCCTTTGGACGAAGTTACCAGCAAGTGCCAACCGGCCCGGAGACCGCTATCGATTGGAAATTCGAATCTCCCCCACCGTATGGGAGAACCCCAACCAAGCGACACAGGAAAGCGATTCCCTTTGGCTGCGCCTCTGGGACTCGCAAAAAAACTCGCTCGCAGATCACCTGCTCACCACCCCATCCTGGATCACGGCGGGGCAAACCCAGGAATTCACGACGCACACGATCGACTACTGGGGCAATGGCGCTGGCAACGCCACGTTATGGCTTGGCCCCGCGATCGCCAACGATCGTTTCTCAGCTGCCATAGACCATCTTCGCATCGTCCGAAGCGACGGAAAGCTGGTGTTCGAGGAATCCTTCGATGGCTTGCAACCCACCCAGCACTCTGGAAAACAGGCGGCCACCCAATTGCCGGTCTATTTCAATGCGAGCCTCTCTGGATGGAATCATCAAGGAATTCATGCACTGCACGCAGTCCAGTACCAAGCGAATCAATGGGCCGTGCAGATCTATGCGGGGACCTCTGCTCCAATCCCGGACTCCACCGATTCCCAGTGGAACCAGTGGCGATTAGAAATTGAGCGGTTGGAGCAGGCGGCGAAGGGATTGGAGGTCTTCAGTCATATACCCCGGCCCTCTACTCCAATTCGCGTCCTTCGCCGCGGCGATGTGCTGCAACCGCTGCATGAAGTAACGCCTGGACCGATACAGGTGATTCCCGAAGGAGTCGACTCCTGGACCTTGATGCCGCTCACCGCACAGCCCCTTTCCGAAGAAGCCCTCCGCCGGTTCCGCTTCGCTCAATGGATTACCCACCGCGACAATCCGCTGTTCCATCGCGCTATCGTCAATCGCGTCTGGCACCATCACTTCGGTCAGGCCCTGACCCGTCATCCGAACGACCTTGGCTTTCAAGGCGGCCAACCTTCGCATCCCGAACTGATCGATTTTCTCGCCTGCTGGTTTCGTGAGCAAAGCTATTCACTGAAACAACTTCATCGGCTTCTAGTGACTTCAAAAGCCTATCGCCAATCCAATCAGCCTCGGGATCCATCGACGCTGGAATCCGATCGCAGCAATCGCTGGCTGGCTCGTCGTGACCCGCAACGTTTGGATGCGGAACAGTTACGAGATAGCCTCCTTGCTACCAGCGGACTACTTGATCCAATCCCCTATGGTCCACCCTATCGGGATGTGGCGATCGATGTTATTGGTGCCGCGCACTACTATCGTTTCGACAAGGACTGGGAGCCGTCGCAAACGCGGCGCACCATCTACCGATGGCGTGTCCGCGGCGATCGCAGTGGACTGCTCGACTCCTTCGACTGCCCCGATCCCTCGGCAAGCATTGCAACCCGAACCCGCACCACCACCGCCTCGCAGGCGTTGGCGATGTGGAATGAGCCGCTGGTGGAGGTCGCATCCGAGCGGCTGGCCGAGAGGGTGGAACGGCAAGCAGTCGACCAGCGGGAACAGATCCGGCAGCTATGGCGCCAAGTGCTTTTGCGCGATCCTACCGACGCGGAACTTGAACAGGCCATCGATCTCAGAATTCGGCACGGCCTGACTGTTGTCTGTCGACTTCTTTTCAATACGAACGAATGGATCACGGTGGACTGATGCAAGATAAATCGGCTCGTATCCAATCGAACATATCCTCGAATCGCCATGACTTTCTCCGCTTCGCCGCAAGCGGTCTGGCTTCGACCGCACTCTGGACGCTGCTCGATCGCGATCGCCCGCTACACGCAGACACGCCCGATCCGAATGCCGGCCTTCCATCACCGCCCAAAGCCAAGCAGGTGATCCATATCTCACTTGTGGGAGGATACAGCCAGATCGATTCGTTCGACTACAAACCGGAACTTGAGAAGCGAGACGGGCAAGCGCTGGGTGGGTCCGAAAAGCCCGATACCTTTTTTGGCAGTGCTGGCCTGCTGGCCAAAAGCCATTGGAAGTTTCGGCAACATGGGACAAGCGGCCTCTGGGTCTCCGATCTGTTCCCGAACCTGGCCAAGCAAGTCGACCGATTGGCGATGATCCACTCGATGAAAGCGGACACGGCCAATCACACACCGGCTACCTTCCAGCAGCTCTCCGGATTTCAAGCCAATGGCTTTCCATCGCTCGGCAGCTGGCTCTCCTTCGGACTCGGCTCAGCAAACGACTCACTCCCTACTTTTGTGGTGCTGCCTGACAGCCGAAGTCTCCCCAGCGGTGGTGCGATCAACTGGAGCCAGGGGTTCCTGCCTGCCAAGCATCAAGGCTCCCTGCTTCGCGCCTCCGACGCTCCCATCCCTAATCTTTTTGGACGCACTCCCCTTGCGGATCATGCTCAGCAGGAAGCGCTGGCAATGCTGGAAACTTGGAATCGCAACCATGCCTCCGGGCGCACCGACCGGGATGCGCTGGACGCCCGCATCGAGGCGTATCGTCTGGCCGCACGCATGCAGGTCTCCATCCCGGAAGCTTTGAATTTCTCGGATGAGAACAAGGAGACGCTGAAGCTGTACGGATTCGATCGGCCCGAGACGGTGGACGGAGCGCGACGCTGCCTGCTTGCTCGCCGCCTGATTCAGCGAGGCGTTCGATTTGTCCAAATCTTTTCAGGCGGCTGCTTCGGTGGATCGCCTCGCCACGGATGGGACAGCCATGAAGACTGCCGAACCGACCACGCCGTCGAAGCACTCCGCATCGATCAACCCGTCGCCGCACTCCTGGAGGACCTAGCCCGCTCCGGTCTGCTCGACCAAACACTGGTGCTTTGGACCACCGAGTTTGGGAGAACCCCTTTCGCCAACGCCCCAGAAGGAGTCAAGGGGCTGGGCCGCGATCACAACCCGGAAGGTTTCACGTCGTGGATGGCGGGGGCCGGTGTTCAAGGAGGATGTGCGTACGGAGCGACTGACGAGTTGGGATGGAGGGCGGTCGAGCGGCCGGTGACGTGGCCGGACTTCCATGCCACTGTGTTGCACCTGTTAGGAATCGATCACCGCAAGTTGACCTACTACCACAACGGGATCCAGCGACGGCTAACCAACGTCGATGGCGAGGTGGTTGAAGGGCTATTGTCATGAAGCGACTGCAGGAAGAATCACCCCGGTTACCGAAAGCAGCTTGACCAAAAGATACGCGATCCCACCCGACACCGGAATCGTCAGAATCCAGGCCCATGCCATCCGTTCGACCACAGTCCACTTGAGCGCATTGAATCGCTTGGCCGACCCCACACCCATGATGGCAGAGGAGATGTTGTGAGTGGTTGAGACAGGGATGCCAAGCCAGGAAGCGAGACCGATGACGAAGGCCGAACTGGTTTCAGCCGCAAAGCCATGCACCGGCTGAAGTCGCACCATCTTGTGCCCCAGCGTGCGGATGATCCGCCAGCCCCCGGCGGCCGTACCGGCCGCCATCACCACCGCACAGAGGACTTTGATCCACATGGCAATCTCGAAATCCTTGCTCCCTGAAGGCACTTCAACACGAAGGAAATTGAGCCATTGGGGAAGGCCGTCGAACTGACCATCGGTCGTACCGGCAAGGAGCGCCAGAGCGATGATGCCCATCGTCTTCTGAGCGTCATTGGTTCCGTGCATGAATCCCATCGCACCGGCACTGACCATCTGGGCTCGGCCAAAGACCGATGAAACCCACCGGGGCTTCCAGTTGCGTAGCAGAAAATACAAAATCCCCATCAGCAGAAAGCCAATCAGAAATCCGAGGGCAGGGGAAGTGAACATCGGCACCAATACCTTCCAAAGCAATCCCTTCCCCTTGTACCAATGCTCGGCGTCAGGTTGCGACCATATCACGACGCTCCAACTGTTGGCCATCGCCACGGAAGCCCCAACCAGTCCGCCGATCAGTGCATGGCTGGAGCTGGAGGGTAGTCCCCAGTACCACGTCACCAAGTTCCACACGATACCTCCCAGCAGCGCACAAAGCAGCACTTCCTGCGTCACTACCTTCGTATCAACCAGCCCTGCCGCAATCGTCTTTGCGACGGCTGTTCCCCAGAGGGCACCAATCAGATTGGTGAATGCCGCCAATGCGACGGCCTGGCGCGGACTCAGCACCTTGGTGGCGACAACGGTGGCAATCGAATTGGCAGTGTCATGAAACCCGTTGATGTACTCAAACACCAAGGCGACAAGAATCACGCAAAGAATGAGCGTCATGGGAGGATGACCTGGAGAGAGACGAAACGAAAGCGACGCCTGGATCAAGCGTTCTTCATGGCGATGTAGGAGACAACATTGCCTACATCTCGGCAGCGATCAATCACTTTCTCCAGAAGGTCATATAGATCCCGCACCAGCATCGCCTGAATCGGGTCATACTTGCCGCTGTAGACTTCTCCCAGCAGTCGAATGATCACCGCGTCGGCTTCACTTTCAATCGCCTGAAGCCGGTCTAGCAGGGCCTTCATCGTCTCAAGAGGAGGCATTTTCCGGAGGTGCCCGACCATCTCGCAGATCGTCGCCGTCGCGCGATCGATCAATTCCATTTGCTGCCCGAAGTCGACACCTTCCAGCCGCTGGGGGGCGAGATTGAATCGCTCGGCGAATTTCTCAATCGTCTTGGGGATCCGATAGAGGGCGTGAGCCAGGGAGTCGATATCCTCCCTTTCCATCCCCGTTACGAAGGTGCTGACAAGTTCTTCGCGTATCTGCTCGGTGATGCGCCGGTCTTTGCTGCGAGCCAGTGCGAATTGATCAAGAGGCCGAGCCGTTTTGCGATCCTTCAGCAACTCGATCAGCAGCTGCGCCGATGCCCGCGCCTCCTGCGCACTTTGCTCCAGCATGTCAAAAAAACGCGCATCCTTGCTGAACAACTGTTGGATGGAAAACATGAACTGACCTCATATAAAGGCTCGGAAGTCCCTCCGCCCCGTGCGCGATCGCAACTATGAACGCTGATTCACAGAAGCCAGCACTCTTCCCATACAGCGAAGACTTCTTACCGATTCTCGCCGCTGCGGAACCTCTCGGAAAGGGGGGAGTTGGGTAAGGAGGAGAAACCACTGTCTCCCCTCACCCCTGCCTAGGGTGCCACCAAAGCCGCAAGCCGAGCGCATTGAAGACAACCGCCAGACTCGATACGGTCATAGCGATCCCGGCCTGCACGGGAGTCAACTGCCAGCCCAACAATGGCTTCAGCGCCCCAGCAGCCAAGGGAATCAATAGCAGGTTGTATCCAAAAGCCCAAATCAAATTCATCCGAATATTGGCCATTGTCGCCCGCGATAACTCAACCGCCACTGGCAGCTTGGCCAAGTCGCTTCCCATCAACACGACGTCCGACGTATCGATCGCCAAATCGGTCCCTTTACCCATCGCAATTCCAACATCCGCCTGTGTTAGCGCGGGACCATCGTTCAGCCCATCCCCCACAAACGCCAGCCGCCTACCCAAATGCTGCCTTTCTTGAATCCAAGTTGCCTTGCCCTCAGGGGAACAGTGCCAACGGAAGGATTCAATCCCTGTCGCCACCGCCACCCGCTCCACCGCCACCTCCCTGTCGCCACTGAGCAGCGATGGCTCAATCCCGGCACTTATCAGCCGTTCGATCACACCAGCCGACTCCGGCCTTATCGCATCGTCGATCCACAGAGTCGCCACATGCTTGTTACCGACAGCCATCCACAGTTCTGTCCCCAGCTCATCGGCCGTTGTCGCCTTGCCTTCGATCTCTTCATCCAGTCTGCTACCGATCGATTCCAAAAACGCGCGACTCCCCAATGCCACCCCCTGTCCATCGACCGTTCCTTGAATCCCCTTCCCCGGGATTGCTTGAACCCGCTGAGCTTCTGGCCAACTAAGTCCATGCTTTCGAGCCAAATCCAGTACCGCAATAGCCAGCGGATGCTCCGACCGCTGCTCGATCGCCGCCGCAGCCCTCAACCATCGCTCCATCGGTTCATTTTTACTTGCCTTCCATGCCGCAACCACCGGCTTGCCTTCGGTCAGTGTTCCGGTCTTATCGAGCGCGACCGAGTCGACATGACTTAGCGTCTCTAGAGCCGCGCCGTCTCGAAACAGAACTCCCAACTGAGCCCCCTTGCCAATCCCAGCCACCAAGCTGGTCGGGGTCGCCAGCCCCAGAGCACAAGGGCAAGCAACCACCAGAACGGCGATTGCATGAACACAGCCTTCGATCCAGCCGTTCCACCCCTGCACCAACATCCACGCTACAAAGGTGATGGCTGCTAGGATCAGGATGCCATGGACAAACCAAGGAACGATACGATCCGTCAGCCGCTGAATCGGCGGTTTGCTGTTCTGCGCGTGCTCGATCCACTGCCGTATCCTCGAAAGCATCGCCGCCTCGCCACTGGCCAGCGTCCGAATGCTCAAGGCGCCTGTTCCGTTCCGGGTGCCTCCGATGACGCCATCCCCAACGCCGCGCACCACCGGCATCGACTCCCCTGTCACCAGACTCTCGTCCACCTCGCTTTTTCCTTGCTCTACCTTCCCATCGACCGGTATTCTTTCCCCCGGTCGAACGATCACCCAAGTTCCTGGAACGATCTGACCGATCGGCACCATTCGTTCACCAGCCGCATCGACGATGCGAGCTTCAGTGGCTTGCAGACGAAGCAGACCCTGAAGCGATTTTCCGGTCGCTTGTTTTGCCGTCGACTCCAGCCACCTGCCCAGCAAGGTGAGAGAGATCAGCATGGCAGGAGTTTCGTAATAGGTATGTCTAGTATGCTGTGGAAGCGCCATCGGGAAAGCGGTGACCCAGCCACTGAGCAGTAGGGAGGCCAAACAACCAAGGGCGATCAGAGAGTTCATGTCCGGTTCGTTGCGAAGCAAATTACGGAGGCCGCTGGTCATCATGGATCGGCCAGGAAGTAGCATCGCGCCAAGAGCCAGAAGGGCGCACGCGATCTCCCAGGATCGCATCGGCATCCACCGCATCATCTGCTGCATCCAGGAGTCCCAAAACATCGGCAGCATGGAGAAAACAAGCAGAGGCAGAGAGAAAAAGAGCGAGCTGAGAAAGCGCCGGAAGGGGGCCGACTGCCGCATCCCACGTGGCTCGTTGGATGGTTGAGCCGCTTCATCAGGAGCCGCTTTTTCAACGACTCCATAGCCGGCCTTTGCGATTACGTGCGAGATCGTGGCCCAGTCCAGCTGTTCCTCATCCCACTCGATCGTCGCCTGCTCGCCCGGGAGGCTGACCGCGACGCTTCGCACCCCCTGCAGGCGCCCGACAACACGTTCGATGCGTGCCGAGCAAGCGGCACAGGTCATCCCTTCGATGCCGACCGATTTCTTCACAGTGGGATTGTTGACTCCCTCACTACCTCCGCGCGGTAACCCTCTTCTTCGATTGCCCTAACGCACGCAGGACCTACTGGCTCTGAGACTCCCACCAACACCTTGGAATCCGCCAGTGAGACGGTGACCTGGACGACGCCTGGGACCGCCTGCAGCGCCTCTTCCACTGCCCTGACGCAGTGACCGCAGCTCATCCCATCCACCCTCAACTCGAATTCCCGCATCGCTCCCCCTTTTTTCCCCTTCCGAATTCCGATTGTAGTGTGCCGCATCATCGTCGATTACCAACCTCGACCCATTCTACGCATTTCTAATCCAAATGAAGTCGAATCTGGCTAAGAAGCCGCAAAACGCCACAGGTTCGTCGTAAAGAAATGGATCGACCGCAATGCACAGCCCCGCCGCCTGTAAGGATCGGCTGGAACCGCCGTATGCGAATCGTGTGAAGAGGGGAAGGCGGAGAGGACTGGCTGCTTCTCCCCGTACCGCCGGAACTCCGGTAACTCTTGTATCGGCCCCCCCGCATAAAGTCAGGAGGCATGGAATGTGCGGAGCGGAGCCGCAACGGTTTGCTGGGAACGACTATTGAGCCGGATCACGTAGTGGTTAACAGCTTGACCAGCACGGGAGAATCGCACTACCGATGACAGGTACAAAAGAACCCCATCGCATGCATTCAGAAAATCGATCCTTTCGACATGATCTCGAGCAATAGCTCGATCGCCTGCAAAACTAGCGAACCATGCCGCACGACGATGCTTTGCATGGCCATTAATTCACCAGAGAATCCACCAGGAGTCCTTAGGGACTTCTTGGATGATGGATTGGAATTTCCTTGGATGGCATAGAAAACGCCAATCGGTAATTCTGTGTCGGTCTCGGCTCATCTCACATCACCGAAGGATCGATTCGGGGGCGAAACGAGTACGAGGCTTACAACCGCTTGGGCTGATTCCTCCAGCAAACAGCTGGGCAGCGACAGCGGCATCTCCTAGGAGTTTGATTATGCCGATTCCTCTTCTATGGCTGCTACGCAGTGCGATCGCGATGGTTGCCATCGTCGCGACCGGTTTTTTCCCGGCGAGACTGCATGCGGGTATTCTGATCCCAGGCATGCAATTGGAGGTGGGTTGGACGGTCGACTTCAATCCTGTCAGCAATCTGTTCGAATACCGCTATAAGATCAAGAACAGCGGTGCGAACAACATCGTCGATAACGCTCGTTGGACCGTCGCTGAAGACCGATTGCGAGGCCATGCTGGGATACACGACGAACAGAACTTCCTAAACGATGGAGGCAACTTTCAATACGACCGCAATAAGCCACTCTTCCCGCAGCACAATTACGACTGGAGAGACCTGGATATCAATGCTGGAGCCACCGTCACCATCGGCTTTGATGATATCCACGGTCCCGCTATGGAGATGTGGGAGCTTGAGCTGGGTGGGGCATCGATTGTAGGCATTTTACCATTCGCCCCCGTCCCTGGATTTGCAACCCAAGGCGAGATCAGTCTGGATCAGGGTGGTGGTCTCAAAAAAGCTTATGCAGTGGTTGGCTCAGCAGCCGAACCGGTCGCTGGCGGATGGAACTACAAGTATTTTTTGAGGAACACTGGAAACGTCGTCATCGGTCCGAATTTCATCCCTGGCGTCGATAACCACGCAGACTTCTACGTGGAGGAGCATCCGACGCATCGAGGAATCCATCACGAACAGTTCAATCAGCCCGACAACGCGAAAGCTACCCTATTCGGCTTTGATAGCCCCCGTAAGCCGCCAGTGGTTCACCCCCACCACTATTTCTGGGAAGGACTTGGAGATGGAGTCGCTGCCTGGGCTCCCGGTGTTGTTCTAACCCTCGGATTTTTCGATCCCCACGGACCTGGTCTCGTGCCCTGGGGCGGCCGGGTTGTCGGATCGTATCAGGAAGGGTACTTTGAGTCGGCACAGAATGTCGTCCCTGTCCCCACCCCCGAACCGTCCACCCTCTGCATCAGTGGACTTGGACTGCTTGGCCTGTTTGGCAAAAGGCTGCGAAACAAGTTGCCTAATGCAATAAAAGTCTAAGCAGTTTAAGTGACCTGAGCGAAATTTCCGCTCGGAAGTTAGGTTGGAGGAAAGCATTTTCCTCCAACCGTTGGTTGATGTTCCCGGTGGCTTCCGTCGTCACAATTTCCAAGCTTATCTGGGTGTTCCGGTGGGGAAGCAAGCGCTTTACGTCGGTTATTGATTTTCGTAATCGTCCCGAATTTTGGAATTTAACCGCACCGATCTTCCGGGTTTCGAGTAACGACGGATGCCGGGGCCGAAAAGCAATTCCCAAAAAGAAAAATGGATTGAGATCCACGAAGGCGTGGCAGTTTGCAGTAGCTAAGTTTGTTTTTAGCTGTCTTTCATTCCGCCGAGTTGCGTCCTTGGACCGATTCATCAATCAGCAATAGCCCCGCGGGCCAGTTCGGGGGCACAAGTTCAAGGCACCCATATAGCGTCGGGAAAAATCAAATAGGCTGCTTACTTCTTTTTTGCCTTTTTGCGAGGAGCAGCTTTCTTGACAACCTTTTTGGTGACCACTGGCTTGACCACCTTATTTGCCTTCTTGGCAGAGACGCTTCTAGCTACCTTGGAGGCTGCTGGTGCTCGCTTGGATGCCGATTTCGCACCTTTCGCCTTCTTCGGTTTGGCCTTCTTCGCACCAGTCGCCTTGGTGCTGCCTCCGAAAATCGCGTCCCAACCGTCGGAATACTTTTGATTGCTGCCAACTCGTGTGATCGTCACAATCCAGATCCTCTATTTCAAAACAATCACGGAATAAAACCCAGGCGCCCTGCCGTCCGATCGCTCACGCATCATTCGCAAACGATCGCTAGGCGTTCCCAGGACTACGAATGCAATTTCTTGTAGCGGAATCGGCGAGGCTGGTCATCACCAATCCCCAACCGTTCTTTCCTCTGTTGCTCATACGTCTGGAAATTCCCCTCGCACCAGTGCACGTACCCGTCTCCCTCAAACGCGAGGATATGAGTTGCAATCCGGTCGAGGAACCATCGATCGTGGCTTGTCACCACAACACATCCTACAAAACTGAGAATCGCTTCCTCAAGGGCTCGTAGCGTATCCACATCGAGGTCATTGGTCGGTTCGTCCAGCAGCAGTACATTGCAACCTCGTCGCAACAACTTAGCTAAGTGGACCCGATTCCGCTCCCCACCCGACAGCGCCCCAACCTTCTTCTCCTGGTCGGTCCCCTTGAAGTTGAATTTCGAGACGTAGGCGCGGGCATTCATTTTCTTGCCGCCCATCTCCAGCCAGTCATTCCCTCCGCTGATCTCCTGGTACACCGTTGCGTCCGGATCGAGCGAATCACGACTCTGATCAACATACCCTAGTTCGACCGTCTCCCCGATCCGTAGATCCCCTGAGTCGGGCTTGTCCTGCTGGGTGATCATCCGAAATAGCGTCGTCTTTCCGGCGCCATTAGGACCGATCACCCCTACAATTCCACCGGCGGGTAGGCGGAACGACAGGTCTTCGATCAGCACCTTGTCCCCAAACCCCTTCTTCAGATGGTCGGCCTCCACCACCACTTCCCCCAGATGCTTACCAGGCGGTATCTGAATCTCCAACTCGTCCGGGCGATCCTCAAACTGCTCACTAGCCAACTGCTCGTACGATGCAATTCTCGCCTTGCTCTTGGCTTGCCGAGCCTTGGGGGACATCTGGATCCACTCCAATTCACGGGACAAGGTCTTTTGACGGGCAGCCGCCTGCTTCTGTTCGATCTCCAGTCGCTTCTTCTTCTGCTCCAGCCACGCCGTATAGTTTCCCTCGAACGGAAACCCTTGTCCCCGATCCAATTCGAGGATCCATTGCGCGACATTGTCGAGGAAATATCGATCGTGTGTGACAGCAACGACGGTTCCAGGGTACTGCGCCAGATGCTGTTCCAGCCAAGCTACTGCTTCCGCATCGAGGTGGTTGGTCGGTTCGTCCAGCAGAAGGAGATCGGGTTGCTGAATCAGAAGTTTGCATAGTGCGACACGCCGACGTTCTCCACCGCTCAGTCGATCGACTGCGGCATCCCCGGGTGGCAGATTCATCACCGACATCGCCACTTCAACTTGCCGGTCCAGCTCCCAGAGATTGTTGCTGTCGATGATATCCTGAAGCTTGGCCATCTCATCACAAAGCTTCTCCATCTGCTTGTCGTCGGTAACAGACCCAAGCAGCTCTGAGATTTGCGTGTAGCGATCGACTACATGACGGCGTTGCGACACTGCCTCTTCGACGTTCCCCTGAACATCCTTGTCAGGATTCAAATGAGGCTCCTGCGGCAAAAAGCCGACGGTAAACCCCTGAGTCAGACGCGCAGTGCCGTCGAAGTCCTTATCTTCACCAGCCATGATCCGCAGGAGAGTCGACTTACCGGCGCCATTGGAACCTAGCACGCCGATTTTGGCACCGGGATAAAAGGCAAGCCAGATATCCTTCAGAACTTCCTTTTGTCCGCGCCGTTTGGTCAGCCGCTCGATCGTATAGATATATTGACGATTCATCGGATTGTTCGTGCCACCCCGGTTAATTCCGCCTAAAGACCGCTCCCTACTATGGAACTCAATTTTATCCTTTTCTATCTTTCTGGATAGAACCAGAAAGATAGGTCGCACCTGGGGAGCTGGGCACGTATCCCCGTAGCCACTGCTGCCAATCGGTGGGGGCTGTCCGGAGTCCGTATTTGGTGAACCACCGTCTGGCGGCGGTGAGTACAGAAGAATCTGTGAACTCAAGAGGTTCTGTCAAGCGCTGGCGGCAATTACGGCTTTCGCATCAGATCGCTCATCTGCTCCAGCACATAGGGCAGAAAGACGATGCCGCTGTAATGGTCGGCCATCATCCGATGGTGGTGATCTTCCGATAAGCCGGCTGCGGCGGCCAGCAGGTCGCTGTTGCGAGGCGGTACCACATCGTCGAACCGGCCGCTGAACATCCACATACGGTCGGCGTCGATGCGATGCGCCAATCGCAATGGTTCGATGCGATTGAGAATCTCCTTGAGCTTCTCTGCGTCGATTCCTGCCTTTTGCATTTCCTCCCTCATCTTCGCCGCGTCCTTTTTGCCCTGCATCATGACGCTGTAAAGATCTCCTCCAGCCAACAAGATGAAGGTGCCATGAAATCCGCGGTCCAGGCCGGCAACAGTTGCCGCCACGAAGCCGCCTAGACTGGTCCCCTGCAGAGATATTCTCCCAACGTCGATTCCTGGCAGAACACTGACCGCATCGCGAGCCCGCCGGACATCCCCGATACCTTGCTGCATCGCGCGAACGATCTGCTCACCCGAGCCTCGTCCTTCCGCAGTCTTTCTGAGCCCATAGTGAGGCAACTGGACCATGAAGGCGTGGACTCCCTGGGCTCGCAGTCCCTGCGCGATCAGTCGGCCGACAGTCATGCCGCTGCCCGATTCATGAACCACAACGGCCGCAGGTGCCACGGCGACATTTCCCTGCTTGTTCTTGACGGCATACCACTCCATCGCCACCCGATCGTTCGCCTCGTTCCCGATCGGCAGCGGGCTTGGAAAACGCACCACCCAATCCCCCTTCCCAGGCTCGGGTTTCTCCAACGCTACCTTGAACTGCCCCGGCTGCCACACCAAACCATCCAGGCAAATCTTCGCGTCTTCCTTCTCTTCATCCCCCGGCTGCAGACTGTCTACCGCTTCCCATTGCTGGTTCAGCGAGACTTCGATCTTCTTCGAATTTTCCGGAAGTTTACGTAGCAGTTCCTGGAGATCGATTCGGGCATAAGGCCGGTCGGCTGCTGGTGACTGATGGTCGGCATTGGCGACATAGAAAACTCCGTCTTCGGGGACGAAGAGGACGTTATGCAGATTGGAGTCCATCGCCACAGGGCGGCACATCAGATCTTTAGCCTCTTTCGCATCAATCTTCCCGTACTTTTCCTGCACACGTTTGCGGAGAAGGTCCAGCCGATCGCCGGCGGAGAGAATGACAGCGTCAGGGATTCCTTCGCCAAGCAGTTCGTGCCCTTGCCCAGGCTGCACGAACTGGATCAGCTCCGGGGTCGCAGCGACCCCGACCGCCGACTTTTCTTCTCCATCGGCAAACACATAGTAATACTCACAGGTGCGAGGGCTGTTGGCCCATAGTTTCTTGACCTGATCTAGCGAGGAACACTCTTCCAGAGCCCTTCGCATCAAGGTGGCCATCGGGACCCCGTCCCATTTCCCTTCGCCACGGCCACCCATTTCTCCGAGCGATATTTTTTCGGCGTTCATACCGCTAACGCTGCCTATGAAACCGGCGTAGCCAATGTTGGCGAAGGGGATCTGTCCCTCGGGCGCCACAATGAAGGTCGTTGCACAGTCCTGCAAACCGATCGCTGTCATGTAGTCGAGCACTCGGCCGTGGTACAGTTTCCCACCTTCGGTTGCGTCCCCGAAGAGGGCAAAGCCTGAACAATGAAAGAGCTCAGGAAAGACGTTGACAACCTCCATCAGGTCCGGGTCAAGTTCCAGCGACATGGCCAACGCTCGGGTTTCCACCTTATGCCGTTCGGGGATGTGAGTCTCAAGTCGCTTGTATGCGGCTGCAAGATCCTTAGGGAACCAGCGGCCGTTGGCGATGGTCTGAGCGGTCCCGAATGCGTAGACTACCGAATCGATGCAACGATACGCTTCCTCCTTCAGGAGAACTCCATGGGCTGTTCCAATTTGCTCCGGAGTTCCGCTCAACAGTGCAACTCTCTGACCGTCGATCCAAATCAGTTTCCCATGATCGGCGGCGCGTTCTTCCATGTTCGGCTTCGTAAGTAACTTCGAGGGACTTAGCACCTCCAGCGCCCGGCGAATGCCTCTTGCAAAATGCCGTTCCAAATCGGCTCTCTCCATCTCCTCGACTCGCCAACCTTCCGGCACAATGATGTCGCTAGAGGGGGCCTTTGGCTCCGACAATTGCAACTCAACCGGCTGCCCATCGACGCTGACTACCAGGCGGTTGGGTTCAAATCGCCACTGCACCGAATCGATCCGGTAGGGCATTGCGTTATCCAGAGGAGGCGAGAGTAGCCCTGAGAGGATTTCGGCGAGCGGCTGGGCGTCGATCGATATGGCGATAGGAAGGTAGTTGGAGACAGAAGTGCCGGGCGAGACCAAGCGACGAATCAATCCAGCGGCCGCCATGTGGTCTTGGGCATCCGTGGCCCCCGAGCCAACGAAGGCGACACGGTGCTTGGGCAACAACAAAGCTGTTTTCGATTCCGTCCTCCACAACTCCATTGCGTATTCCGGATGCTCGACACGCAATCGGTACGCTCCATCCTCCCACCGCACCAGACTGGCCGCGACCGTCTGAAGACTGCCACCGATCTTGATAGATCCCTTGGCATCGACCTCAAATGCAGAGTCAGCTCCTGTCCAGCAGTCGACCCACGGCCTGCACTGAGCTGCAAGTACATCGACGCGGTCTTCCGCATCAAGTGAGGTAGGGGAGATGCACTGGAGGGCCAAAACCGACAAAGCCACAAGGTAGAGAGGTAATCGCTTCATCGCGGGGAGACTCCAAGAAAGCGGGAATCGTGGAAAGGAGAGCATGAGCGGGGAGAAAAAGACTTGTCGCCCATCGATGCGTTTTGTCCCCTCTCCCATTTTGCAGGGAGAGGGGCAGGGATGATAGCAGAGACTTTGCCATCTGGAGGCTTTTGGGTGCTTGCGGAACTGCAGCGCGGTTCCGTGCTCTCTTCACCCATCCGACTTGGCTATCTCTACAGCGTCGCCTTCATGCCGTCCAGCATCTTCAGCCACGCTTCCTTCTGCTTTTCGACGACCGCTTCCGGTCCTGTCATTTTGACGAAGACCGTACCGGCGTTCTTCGTCTCAATGATCACACCCAGCATCCGGTAGTTGGACATTTTTTTGACACCACCAGCACCTCCGGCGAACGGCCCACCCATCGACTCTTTGAAGGTCCCCTTGAGGTCAACTAGGTGGAGCGTCTGTCCGGAGACCTCCTTCTTTTCGACCACTTCTTTTTCCGACAACTCGAATTGCCCCTTCCAGCGATCGATGTTCGCCTGGATACCACCGCCTGCTGACATGACGGTTACGCGGGCTTGTTCCGCTTCTTTGGCCTCTTTGGGCGCGCGAAACTCGTACTGGATGATGTTGGACTTGGGGGGGACAACCTTCCAGTCGGAAGGAGTCTGAAGCTCCAGAAGACCATCAGCAAGAACCATCTTCGCAGCCGCTGGCGGATCTTCCGCTCGGACAGCGCCAACGGCACCTGGAATCAACGTCGAAACCGCCATCAAGCACCAAAGGGTCGACCTAAACATATCGTTGCGACTCACAATAAAAACGCCATGGAAAGAACAACGTACTGAGGCCACCGATAGGGCCCAACGTGCACTCTTCAGCCCACCCACCTGCCGCACGGCCACCTCAAGCCACCTGTCTTTGTACCTTAGCAAATTGAGGTAACAACTGAAAGGTTTTCTTTCTTCCCATTCTCAGCGAATCCAATTTCCGATCGCTTCGAGCTCTTGTTGGGCCACCAGCCAAGCGATGCAAGCCATCTACTTTTTTGCGTGTCAAACGGGTCCGAGGAGCAAGATCGCAACTCTCGGAGAAAAAATGCAACACCAGACGTCCTCGTTGCTTGGATTGGCAGGATTCTCAGGGCTTGGAGTTATTGGCTTGCCTGAACTTGCCGGGTTGGTTCGCCGGAGGGCTGCCGTAGCCACTGATGTCCAGAGCTCGATGGGT
>JBIINB010000167.1:0-8897 GCA_044337705.1 Pirellulaceae bacterium | reverse complement strand
GGCACATGATCTTCATGTTGACCACCACGTAAGGGGAGTCGGTCAGTTCGACGCCGACCAACGCCAGGGAGCTGTCGAGTGGTCCCATGCAGAAGGGGACGACATAGAGAGTTCGCCCGCGCATGCTACCGCGAAACTTTTCACTCAGCAGTTGACGCATCGCCTTGGGATCCCGCCAGTTATTGGTGGGCCCGGCATCGACCGCACGGCGCGAGCAGATGAAAGTGCGTTCTTCGACGCGAGCCACATCGCTTGGGGCGCTTCGGGCGAGGAATGAGTTGGGGTGTCTCTCGGGGTTCAGGCGAGTCAGCGTTCCTTTGCGCACCATCAGCTCGCAAAGTTGACTCCATTCCTCCTCGCTGCCGTCGCACCAGTGAATCGCCGATGGTTGGCACATGGCAACGACTTTCTCGATCCATGCCAGAAGCTTTGGATGCCTGACCGGTGCGTCCTTCAGCAGATCCGATTGCTCCATCATCAGTTCCTTCCTGCTCTCCTGATGCCCCATGCGACCTTTGATTGCATATCCTTATTTAAGAATAACCAGCGTCTCCGGGTCCGGGCAGATGGTAGTGGCATGCCGAATCGTCGCACGGACCTGGAAAGCCAGAGGAAGGCAAGGCAGGGCGAGTCTTGGCATGGTTGACCGCCCCCTGGTCCTACTTCACTCACCCCTGGGTATAATTTGTTGCGTGGGTCGTGCGAGGTTGCGGTGTCGTCTTCGCAAACCGACCCCCGATGGTACTGCTTACTCAGGAGTCGATCAGCGTGAGACAACATCAGTCGTGGGCTCGCTCGGCCTGCATGGCGACAATAACGATGGTCCTCTGGAGTTTCGTCCCTGCAGCGTTGAGCCGTTGCCAGGAAGATGCGAAAGGTGCGGGTCCTTGGCAGAAGATGTTGGTCAACAAATCGATGGAGGGCTGGAAGTCGACGCAGTTCGGTGGCGACGGACAAATCGGTTTCACCGAGGAGGGGCATCTCTCCCTGGATGTCGGCGATCCTCTGACGGGGATCACCTACGAGAAAGATTTTCCGAAATCCAATTTCGAAGTCACCTGGGAGGCGAATCGCAAAAGCGGATCGGATTTCCTCGCCGGGCTGACCTTTCCTGTCGGGGAGGAGCATGCTTCCTTCATCTGCGGAGGCTGGGGAGGTGGGCTGATTGGAATCAGCAGCATCGACGGCAATGATGCCTCGGAGAACTCCACCGCCAGTTACAAGGACATCAAAAACGACCGCTGGTATCGATTCCGATTGGTGGTCAGCGACGACGAAATCATAGTCTGGATGGATGACGAGGAATTGATCCGTGTTGAACGGAAGGGGAAGTCGTTTTCTGTTCGCGGTGAGGTGCGCGCCAGTCGGCCATTCGGCTACTGCGTTTTTCGATCGAAGGTGGAGGTGCGGAACCTCCAGTACCGCTCACTGGCACCTTCCAAGCCATGACGCGAGAGTCCTTCGATGGCGAAAAGTTTCCCGATGAAGAGGTCTCCGAAAGGGAAGCGGATTCGAGCGGTTTCCTGGTGGATTCCCACGAGGATGGCGGTGATGCGCGCTGGATGGCCAAAGCTTTGGAATTGGCGCAGCGCGCCATGGACGAAGACGAAGTGCCCGTCGGGGCGTTGATCGTGCATCGGGGAAGGATGATCGCAGCCGCCTGGAACCAGCGCGAGCAACTGCAGGATCCCACGGCGCATGCCGAACTGATCGCGATAACCCAAGCGGCCGCTTCCGTCGGGACATGGCGACTGGAGCATTGCACGCTCTATGTCACCTTGGAGCCCTGCCCTATGTGCGCAGGAGCCATCGTCCAGGCGAGGATCCCGCGGGTGGTCTATGGGGCCAGGGATCCGAAAGCGGGAGCTGTTGATTCGCTCTACCAGTTGCTCAGCGACACGAGACTCAACCACCGGGCACAGGTGTGTCCAGGGGTGCTCGCCGAACCCTGCGGGCAGATTCTGACTTGGTTTTTCGAAGAGAAACGCCGGCAGGGGAAGAAATAGTCGTTCGATCGTCGTAGATCTTTTTGGCGGGGGCTCGGTGGAAGGCCTATACTGAGTCAGTCTCCGTCGGACGCCGGCGGGAAAAGATTCCTCGGCTGGCTGCGGAACCGGATGCTTCTGCCGGTCTGGCATTCGCTTTGCATCATTCCGCTGAGTATCAATTCGGACAAGGAACAAACGATGGTCGGATGTCTGTTCCAAAGCGTCTCCAAGCGATTGGGGATGCGATGCCGTTCAGCCGTTCTGTTGACTTGGTTCGTCTTTTGGATGCCAATCGCCTCGATTGCTCAGTCGGTACCAACCGATCCACCCGCAGGGGATAGCTCCTTAAAGTCCCTGATCGATCAACAGCGACAGCTTGCCGATCGATTCACCAAGATGGAAGAGTTGTTTTTGCGAATGTCCGAACTGGAGTCGACGACGAACCCCGAGCGGTCGGGATTGCTGCTGAGGGCGGCCAAACTCAGCAAGGAGCTGGCGACCGGGCAGCGATTGAAATCAGCAGGTGAACTGCTGGAGAAGAAGCAGCTTCAGCGGGCGCTGGAAGAACAGCTGGCCAGCGCCGAGGATCTCGGAAAGCTGCTTCAGCTGCTGCAGAGCGAAAATCGACAAGAGCGGCTGAAAGATCAGCGAAAAAAGTACGAGACGTGGATTCGTGACATTCAGAAACTGGAGCGAATGGAGCGATCTCTGCGGGGCCGCAGCGAGAATGGGCAGGACATGAAGTCTGCATCGCGCGACCAGGGAGAGGTTGCCGACCAGGCGGAACAGGTCGCAAGGCAGATGGAGTCTCAGGAGGGGCAGACGGCCTACCCAAGCGGTCAGGAACGATCCGATACCAAGACCGAAGAGGGCAATGATTCGAAAGAAAAGCCCCGATCGGAATCCGGACAAGATCGCTCGGCGCAACCCAACGATGGCCGCAAGCCCGATCCTGGCCCGGAGGGTGGCAATCCGCAGCAGGAGCGATCTGACCCGACGTCGGAGAAGCCATCGGAAACCAAGTCGCCTCGAAAATCGGACGAAGCCGAAAAATCGGATGCAAGTCGATCGGCAGGCTCGAGCGATTCTTCGCAAGAGGAGATGCCAAGTCCTGCGGAAACGTCGAAGTCCCCCGATGACGTACCGATGCCAGGAGAGTCGTCCGAGTCCACGCCGATGCCCTCTGATGGCTCGCCGAATCCTTCCAGCGAATCGCCGAAGAATGATACAAAGCCTTCGGAGGATGGAAGTGAGGGGTCGTCGAGCGACCAACCTCAAGAGGAATCGCAGCAGGGGTCCGCTGAGCCACCTTCTCCCTCCAGTCCGGAGGACGCAGCGAAGCAGCGTGTGGAGCGAGCCAGGGAACGAATGAAGCAGGCCCAGCGTCTGCTGGATGGCGGCGACCGCAAGAAAGCGGTGGAAGAACAGAAGGCAGCAGAGAAGGAATTGAAGGAGGCGGTCGAAGAGCTGGAGAAGATCCTGCGTCAGATGCGGGAGGAGGAGGTCGAGCGATCGCTGGAGGCATTGGAATCGCGATTCCGCAAGATGCTGCAGATGCAGCAGCAGGTACTGGAGGGGACTAAGCAATGGAATGCCCTGGAGGGTGAAGCAAGGCAACGACAGCGGGAGCTGCAGGGGAATCGATTGGCACAAGAGGAAAGAAAGATTGTTCTGGAAGGCCAGCGAGCCATGATGCTGCTGCAGGAAGAAGGTTCCAGCACGGCATTTCCAGAGGCGGTCAGTCAGATTTTGGTCGATATGGAACAGGTGGCTGACTGGTTGAGTCGCGGGGAGGCAGGTGAACCTGCGATCGGTCGCCAGGAAGAGATCATCGAAGCTCTGGAGGAATTGCTGGCTTCCTTGACGGAGGCGATCAAGGAGCGGAAGGAACAGAAGGAGTCTCAGCAGGGTGAAGGTGGAGGTCAGCAAGGTGGATCGCAGGAGCAGCCTCTTGTTGATGCATTGGCCGAGTTACGGCTGATCAAAACGTTGCAAGTGCGCGTCAATCAGCGGACGGAGAAGCTTGCGGGGCGATTGAGCGACCCGAATCATTCGACGGGGCAGGCAACCGATGGCGCGTTGCGGAAAGAGCTGGCGGAACTGGCCAAGCGGGAAGAGAAACTCCGGGAAGTGACCCGTGAGATTGTCCGGAAAATCGACGCCAAGGATCAGTGACCCCAAGCGATGGAAGGATTACCGCTCATGAAGCGATCGATGCAATGGCTGCTGCTGTGTGGATTTGGGATAGCGATTCCTCCCCATTGCTTCCCCATCTGCCACGCTCAGCAGTCGGCGATGGCCAAGGAGCCGACTTGGCAGTGGCCTTCGACCGATACCTGGGTGGCGGCGTGGAGCAATTGGGCAGAGGAGAAGGAGACAGGGTCGGCCCTGAAGATCGCCTTGGACCAGATCGCCATCGATGGCTCATTGCGTGGCCCTGCGGCGATGGAAAAGTGGTTGGCGTTGGGAGCCGCCGTCAGTCCGAGTTTGAAGCAGTTGGAAGGGAAGCTTCTGGCGGTCGCATCCCCTTCCATGTCGGACTGGCATCAGTTGGCCAGTCTGATTGGAGCCGAGATACCGTCGTGGGCGGAGCCGGATTTGAGGATGGTGATGGCCCGCTGGTTCGCTCAGCATCGACTTTATGACGAAGCCGCAGAAGTATTGCAGGGAGTGAAGCCGGAGCAGGTGGTCGATCCGTCCAGTTTTTTCTTTTATGAAGCGCTGTGCGCCCACCACCAGTTGGATCGCAAGAGATGCCTGGATGCGGTGGATCGATTGCTGGAGCGGGAGCCGGAATTGACTGGCCGTTATGCGACGACCGCCAAATTGATGAGGACCGATATCCAGCCCCTCAAGGAGGACTCTCTGGATGAAGTGGCGCGACTGATGACCGATGTGGAGCGTCGATTGGATCTGGGGCGGGCGGGCCAGAAGGTGCAGGCTCAGGAGAAGGCGATTGTTGAGAAGCTGGACAAGTTGATCGATCAGATTGAGCAGCAGATTCAGCAGCAGCAACAACAACAGCAGCAACAGCGCCAACAGCAACAGCAACAGCAGAAACAACAGAGATCGGGAGGTTCTCAGTCCCAACCCAGCACCCCGCTTGAGGATAGCCGTGCACAGGGGCAATCGGGGCCGGGAGATATCGACCGAAAAAAGCTCGACCCACAAGGCAATTGGGGGGATCTCCCCCCCAGCCAGCGCCAGCAGGCCATCCAGGATTTGACACGTGATCTCCCCTCCCATTATCGGGAAGTGATCGAAGCGTATTTTCGCAGGCTTGCAGCGGGCAGTCAGCCTGAAGGGAGTTGACCACTTTTCCGTGGTTGATATCGCTTCCGCGTCGGAGATCGATGGCGTAGAAGCTTGGCTGCATAGGAATTGGATCAGGTCGCTTGAGGGTGGCCGGACGGAGGTGAATTCCTCGGTCCACCTGTGGATGAGCGACGATAGGGTTGGAATTTAAGAGAGGAAGATACCGATGGTGGTGAAGGAATCTTGGATGCGTGTTGCATGCCCCCTGGTGGTCGCATTAGGAAAACGCTTTGCCTGCGGCATGTTGGTAGTGGCTGGCGCGTGGTCCGCTAGCGGTCCCGCATGCTGGGCTCAGGAAACAGCCCCCGCGGCTGGTAAGGATCTGGGTGTTTTTCAGGAA
Source organism: Pirellulaceae bacterium (assembly GCA_044337705.1). Lineage (GTDB taxonomy): Bacteria > Planctomycetota > Planctomycetia > Pirellulales > Pirellulaceae > JBEISR01. The sequence goes on along the minus strand of JBIINB010000167.1, from coordinate 3,254 downwards.
GCTAACGGGCCTGCATGGGCGATCCGTTCCCTCATGCTGGACGCCAACGAGGGATGCGCCGTCGGGGATATCGACGGAGATGGCCGACTGGATGTGGTCGCTGGAAGGCATTGGTATCGTTCGCCTGACTGGGTGCCGCGACCGGTCCGCACAATCGAAGACTGGAATGGCTACGTTCAAAGCAACGGCGACTTCCTTCTGGACGTCAATCAGGATGGGAGACTGGACGTGATCGCCGGGTCGTTCATCCCCTCGCAGGTGCACTGGTATCAGAATCCTGGTGAAGAATCGCTCCGATTGGGGCAGACATGGCCTAAGCATCTGCTGGTCGATACCGGGAAGTCGGAGAATGAAGGCCAGTTGATGGACGACATCGACGGGAACGGGACTCCCGACTGGATCGTCAACAGTTGGAATGCCAAGAACCCTGTCATGGTCTACCGCCTGATGCCCTCCGAGGAGGCCGGTGAGGGCGGGGCCAAGTACCGGCTAGTTGCTTCGGAGATCGCCCTGAGCGGAAACTCCCATGGAATGGGTGTGGGAGATCTCAATGGAGATGGAAGAAAGGACTTGCTGACTGGAACGGGTTGGTACGAACAGCCTGCCGAGGGTGCATGGGAGAAAGGATGGAAGCATCATCCGGACTGGCAGATTCAGGCCAGCGTTCCGATGCTGGTACACGATCTGGATCGGGATGGCAAAGCCGATGTTCTGGTCGGAGAAGGACATGATTATGGACTCTACTGGTGGCGACAAACCGGCCAGGATGCCGAGGGAAAAATCGCCTTTGCCCGGATCCTTGTCGATCGCTCCTACTCGCAGCCTCATGCGCTTGCCTTGGCCGATCTGGACGGGGATGGACGCGAGGAATTGATCACTGGCAAGCGCTACTTCGCCCACAATGGTGGCGATCCCGGTGGGAAAGAGATGCCTATTCTGGTCTTCTACCAGTATCGTCCTGAGAGCCGTGATTTTCTGAGGACGACGGTCGAGCAGGGGCATGTCGGGATCGGACTACAGATCGCTACCGGGGACCTCGATGGCGATCAGAAGATCGATATCGCCGTTGCGGGTAAGAGTGGTACTCATGTGCTGCTGAATCCCGCTCCTTAGCCACTCTGTCTATCGGAATTGGATCGATGACAACCGAAGCACAAGGTCCGGGGGAAGGGCCAGGCCGCAAGGACTGGTCGGATGAAACAACACTTCGGGGTGCGCAACAAGAGGTTGACAGCTGGATCCGTTCGATCGGTGTGCGATACTTCTCCGAATTGACGAATTTGGCGCAATTGGTGGAAGAGGTTGGCGAAGTAGCCAGGCTCCTGTCGCGTCAATATGGCGATCAGAGTTACAAGGCCGGGGAGTCGCCCGATCGGCTAGGGGAGGAACTGGGAGACGTGTTGTTCGTTCTCGTTTGTCTTGCCAATCAGACTGGCGTCGATTTGCAGGAAGTGTGGCGGCGGAATCTGGAGAAAAAAACGGTGCGCGATGCAACCCGTCACCGCGACAATCCCAAGCTGCGAGGTCTTTCTGAATCGGACCCATGAGCCTGCTTTGGCGACGGTTCCCTTGCCTGTCGACTAACCTATGGTTCGGAATCGATATCGTGGTTGGGCCGCTGAATCGAAAAGCAGCGGGTTTTGTTCGCAACGGGCTGGAAGGAGCGGTGGGTGATGGGGCTTTCCTTGATGCGTCGAATTTCTTTCTGCGCGGGACACCGATTGTTCGGGCATGGAGGGAAGTGCGAGCACTTCCATGGACATAACTACGTCGCTGATTTCTTGGTGCGCAGTGACATCCAGGACTCTGTTGGTAGGGTCATCGATTTCGCAGACCTAAAGGCCCGCTGCAAAGGGTGGATCGATGCGAACTGGGATCATAGCTTTCTGATCGACCAGAAAGACGAAAACGCGAGAGCTGCGTTGGAGATGGTGCAGCCCAAGCGATATTTTCTTCTGCCTTACAATCCTACTGCCGAGAACATGGCGAGATACCTTCTGGAAGAAGTCTGTCCGAAGATTCTGGATGGAACAGGAGCGGTTGCGTACGCAGTACGTATCTGGGAGACGGATGAAGCCTACGCAGAAGCCAACTTGGACAATCACTGAGTTGAGAGCGGTGTGGGGGAAACGCTGCGTGCCTGGGTAGGGGAATTCCTCTCCGCAGGGTTGTAATTCCCCTCGCGGACTGTATCTTGAAGGTGTGCTAGGTGGCGGTGGTGACTGATCTTCAGTCCACCGCGAACAGGGAACTCGGTGTGATTCCGAGACGGCCCGGCCGCTGTGAGCGAATGGAGACCCTTAACAACGGGTTTCGCCATCCTCTTTTCTCCTCATGCCATTGTTTTGCGATGCCTTGCGGGCCGCGGAATGAGAAGGCGTCGGGTGGATGGATTCGCAAGTCAGAAGACCTACCTGGCACGAGACGGGCAAGGATCCTCCAGGGTGGGATCGCCGGTCGAAAAGCTAAGATTTCAATCCGCGTCTTCGGTGGACAGTCGGCGATCCTTTCGTCGTTTGCGATCGATGGCGGCGAGTGTGTTTAAGCCTCGGAAGTGGCTTGGAGCACTCGTTTGCGTATCGTCCATCGGCTAGGTCGGACTGTCCTGCAAGAGGAACGAACAATGCACACAGCTTCCCTGCGGGAGCCAACGCGATTGCTGCGCAGCGATGTCATGCATCGAAGGGCCGCGACCTTAGTCGAACTGCTTGTCACACTTGGTGTGATCGGATTGCTAACCGGCGTGTTGCTTCCCGCCGTACAGATGGCTCGCGAGTCCGGGCGGAGAATGCAGTGCGAGCACAATCTGCACCAAATCGGTCTGGGGTTGATGAATTATCACGACCACCATCGGAAGCTGCCGCCGGGATGTCTGGAGTGGCGTCCTTTCCGCGGGCCTGCACACCGCAAGAACTTTGCTTGGTCCTCCTTTTTGCTTCCTTTCATCGACCAATCCTCCTTGCATCAGTCGATCCGTTTTGATCTTCCGTTCGATCACCCGCTTAACAAACCGGCGCGGTTGACCAACTTGGCGATTTACCGATGTCCCAGCGTGCCCTCGAAGCCGAAGGACGAAGGCTTCAGTGACTATGGAGGACTCTATGGCGAGAGAATATCCACTCGCACTGCGACCGACAACGGATGTTTGGTGTACGACCAGGCATTTGACTTTGCGGATCTCACCGATGGGCTCAACGACACGATGATGGTGTCGGAGGATTCAGAAGGTCCTGACTCACAGTGGATCAATGGCA
>JBIINB010000166.1:0-8966 GCA_044337705.1 Pirellulaceae bacterium | reverse complement strand
CCACGGAGTTGACTTCAAACCCCTGTCGTTCAATCGTCTTAGCTTCGATCGTGTTGTACATCGTGGAAGCTTCCTGCCCCCCGAGAGCTTTACGCTGGCTGCTGGAGAGCCGATACGCGGCATCGGTTTTCCCTTCGCGAAGCAGTTCCAGGTACTGTCTGGCCATCCGTTCTGCTGCGCCGTAGAAGTGCTTCTTGGTAGCGATTTGTTCCGCCGACGCCCACGAAGCACCGAATGAGCCAAGTGCCACACCAAGGGCCGCCAAGCCGACCGAAGTGCCGCTCAGGTTCCAGGCTCGAGCGAAAAGGAGCGGACCGGTCCCCAGGAGAATGGCGACCAATGCGACCGGGATCATGGAATAGAAAGGAATCGCCAGTAGCCCCAATAGTCCCATGAATCCCGCCAGCAAGGCAATCACCGAGAACTGCCGGTCCGGGCTTCCCACACCGACCTCCGAGTCGTTCGTCAAGCTGGTTTTTGAGTCCATGATCTTTCCGTTATCGGTGTTTGCCCTGAATCAAAGAACCTTCAGCCACGCTCATCGGTTCTACGGCTTTGGATGGCTTGAGGTTCGCCTAGCCACTCACTTGGCAGCAGGCTGAAGGATTCGCTGGACTTCCTGGAGGCTGGTGAGCCCCAGGACGACCGAAAGGATGCCTTCCTGCTGAAAACCGCGATGCCCAAGGCTGGCCGCTGCCTTTCGCACTGCGTCGGTATTGGGATTCTGGAGGATTGCCTTGCGAAGCGGGTCGGAAACCTCCAGAACTTCAAACAGCGCCATGCGACCTCGATACCCCCGTCCATTGCAATCGGTGCAGATTTCAATTTCGATCGGGTTCCCTTTAGCATCGACTCGCTGGTCGGGAGGAGGAGGGACAAAGGGCTGATAGAGTTTCTGGACGCGATCGGCAGGCAGCCCCAGTTTGGCCAGGAGCTGGGGAGTCGGCTGGAACCCCTGCTTGCATTTGGGGCAGAGCCTTCTCAGCAGCCGCTGGTTGATCACCAGCCGTGTAGCTTTCAAAAGTTCCTTGGCGTGGGCCCGATGGGTCTGAAGAATTCCAAGCAGCGCTTCGACCGAATCGCTCGCGACAAAGCGGGTTATCGCGTGCCGATTCTCAGGAAGCTGCTTGAGCATCAAGCCGACGACTGCGTCGTTGTAAAGAGATGGAAAGATGAATGCATCGGGCTGCTTGAGCAATCGTCGCTCAAAAACCGCCTCTGGTGTTTCGTTCTTCTCGCGATCGAAGGTGACTTTTGTCACGTTGATGATGTCGGGATCGGGGTCCTTGATATCCTCCAGGGCGATGAAATCCCGAACGAACTTATCGGTCTCTTCCAGCACCACGCGCCAGGTGGTGGGGAGTCCCTGGCCTGGCGGGCCGCTGACGATGACGATCCCGCCGTGGCCGTTGAGCTCCCCCTTGACCTGCTCGATCACCTTGTCGCGCATTCCCAGTTCGGAGAGGGTCTTGAGGGAGGGCTTTTTGGTTTCAAGCGATATCAGGACACGTTCCCCGGTGGGGACTCCCTGGGAGACACATTCGGCGATCCAGTCTGTCTTCTCGAAGTAAATACCGGTCTTGCCTGTCTGCTTGGCCCGCCGCTCGGCTGGATTGAGCCCACAGAGTTTCTTGAGTGCTGCCAGCGCGCTGTCGCCGGTGGGGCGATCGGTGGGAGGCTGGTTCTCCCAGAGGCCATCGACGCGAAAGCGGACGGCAACGGCCTGCTGGGTGAAGTCCATCAGGATCCGGTCAGCCCGCTGCTGCAGGGCCAGCGCAAGCCACTGGACTAGATTGCCGAATCCAGGGAGCTGCTTGGCAGCGATGACGGCACCCTGGGCTTCATTCTTAGGATAAGCGCTCGGCTTGAACTCGAGTGCCGGCAATACCGCTTCGCCCGTTTCTGTCTCGGCCGGTTTCTTCTTCTTGCGACCAAAAAGTCCCATGGATCATTCGCTCACTGGTTAATAGAAACGAGGCGGCTCGCCTCGGGAGAAGGGACGGAAAACCGCTGCGTCAGATGATCCCCGGCTGGCTGACGTTGATGCCTTTGAGCGTCATCTTGAGCAGATCGGGGTTGGGAGCCACTTCGAAGGCGGTCGGACGATCGATGAGCTCCTGGTCGATCAGGCTCTTAAGGCTCATCGTAAAATCCTGCATCCCTTCTGCGGCACCGATGCGGATGGCATCGGCGAGCTTCTCGTCCTTGCTCTCAAGGATCAGCTTGCGAATCATCGGCGTGAAGGTCATGATCTCGCAGGTGGGCACGCGGCCTACGCCCGGCTTGATCGATCGCAACAATTTTTGTGCGACGATCCCCTTCATGTTGAAGGCCATCGCGTTGCGGATGGCACCATGAAGCTCTTCGGGGAAAAGGTCGAGAATACGGCCAATGGTTGTCGGTGCGCTGGAGGCGTGGATGGTTCCGAAAACGAGGTGACCCGTTTCGGCGGCGTGAATCGCTGTCATGAACGTTTCCTGATCCCGCATCTCACCGACCAGGATGATATCAGGATCCTCGCGCACCGCATGCTTCATTCCGATCTCGAAATCTTTAACATCCACCCCCACCTCGCGCTGGTTGATCAGGCACTTGTCTTCGCTGTAGACAAATTCGATCGGATCCTCCAGGGTCAAGATATGCTTGCGGTAGTTCCGGTTGATCCAATTGAGCATCGACGCGATGGTGGTGCTTTTCCCAGATCCGGTCACCCCAGCCAACAGCACCATCCCCTGGTCGTACTTGCATAGCTCTTCCATAATGGGAGGCAGGTGCAACCCTTCGAAGTTCGGGATGAAGTTGTTGACGCGACGAGCCACCATGCCGATGCGTCCCAACTGCTTCAGCATGTTGACGCGGAAACGCCAGTTGACTCCATCGACATCAACGGTGTAGGCGAAGTCCGCGCCCCCTTCTTCTTCAAAGATGCGCCGATGCCGCGGGCTGAGCATCGGAACCAGAAGCCTCACCATTTCTTCGTTTTCGATCGGGGGACGATTGAGCGGCCGGAGGTCGCCGTGGACGCGTACGATTGGGGGGCTGCCAACCTTCATGTGAAGGTCGCTCGCTACCAGCTTGACCGATGCCTTGAAGATCTTGTCTACTTCCAGTTCCTTTTTGGTGGAAAGCAACGAACTGGCTAGTCGATCTTCAAAATTGTCCCCTTCTTGCTCGCTCACTCCACTCCCCCTGCTCGATTTTGCTTTCGATAATCTTTCGGATGCAGAGCATCCGCGGGTTCCTTGACCAAAGGTCTCTGCATTATACGTCAGACCCTGAAGCCTGTCTTGGCTAGCTAAAAGGTGTCAGGACTCTTTTCCAATGGAAAAGAGTCCTGACACCTTTTAGCTACCGAACACAAATGCCGCGACGCCGCATCGCTTCCTTCGCCTGGCCGATGGTGTACTGGCCGAAATGGAAGATGCTGGCGGCCAAAACGGCATCTGCCCCCCCTTCGAGGATGGCGTCGGCCAAATGGTCCACCGTCCCCGCACCACCGCTTGCGACGACGGGAATCGAAACCGCATCGGCTACTGCCCGCGTGATCGGAATGTCGTAGCCATCCTTGGTTCCGTCACGGTCCATGCTGGTCAGTACGATCTCCCCTGCCCCAAGCTGTTCGACGCGCCTTGCCCATTCGACCGCTTCCAACCCGGTAGGAGTCCGACCACCGTTGATATGAACTTCCCACCTCTCTTGGCCATCAACCCAGATTCGCTTGGGATCGATGTTGACCACAATGCACTGGCTTCCAAAGCGGTCGGCCGCTGAGGAGATCAGGGATGGATCCTTGCAGGCGGCGCTGTTGATGGAGACTTTGTCGCAACCGGCGTTTAGAAGCCGCCGTATGTCTTCGAGCGTTCTTATGCCGCCTCCAACTGTCAGCGGCATAAACACCTGTTCGGCCGTTCTTGACACTACGTCAAGCAAAATTGCGCGGGCTTCGTGACTGGCGGTGATATCCAAGAACACCAGTTCGTCGGCCCCCTCCCTTTCGTAGCGGGCCGCCACTTCCACGGGATCTCCAGCGTCCCGAAGCTCGAGAAACTTGGTCCCCTTCACCACGCGCCCACGGTCGACATCCAAACAGGGAATCACTCGCTTGGCCAACATCACTCATGCCTTCAAAAAACGCTCGATGGCAACATTTCTCGCCTTCCCATGCGATCGATCATCGCTTGGGCTGTCGACGGATCATAGCACAATGTTTGAGCGAAAAGGTGTCAGGACTCTTTTTAAGAAAAAGAGTCCTGACACCTTTTCGCTTATGAAACGAAAAAGGGGAAGGTTTCCCTTCCCCTGATGTCGTCGAGCGATCCTGGGCAACGAATTTAGCTGCGACGCAGCATCCTGCGGCCGCGCCAACCGGCCAGGCCGACCAAGGCGATCGCCAACGTCGAAGGCTCGGGGACGACTCCACCGCCCGTCGTGTTGTAATCAAGCTTCAGGTTGGCGGAGAGAACGGTGATGGTCGTGCTCGATGGAGACCCGTCAGCGCCATTGTAAAGACCAAAAACAATCGGATTGCCCGCTACAAAATCCGGTGCAATCCCGGGAAGGCTGGTAAGGTTCATACGGGTGCCGAAGAACGGAAGGGCAAACGAGTAGCTTGGGGTTCCGACGCTGATCGGGGACCCGTCGTAAGAACCGCCAGAGATGTTCGCAGCAAGGCCATAGACTCCAACTACGCCAAAACCAGAAAGCGCCGATGAATCGATGAAAAGAACGAATTCTAAAGAAGCAGTACCGAATGCAGGAGATCCACTATTGGTGTTGTAAGTGAAATCCAATTCGATGCTGTTCAAACTGGCGAAGTCGTTTGGCAGGGTGAAAAAAATCGCCTCACCATTCTCAGCACCCAAGGGGCTATTCAGGGCTACTCCCCCAGTTGCGGACAAATTGACGATGGCAGCGCACCCGCTATCAGAAGTAACTAGCGAACCAATCCCAACTAAAGCCGCAATCACTGCATTCAGAACCAATCGACGCATCAGTCTTGCCTCCTAGGTTGTTTTACCTCAGTCGAGGGGGGTGGGGATCGAGGAAAAATGTTATGTCGATTTGTGGAAGGGTTGTCAATGAGTCTGTTTATAGCGGTTGTGAAGATTTTTCGATTCCTGTCGGAAAACGTGATTGGAATCGATATTTTCGAAGAATAAGTGGAAAAGAATTTCACTCATTTATGTCTCTGTGGAATCAGTTCCCGCATGCCACGGATAGCTCTGCCTGTGTTGCGCAGTGGCTTTTGGTTCGAATGGAATCGATCCGCCCGGAAGACTCGCTGGGAGAGCTTGGCGGGTGGCTTGGCCTTTCCCACCCTGTACCACCCAATGCATGTGGCTCGATCCTCGTCGGGGATGGATGCTGCGATAACGATCAACCGATCGGAATTTCAGCAGGCCTGTTGGGAAGCGACGGGAGTTGAGTTTGTCTTTACACTGAGGGAGGGATGCTCGCGGCTACGCGACATTCTCCTCGATGTATCGGAAGTGTGTGTTCGGAGGAACGAGGGGCGATGGTCTCCAAATCGGTTCGTAATGCACGGAGGCGGCGACGGGGAAGAAGGCGGAACATCGGTGCCCCGCCCGGTCAGTTTCAGATCGATCCCCAGAGTCTCCCAACGCAGTGGTCTGGCATCGCTTACGGACCGGAGGGCCATGAGGAACTGCAGAACGTATCGCTAGATTCACTTCCGATAGCCATCGCCAAGTGGCCTGTGGTCTGGGTGCAGGTAGTGGGCCTGGGAAGTGGTGAGGTCCTCCGCCAGCTTGCAGGGATTGTGGGGATCCACGCGCTCGCACTGGAGGATATCGTCCATCTGCACCAGCGGGCCAAGCTGGACGAATATGAGGATCATGTCTATCTGGTAGCGCGGATGATGGAGCAAGGCGAGACCGATGTGTTTCGCACCGAACAGATCAGCTTCATCCTTCGGGAAAATCTGCTGGTGACCTTTGAGGAACGTCCAGGCGATTGCTGGGATCCGGTCCGCCATCGCATCCGCCAGCGGCGGGGCGCGATCAATTCTCATGGCAGTGACTACTTGCTTTACTCGCTGCTGGATGCGGTGGTCGACAGTTATTTTCCCGCGATGGATCGGCTCAATGAGCGGCTGGATCTGATCGAAGAAGAAATCATGCGGGGAAGTCGTGCGGGGCAGATGGAAAGCATTCACCAATTGCGAGGCGACCTGCTGAATGTCCGCCGCGCCATTCGCCCCCACCGGGAAATGGTCAACGAGCTGATTCGCGACCATCATCCGTCGATCCGCGAAGAGACGCGGCTTTATCTGCGAGATTGTTACGACCACGTTTCGCAACTGATCGACCTGGTCGATACCTCGCGGGAGCTGACCAGCGACCTTCGCGATTTCTATCTCAGCAGCATCAGCAATCACATGAACGAGGTGATGAAGGTGCTGACGATCATGTCGAGCATCTTCATTCCGCTTTCGTTTGTTGCGGGGGTATATGGCATGAACTTCGACCCCGAGGTATCGCCCTGGAACATGCCGGAGCTGAAGTGGTACCTGGGCTACCCTATGGCCCTTGCGATCATGGCGGCGATGGCGATCGGGCTGCTTTACTATTTTCGGCGGCGAGGCTGGATCGGCACGATCGCTTCCAAGGACGATTCGCCGCCGCAAAGCTGATTGCGTTGGGGAGGGACTATTCGATCCAGGTCACTGATCGCTTTCACGATCTCCCTGGCGCATGCGGTCGAAGTATTCGCGAGTCTGATCGCGCTGCGCTTTGGGAAGGACGGCAGATTCCAGCGACTTGGCTTCCTCTGGCTGCTCGGCCAAGATCGCCTGCTTCACTTCTTCCTTGGTCACTCCCTTGCGATTGACACCTCGGATCTTTCCACCCTGAAAGGACTCCCCTTTTCGGAAGCGATCTCGCACTTGGGATTCGAAGGTATCGGTTTGAGATTCCTCTTCGTCCCGATCCCCTTCCCCTTCTCCTTCACCGCTGCCTTCGCCTGGGCGGTTTCCACGTTGGGATCCTTTCATCTCGCCCTTGCTTTGAGCCACCTGGTCCATGAGGCTGTCGAGTTCTTCCAGCGACTCCATCTCCGACTCCATCTGCTCGACCTGCTCCTGCAGTTCCTTGAGGCTCTTCTCGGTTGCCTGCATATCCCCCTTCTCTAGCGCTTCCTGGAGTTCCTGCATCGCAGATTGCATCTTCTGGGACTGGCTTTGAGACATCTGCTGCTGTTCCATCATGGAGTCGAGTTCCTCCTGCAGCTGTTCTGCTTTCTGCTGGTCTCCTCCCTGCATGGCTTCGGTGATCTGTTTCTGGAGTTCCTTCATTTCCTGCTGTCGCTGCTGCGATTCCTCTGGCGACTCCTTTTTCCCTTGCTCGGCGGCTGCCTGCTGTTCCATTTTTTCCAGTTGCTTCCGCAATTGTGCTGCCTTCTGGACATCGCCCGTCTGCTCGGCCTGCTCCAATCTCTTTTGAAGCTGTTGCATCGCCTCTTTCTGACGCTCGGAGGCTGCCTTGAGCGCCTCGGCCATCTTCTTCATCTGCTCGGCCATCTTCTGCCGGGATGCCTCATCCAGATCTCCGTTTTTCATCTGGTCCATCAGCTTTTGAAGTTCCTCGCTTGCGGCAGTCATATCTCCTTCCTGGAGTGCTTTGGCGAGCTTTTCAGCGGGGCCATCCTGGACCGCTGCCATCTGTTCTTTCAGTTGCTGTCTCAGCTGCTGGCCACTGCCCAGTTCGCTTTTGCGATCCTGCAGTTGTTGGTTCAGTTCGTTCAGGGTGGCCAGTGCCTTCTTTTCATCGATGCCACTGGCGGTGCGCAGTTGTTCCAGCTGCTTTTCCATGTTCTTGAAGATTTCTGCGGCTGCAGGATCCCCCTTTTCGATCGCTTCCTGCTGCTTCTTCTTTAGCTGCTCGATCAACGGCCGCGTCGACTGCCTGACTTTCTCGACCGTAGCGCTGGGGGAGGTGATGGCGGCTGAGAGGTTGGGTGAGGAGCGATTGGTGGCAAGCCAGGAGCTGCCGGCGACCGCCAGCAGCAAAGCCGGCACTGCTAGAGCCCGCGGGAATTCGATAGGGAACTGGTCTCGCACATCGATCCGTTCCACTCGATTTCTTGTATCCGACTCCAGCAGTTTCCCCACAGGGCTGTCCGCCTCCTGGGGACGCAGTTGGAGGAGGCTGCTGAGGCGTTCTCGGAGCCCGAATCGGCGATCGATTTCCAGAGCCGTCTGGAGTGCCGATGGGGCTCGCCACCATGCATCGATCGCCGCGATCGCTGCACCCAGGATGGCTCCTAATGGGATTGCCCAGAGCGACCAGTTGGGATTCCAGTCAGGGATGGAAATCGCCTTGGGTGCCCAGGCGATCACCGCCGCCAGGATGGCCCCTGCGGTTCCCCAGGGGACCAAGCGTTGCAACCACTCGCGAACCACCAGGCGACGCCTCGCGACCGAAATAGGAAGCCGAAATTCCTTGGCCAGCGTTCGCACCGGTTCCTTGGCGTTGGATCGGTTGGGCATGAATGGGCTTCCTGTTTGCTGGCTGGAGGATTTCAACAAGAGGTGTTTGGATCCAGGATCTACTTCCCACGTTTTGGATTCAAGCCTGCGATGGCGAGCTGTTGTGGGTGAGCAGGTCCAGCAACTGGTCGTCTTCCAAAACATTCAGTGGTTCGTAGAAAGGATGACGCGACGGTTTGTAGGGGTTGTTGCTTTTGGTGTTGTAGCAGGAAATCAGCGCCCACCTGGGATGTTCGCTGGTATTCTGGTCGGATCGATGGAGCAGGTTTCCGTGGAAGAAGAGGGCATCCCCTGGCTGCATCTCGACATAACGTACCGGGAACCTCGCCAGAATCGCCTCCATTCTTTCCGGGTCCGCTCCCGTCTGGCCTCCCACCTTGCCATGCTCGATGCGTCCCATGGCGTGCGATCCAGCGATGATTTGGAGGCAACCATTTTCCTTCGTGGCCCGGTCGATGGC
>JBIINB010000062.1:0-27071 GCA_044337705.1 Pirellulaceae bacterium | reverse complement strand
CTGCCTGTTTGTGAACCCTCCCAAGACACCCCCTCCAGGGGCGATGGCTCCCAAGCAGCGGTTTGCTGCCAGTGTGGAGCCTGGTTCTGGCCATCCTTGCTGGCAGCTTTCTGCGCGCTAGTTTGCTTGGCATATGCTGCGGGGCGAAACGGGCAATCCGCGCAGGGGGATCTTTCGCAAGGATCGCTGCAGATTCCTCCTGAAGCATTTCTCCATGCCGCCGCATCCCATGGCACAACGACCATGGCGATCGCCACCGGTTCGATCAGCGAGGAAGCCGAGGGGGTTTTTTTCCTCGACTACCTGTCCGGGGATTTGCAGTGCTGGGTCTACAACCCGCGAACCGGAGGCTTTGGAGGCAAGTTCGCAACCAATGTATTGGCGGCGATGCCCAGCAGCAAAAATCCCGAGTACCTGATGGTTACAGGGATGGCGGTTCCCAGGCAGGTCACTGGCAACTCCCGACCGGCCAATTGCATCGTCTATGTGATGAACGTTCAGGAAGGGATATTCGCTGCCTATGGAGTCCCCTGGAATCGGACGATGGAGAACGCCGGTCAGCCGCAGGCTGGTGCCTTGATTCCGATTGCCGGTGGCCAGATTCGTCCACCTTTGGCCCCTCCCGTACAGGCACCTCCGCCTGCACCAAACCCGCCAAAGAAGTAGAATGAAGATTGGCGGCGACTTCGAGGCGTCCTCGCGGCGCCTGCGCAGGTCGATTTCCTTTCGCTCGAGAAAAACGGCACCATGCGGCTGCAGGAATGGATTAGCGGAAAAGTATTCCGCTACGTGCACGGCAACAACTTGGTCTACAACACCTGCTGGGAAGACCCACGGCTGGATCGGCAGGCTCTGAAGCTGACGCCCCAGGACCATGTGCTGGTCATCACGTCGGCAGGCTGTAACGCGCTCGATTACTGCCTGGCCGGCGCCGGGCAGGTTCACGCAGTCGATATGAACCCAAGGCAGAACAGTCTGCTGGAACTGAAACTGGCCGCGATCCGATCGCTGGACTATGAAGACTTCTTTCATCTGTTCGGTCGTGGGCATCTCCCTGCGATGGGAAAGATCTACCAGGACCGACTGCGACCCCTTCTGACCCCCTGGGCTCAGCAGTATTGGGATAAGCACCACAGCTTTTTCGCCAATCCGAAAAGGTCGTTCTATTTTCGTGGCACCTCCGGTGCGTTTGCTCGGGGCATCAATTCCTACATCGACAAAGTCGCGCGCATCCGGCCTCAGACTCAGGCGCTTCTGGCTGCCGGGTCGCTGGAGGAACAGCAGGAGATCTATCGTCGCATCAAACCTCGTATCTGGACCAAGGGGATGCGTTTTGCCATGCGGCGCGATACGACGCTGAGCCTTCTTGGGGTTCCCAAGGCACAGCGGCGACAGATCGATACTCAATACCCAGGCGGCATCGCTCAGTTTGTCGAAGACTCGATGGACGCTGTCTTCGCCAAACTGCCGATCCATGACAATTACTTCTGGCGCGTCTACATCACCGGCTCCTATACCCCTCAGTGCTGTCCGGAATACCTGAAGCCGGATAGCTACCAGAAGCTTCGCGGGGGAGACTGGCAGAAGATCGCCATCCACACCAACAGCGTCCAGGGGTTTCTCGACCACCATGACGGCCAGCTTTCGCGTTTCATTCTTCTGGACCACATGGACTGGCTAAGCGACCACTTCTTCCCGTTGCTGGAATCCGAGTGGCAGTCGATCGTCGACCATGCAGCCCCAGGATGCAGGATCCTGTGGCGCAGCGGTGGACTGCGAACCGATTTTCTAGATCGAGTCCAGGTGATGGTCTCCGGCAGATCGACCCCCCTTCCGTCCTTGCTGACCTATCATCGGGATTTGGCCGACCAGCTCCATCAGCTAGATCGCGTCCACACCTACGGCAGTTTCTACATCGCCGATCTGAAACTCCCCTAGCGCCTGACCGCCAGATCGGCAAATCGGCGCTTTGCGTCCAACACCCCAGTGAGGCAGCGATGGGTTTGCTGAACGATCTGAAAGTGCTCTACCATCTGGTGCGACCCTTGCGCGCCGATTCTCACGCTCAGAGAATGGAGAACTTCTATTCCGGGCAGGCCCAGGCCTACGATGACTTCCGAAAACGTCTCCTCCACGGTCGCCAGGAGCTCTATCAGAAGGTCGCTCAGCAACTGACCTCCGATCGGGTGACGCAACCTCGCTGGGCGGATCTGGGGGGAGGCACTGGCGCGAACTTGGAATTTTTAGGGGACCGGATCAGCGGGATTGAGAAGATCTATGTCGTCGATCTGGCTGGCTCGCTGCTGAAAATGTGCCAGCAACGCGCCCAGGCCAAGGGCTGGTCGCAGGTGACCAGCATCGAAGCAGATGCGACACTTTGGACTCCGCCGGAGGGATCGGTTGACGCGGTCACTTTTTCCTATTCTCTGACGATGATCCCCGATTGGTTTGCGGCGATCGACAATGCGCTTCGCATCCTGAAGCCGGGTGGTCTGGTGGGAGTCGTCGACTTCTATGTCGCTCGAAAACATCCCGCCGATGGCTTGGTTCGGCATCCCTGGCGCACTCGCCATTTCTGGCCAGCCTGGTTCGCCACCGACAATGTCTTTCCCAGCCCCGATCACATCCCTTACCTGCAACGCCGATTCGAGACGCTGTGGCTGACCGAACAGCGATCCAAGGTCCCTTACATGCCGCTTGCACGAACGCCGTACTACCAGTTCATCGGACGCAAGCCAAGCCACTGAAACGCGCAAACCCGACAGACTTCAGGAGTGATGCCATGGAGCCGATCGAAGGGAGCCAATCAGGATGGACTGAGTGGCAACAGCGGTGGGGGCAGCGACTGGAGGAGCTTGCCAACAAGGTGATGGCAGGTGCCGATGCCGGGCATGGACTGGACCATGTCCAGCGCGTCGTGCGAAATGCCCGGCGCATCGGCCAGCAGGAATCAGCCGACCCCCAGGTGGTACTGCCGGCGGCATGGCTTCACGATTGCGTCTGGATCGCCAAGAATCATCCCGATCGCTCTCTGGCATCCCTCAAGAGCAGCCAGAGGGCTGCCGAGCTGTTACGGGAAATCGGTTATCCCGAGCCGTTGCTGGGGGCGATCGAGCATGCCGTGCTGGCCCATAGTTTCTCGGCGGGGGTTCCCTGCCAAACTCTGGAAGCCCGCGTGGTTCAGGACGCCGATCGGCTGGAGGCGCTTGGTGCAATCGGTTTGGCAAGGTGCCTGATGACCGGTGGCGGCCTGCACCAGAAGCTCTTTCACACGGAGCAACCATTCCCCGTCGATCGCAAGGGGGACGACAATGCGCAGTCGGTCGATCACTTCTTCTTAAAGCTGCTGCGACTGGCACCCACCATGCAGACCCCTTCTGGCCGCCTGGAAGCGGAACGTCGAACAGGGCCCCTGATCGCCTTCCTCGAATCGCTGGCTGAAGAACTGGGACGACCTCCGGAAGAACTGCAGCGAGCGATCCAGATTCACGCCCCTTGGATCGCCTGATCGAGATCGGCGATCAGATCCTGCGGATCCTCCAATCCGATCGACAGTCGGATGAGTGTGTCCTTGATGCCAAAGCGTTTGCGATCTTCGGCTCCATAGCTGGCGTGCGACATCGATGCTGGCTGCGAAATCAACGATTCGACTGCCCCCAGGCTGACCGCCAGGCCGAACAGTTTGGTCGACTCACAGATCCTCTTGGCCTGCTGAAAGTCCCCATCGATCTCAAAGGAGAGGACAGCGCCGAAAAGACCTCCCATCTGCTGCTGCGCCAGGGCGTGCTGCGGATGATCCTCCAGGCCTGGATAGCGCACCAAGGAAACGCGCGGATGCTTCTTCAGCCACCTGGCGATCTCCAGCGCCGACTTGGACTGCTCGCGCATCCGCAGTTCCAGCGTCTTGATGCCGCGCCCCAGAAGGAAGGACTCCAGCGGTCCCAGGACGGCGCCGGTGGCGTTCTGGACGAAGACGATCTGATCGAAGATGTCCTTCTCCCTGGCGACTAGAATTCCCGACAGGCAGTCGCTGTGCCCCCCCAGATATTTGGTGGCCGAGTGCATGACGATATCGGCCCCCAGTTCCAGCGGCCGGACCAGAGCTGGTGATGCCAGCGTGCTGTCGACGGCAAGGAGCGCTCCCGACTGATGCGCCAGATCGGCCAGCTTGGCGATATCCGGGATGCTCATCAAAGGGTTCCCGATGCTCTCGATCCAGATCATCTTGGTATTGCTTCGGATCGCCTCACCAATGGCATCGGGCTGATCGGCAGGAGCCAAAGTAGTCGCGATGTTCCATCGATCGCAAACGCGATGGAGCAATCGGTAGGTGCCACCGTAGCAGTCGCTTCCCAGCACCACATGGTCCCCTGCCCTGAGCAGCATCAGCGCACCGTGAGTCGCCGCCATACCCGAAGCGTAGGCGCGGGCCCCCACGCCCCCTTCCAGATCGGCCATCGTCGTCTCGACCGAGGCGCGCGTGGGCGACCCGGAACGAGAGTAATCGAACTCGCCCCAGGTCCCCGCGCCCGGCTGCAGAAAGGTGCTAGCCAAGTAGATCGGCGGCACCACAGCTCCCTTCGCTTGGGATGGATCATGCCCGGTGTGGATGGAACGAGTCCGAAACTTCATGACTCCAGCCCCTGCTTCAGGTCGTCGATCAAATCGTTGGTGTCTTCGATTCCACAGGCCAGCCGGATCATGTTATCGGGGATCCCGAATCGAACACGTTCCTCCGGCGCGTAAGAAAAATAGCTCATCACCATCGGCTGTTCGATCAGCGATTCCACTCCGCCCAGACTTGGGCCGATGCGCGGGATGCGAACCGAATCGATCACCTTGGCTGTAGCGCGCCAGTCCGCATCTTTCAGGAGAAACGTCACCAGACCACCATAGCCTCGCATGGTGCGCGCCGCGATGGCATGCGTCGGATGGGTTGCAAGGCCAGGATAGAAAACCTTCTCCACTCGCGGATGCCCAGCCAGAAACTCGGCAATCGCCTGCCCGTTGCGATTGTGCTGCTGCATGCGCAGGGCGAATGTCTTGAGCCCCCGTTCCAGCAGATAGAGATTGTGGGGACTGTTGATGCCCCCCATGATCCCGCGCAGATGCCGGACCGCTTCCATTTTTTCATGACTTCCAACGATCACTCCGGCCAGAAGATCATTGTGCCCGGCTAGGTACTTGGTCGCCGAGTGAAGGACATAATCGACACCGCTGGCAAGCGGCTGTAGGTTGTAGGGTGTCGCCAATGTCGCATCGATCAGCGTTTCGACGTGGTGTCTGCGAGCCAGATCGACGAAACGTTCCAGATCGATCACGCTGAGCTGCGGGTTGGTAGGTGATTCGCTGACCAGCATCCGAGTCTTCGGGGTGATCGCCCGTTCCATCGCTTCAAAATCCCCCGTCGCCACCTGGTGCGTCACCACCCCGAATCGCGACAGATGCTTGAAGCAGAATTCCCGACTGCGATGGTAGCACTGATCGAAAAATACGATCTCATCCCCTGCGTTGAGCTTGGCCATCAGCAGCCCGACAATCGCGGCCATGCCTGTCGCGAAGACCAACGCCTCTTCTCCCCCCTCCAATGCCGCCAGCTTTCTCTCCACCACCCGCTCGTTGGGATTCCCATACCTCCCATACTCCTCACGCTGCTGATTCTGCTCGATGAAGTCGATCACTGCCTGAGTGCTGGAAAAGGTGTACGTACTCGCACAGACAATGGGGTCCGTGATGGCATCGGCCAGCTTCTGCCTAGCCTCCCCCGCATGCACGCTCAACGTCCCCATCGATTCCTGCCTGCCCATGCTGCCAACCTTTCCTTTTCGCTACCACGAGCGAGATCATTGCCTGGATGACGATGGCTATCTCCACCGCCACAGGGCGCTATCACCCTGTCACTTCCGACGATCCAAGGGAATTGATTGGCTTGGCAACCACGACTGCGTGCGATGCTCCATTCATCCGCACTTCCCGGGTGCCGATCACACCAGGGTCTCCCGGCAGGCACCAGCGTGTCCAATGAGAGTGGCTCTTTAGCAGGTATGGCTGCAAGCGGCCTCAAATCCCGCATCGATTTTAGTTCCTCTTAACAGACTCCTCAAGCGACCCGCAGAAGATGCCAGGAGATCCCACGTCCCTAGGGGGGCGATCGTGGTAGCCGCCCCTTCCTGAAGCAATCTTCTTTTGCGGGAACATCAGAATTTTCCTGTACGGTTATCGACCGAATTCAGATGCTAGCGACCCTGGGTCTGGAGCATTTGGGATGCTTCAGGAAGACTGGGAAAGGTCCTTTCTTCGACCTCTTTTTTTTCACCGAAAAAAGGAAAGAACTGTTCTTGACCCCGACCCTCGATCATTTCTATCTTCCTGCTCGTGGTTGGGACCGGATGCTTCAGCCGACTTGCTGACTGCCTGCCGAACCCTGCTCAAAAAAAAACCAAAACACTCGCGATCCGATAGTGGTCCTGCCTCCGGCAAGCCAGCTCAAGATGAGTCTGGATGCTGCGGGACGCCGCTGGCTGGCAAGGCATGGAGGCCGAGCCGAAGGTGGAACTGAAGAGAGCGAGTCATCGCGGAGGGGCGACATGGATGGAACCCCTACCGCATTGAAAAATGGCTCCCGGAAATGTCGCTCGAAGTCCTCCGCCCCCCTGGGACTCGTTCACTTCCGGGAGCTTTTTTTTGCGCGGACCGCACCATCGAATGCTCGGTGAGCCCTGCAATTTGCACCCCCCGCAGGGTCCTGCAGGCAGTCGCCAAAGTCAATTTTTTCGATGGTGCATGATGCAAACTTTCCTGATCCGGCTACGATGGGAAGCCGTGGTCGCCAGGGTGACCCGAGCGACGCGGTGACCCTTGCGTCCAGCCGATCGAGAGGGAACTGAGGCCGATGGCAAAGACGGCACTGATCAGCGGCCTATCTGGGCAGGATGGATCGTACTTGGCCGATCTTTTGCTCGGCAAAGGCTACAGGGTCTTCGGGCTTTTGCGGAAGCCGGACGAATGGGGATCGGCCGAGCATCTTCAGGGTCGAGTGGAAGTTGGAGCCATCGATCTGGCCTGCCGCAGCAGCTGGCGACAGCTACTGGATGCAACCGCTCCTGATGAAATCTACCACCTGGCAGGTCTCAGCTACGTTCCCGACAGCTGGGATGACCCCAGCCAGACCCTGAAGATCAACACCGATCCGGTTTGCCATCTGCTTCGATGGATGGTCGAAACGCAATCGTCGGCACGCCTGTTCTTCGCCAGTTCCAGCGAAGTCTTCGGTTATCAGGCCAGCGGGTGGCAAAACGAGCGGTCGGCGCTTTGCCCCAGCAATCCGTATGCGATTTCCAAGGCGGCAGCCCAGCAGATGATTCAAGCCTATCGCCAGCGCGATGGGCTTTTTGCCTGCAGCGGGATCCTGTTCAACCACGAGTCACCTCGGCGGCCTCTTCATTTCGTGACGCGAAAGATATCTCATGCGGCAGCAGCGATCCGACTAGGACTTCAGGACCATGTCGTCCTCGGGAACCTGGATGCCGGGCGTGACTGGGGATCGGCCAAGGATTTCGTCGATTGCTTCTGGCGATCGCTGCAGTCCCCTCAGGCGGATGATTACGTGATCGGAACCGGCCAGATCAGCACCGTCCGAAATCTCTTGGATATCGCATTCGGTCATGTCGGCCTCGACTGGCAAAAACATGTCCAGCAGGATGCACGTCTGCTGCGTCCTCTGGAAAGCCGCCCCATGCAGGCCGATTCCAGCAAGGCACAATCGCAGTTGGGCTGGACGCTCTCACAGAGCGTTTCCCAGTGGCTTTGCGAAATGGTCGACCACGATCTGAGACTGCTTCAGACGCCCGACCACCGCTCTTGAACCAATTTCCCTACCGGTTTACGATCAGTTCGCCATGGTGCGAAGTTTAGTATCTTGTTGATCCGCTTCGTGTATGGCCTCTGGTTTGTGGCACGACAGCCAGGACTGGAAGGCGGAGGCGATGAGATTTCCTGCAGTAATACCTCTTCGAAATCCTCCCATCGAAACCTTTTCGTAAAGCACGGCGCCCCTCAAGAATGAAAGCCAGGATTTATGGCACCGATCGCCCTGATCACCGGAATTACTGGTCAAGATGGCTCGTATCTGGCCGAGTTGCTCCTGGAAAAAGGCTATCAAGTCCATGGAACCTACCGTCGGACCAGCGCCCCCAACTTCGACCGCATCCAACACCTGGTCGATCGAATCTCGCTTCATCAGACCGACCTGGGAGACATGGCTTCCCTGACGCGGCTGATTTCCAAGGTGCGTCCCACGGAGCTATACAATCTGGCGGCGCAAAGTTTTGTGGCATCCAGCTGGGATCAGGCGCTGCTGACCAGCGATACGACCGGTGTGGGAGTTGCCCGGATCTTGGAAGCGATTCGGTTGGTCGATCCAACGATCCGATTCTATCAGGCCAGCAGCAGCGAAATGTTCGGAAAGGTGCACGAGACACCGCAGCGGGAAACCACCCCACTCCATCCCCGTAGCCCCTATGGTTGCGCCAAAGCTTTCGCTCACTACATGACGATCAACTACCGCGAAAGCTACGGCATGTTCGCCTGCTCGGGGATGCTTTTCAACCATGAATCCCCACGGCGCGGCCCCGAGTTCGTGACTCGTAAGATCTCACTGGGTGCTGCTCGCATCAAACGCGGACTTGCCAGCGAACTTCGCCTGGGTAATCTCGATGCCAAACGCGATTGGGGCTTTGCAGGGGATTATGTCGAAGCGATGTGGCTGATGCTGCAACAGCCTGTCGCCGACGACTACGTGATTGGAACAGGAGTGACCCAGTCGGTTCGCGAGTTTGTTCGACTGGTCTTCGAAGCGGTCGACCTGGATCCAGAGAAGTATGTCGTCATCGATCCTCAGTTCTACCGGCCTGCCGAGGTCGATCTGCTGCTGGCAGACCCTACCAAAGCGAAAAAGCAGTTGGGCTGGTCCCCAAAGGTCCACCTCCAGCAACTGGCGGAAATGATGGTGGCTAGCGATCTGTCGCTCATCGATTCCGGCAAGCTCAGTTGAACTGCATCGCCGGGGACTCCGACCATCGTTGCCAGTTCATCCCCCTTGTCGGGCTGCTTCGTAGGCATCGATCTTGTCGGCATGCTCAAGAGTCAGCGCAATATCATCCAGGCCATGCAGCAGGCAGTGCCTCCGAAATGGCTCCACCTCAAACGTCGCCACCAGCCCACGATCATCACGGACCTGACATGACTCCAGATCGATGGTCAACTGGTAACCCGGTTCCTTCGCTACCCGCTGAAAGATCTCCTCGACCTGTGCTTCGGTCAATCGGATCGGTAGCAGGCCGTTTTTGAAGCAGTTGTTGTAGAAGATATCGGCAAAAGATGGTGCGATGACCGATCGAAAGCCATAGTCATCGATCGCCCAGACTGCGTGCTCGCGACTGGAACCGCTCCCAAAATTCCGCCTGGCCACCAGCACCGAAGCGCCGCGAAAACGGTCGGCATTCAGTTGGAATTCGGGATTGGGAGTCCCATCTTCCTGAAATCTCCAGTCGAAAAAAAGATATTGTCCGAATCCCGTCCGTTCGATGCGCTTCAGAAACTGTTTGGGGATGATCTGGTCGGTATCGACATTCGCGCGATCCAGTGTGGCGACCAGCCCGCGGTGGGTAGTGAACGATTGCATGGGAACCCGCCTTCCAGGATGAAAAAACTATCAGTCGATCACGTCCTCTAGGGTCACGTCGCAGCAAGATCCGATCCGCGGCGATAGTCCCAATGACGTATGTCCACAAATGTCCCTCGAATGGCAGCCGCTGCCGCCATTGCAGGGGAGACCAGATGGGTTCTTCCACCCTTGCCCTGCCGCCCCTCGAAGTTCCGATTGGACGTCGATGCGCATCGTTCTCCGGGTTCCAGACGATCGGGGTTCATCGCCAGGCACATGCTGCAACCTGCTTCCCGCCAATCAAAGCCAGCTTCGCGGAAGATTCGATCGAGCCCTTCGGATTCGGCTTGCCGCTTGACCTGGCCGCTGCCTGGCACCACCATGGCGTGGACGCGATCGCTGACACGGTAACCGGCCACCACCCTGGCTGCCGCTCGCAGATCCTCGATCCGTGCATTGGTGCAACTACCGATGAAGACGCGATCGATCGCGACACGGTCCCACGCCATCCCTGGCTGAAGGCCCATGTACTCCAGCGCCCCCTCGGCCGACTTCCGCTCGGTCTCGTCACCAAACTGCTTGGGATCGGGGATGGGCTGGCCGATGGAGACCACCTGCCCCGGGTTGGTGCCCCAGGTCACCTGGGGTTCGATCTGCTCTCCACGAAATTGCAAGGTGCGATCATAGAGGGCGCCCGGGTCGCTTGGCAGATGCCTCCAAGCAGCCACCGCCGCCTCCCAGGCCGCACCCTGAGGCGCGTAAGGGCGGCCCTTCAGATACGCAAACGTCGTCTCGTCAGGTGCAATCAATCCGGCTCGCGCCCCCGCCTCGATCGACATGTTGCAGACCGTCATCCGCTCTTCCATGCTCAAGGAGCGCACTACCGAGCCGGTGTACTCGAGGACATATCCAGTCCCTCCGTCGGTCGTCAACTGCCCGATCAGATAGAGGATCAGATCCTTGGCGGTCACCCCATGGGCCAGACTGCCGGAGACATCCAGCTGCATCGTCTTGGGCAGGTACTGCAGCAACGTCTGAGTCGCCAGCACATGTTCCACTTCACTGGTCCCGATACCGAAAGCCAGAGCGCCGAATGCACCATGCGTCGCCGTGTGCGAATCGCCGCAGACAATCGTCATGCCCGGCTGCGTGTAGCCCAACTCCGGCCCGATGATATGGACAATCCCCTGATGGATATCATCCAGATCGTAGAGCCGAATGCCGAACTGACGGCAGTTCTGTCTCAAGGTATCCACTTGCTGTCGCGAGATAGGATCGGCAATCGGCAGCCCGCGATCGGTTGTCGGTACATTGTGATCGGGCGTCGCCACAGTTCGCTCTGGACGCCTCACCTGGCGTCCTGCCAGACGCAGTCCTTCGAACGCCTGTGGGCTGGTCACCTCATGCACCAGATGCAGATCGATGTAGAGAATCGTCTGCTTCCCCGGCTCGCTATGCACCACATGCCGGTCCCAGATTTTTTGAAACATCGTCCTCGGAGAGGACACCGCTCCGCTATGCACCATCGCCCGCACCACCTGACTTGAACGTTTTCCTACAACTGTCCCTCAAAGCGACCCGTGCCGCATAGAGACTCAACCTGCGCCGAACCAACACTTCAGTGTAGCCGATCCCGAGAAATCTCCCCAGACCTTGGTGCACACCCAGCATGTTTTTGCACTCGCGGGACGATGGAAAGCGGTCGATCCCGTCTGCCACTTGCTTGATTGCCTCACCGCGACGCGCCGCCCCCGAATGACTACACTGAGGCAAAGGAGTCGCCTCGCCCTGATGACTTCAGCCCCCGCAGGATGTCGCACACCAGGGCATCTCTCCAGTCCCGCTCACTACAGGAGCCGCCGGCCGATGAGCCCGCATGGGAAATCCTCCCCCGCCACCCAACCGGCCCCGGTGACCATCATCCTGATGACGCTCAATGAGGCCCATCAGCTTCCAGATTTATTCCGGAACATCGACGGCTTTGCAGCCAAAGTCTATGTCGTCGACAGCTACAGTGCCGACCAGACAGTCTCGATCGCCCTGGAACATGGTGCCACGGTCGTCCAGCGACGCTTTCGCAATTTCAGCGACCAATGGAACTTCGCTCTCCAGAAACTTCCGATCGATACCCCATGGACCATGAAGCTGGATCCCGACGAACGGCTGACCGAACCACTCAAGGAGTCGCTGCGGCAATGGATGGAGCGGCCGGAGTCGGAGGTCAACGCCATCCGCCTGAGAATACGACTGTGGTTCATGAAGCAACCACTCCCCGCCTTCCTGGACATCATCCGGCTTTGGCGCACCGGCCGCTGCAGATTCAACCCGGTTCTCGTCAACGAACACGCCTCCGTCGATGAACCGATCGTCCAGTCCCAGGGGGAGATCGAGCACCATGACAGCCCCAACCTGGAACACTGGTGGAACAAGCAGAACAAGTACTCGACTGCCGAGGCCATCACTGCCTTCCAACGATCGGCGCTTGCGGAAGAACCCAGGTTGTTCGGGTCACCCATGCAGCGACGCATGTGGCTGAAGCGGAATTTCTTTCGCATCCCTTTCCGCTATACCCTTCTTTTTCTTCACTGCCTCGTGTTGCGCGGGGCATGGCGAGCCGGTCGGGTGGGCTGGATCTGGGCTCACCTGCGCTGCGATGTCATGCGAATGCAGGAATACAAACTGTTTGAAATGAAGCGGATGGGAAAAATCCCTCAGCGGCTGGTCCATGGTCATGGAGCACCCGATCCACGAGTGGCTCACTGCGACGACCCGATCGATTGATCCGCCCTACGTGGCGACGCACTTCCTATTCCGACTTCTTCTCCTCCCCTGTCGGCTGGCCACTGGCGGACGGTCTATCCGCTTCATCCTGGAGCATCCGCCAGGCAGGAGTATCGAGGTCGTCAAATTGCCCTTGCCTGGCCGCAAGCCAGAAGGCCAGCACTGCGCCTCCAGCAAAGAGCAGCGCGATCGGCACCGCCAGGAACAGGACGCTCATTCTCCCCCTCCCCAGCCACCTTCGCGCCTGCCGTGGGAGGTCGCAATCGCTCCGGGCCATTGCCTCCACGGCCTGGAAGGCCAATGCCCCAGTAGCGTCACGAGGATGACGGTGATGCTGCTGAGCGGCATCAGGAGGGCGGCGGTCAGAGGATGCAGCCATCCTAGCGATGCCAGGGAAATGGAGAAAAGGTTGTAGGAGAGCGACGCGATGGCATTGCGCCGGATGGAAGTCATCGTGCGTCCTGCCAGATCGCGAGCCTGGTCGATCCCGTCTAGGGAGCCGCTGGCAAGGTAGATCCCTGCAGCCTGAAGGCTGACCTCGGCGCCACCCCGCATCGCAATTCCCACATCCGCCGCCGCCAGCGCCGCGCCGTCATTGACTCCGTCTCCCACCATCCACACCCTCTGGCCAGCGTCTCGACGCTCCTGGATCAGCCGCAATTTTTCCTCCGGTGTGACCCCTCCCCAGGTCCACTCGCGATCGATCCCTGCCAGCCTAGCGGTCTGTCGGACGATTTCCGGATGATCCCCGCTCAGCAGGCCAACGCGCAAGCCCTGAGTTTTCCAGCGCGCTACGGCTTGGTACGCTTCGGGTCGGAGGGCATCGGCGACTCCTCCCATAGCAACCACGGCTCCGTCAGCCACAACCCAAACCGGGCTCAGCCCTTCCTCCAGCCAGCGACTTTCCAGTTCCTTCCATCGTTCCAGTTGTGACCGATCGGTCACAACTGGGTCAATCCATCGCCAGCACCCCACCCGCAGCTTTCTCCCCTCGATCACCCCCTCGACACCCTGTCCAGGATGGCTTCGACACTCGGTACCCAGCGGTACTGGTTCACCGCCGCTCCGCTCTTTCCACCCCTGAACGATGCTCATCGCCACAGGATGGAGGCTGGTTCCTTCCAGCGCGGCTGCGGCGGCCAACCAGCTGGGACTCCCCTGCCAGCGTTGCAGGCGCATCTGCCCCTCCGTCAATGTCCCCGTCTTATCGAGGAACACCCACTGGGGCTCGGTCAGCAACTGGAAGGTATCGGAACCGCGAATCCAGATGCCACGTCGCGCCGCGCTCCCCATTCCAACTGCTACGGCCAAAGGGGTCGCCAACCCAAGAGCGCATGGGCAGGCGACGATCAGAACCGTCACCACCCGTTCCACCCAGACCGATCGGTCGACCTGCCACCAGGTAGCTCCGACAACGATCGCCCACGCCAGCACGATCTGCACAAACCAGCCACTTGCGGCATCCGCCCACTGCAGGATGGGAGCTCGATGCCGCATCGCCTGCTCGATCGACCGCACCAACCTGCCCATCCGAGTCTGCTCGCCGACCGATAAGGCTTCAATCCGTACCGTGGTATGCAGGTTCAGGCTGCCTGCCGTCACTCTGTCTCCAGGCACGACCGGCTGAGGCGTCGACTCCCCAGTCAGCACCGCTGTATCGATGGCGGAGGAACCCTGGACAACTCGGCCATCGACCGGAATGGTCCGTCCTGGGTCGACCTCGATCGTATCTCCCGGCTGCAGCGATTCCACGGCGACCGCTTCCACCAGGCCATCCCGGATTCGCTTGGTGGATCTGGGCATCACCTGCTGCAGCAGATCGACCGCCCGCACCGCAGCTCGCTGCTGACGACTCTGGATCATCCGCCCCAGCAGCAGCAGCAGCACCAGCATCGACAGGGAATCGTAGTAAAGCTCTCCCTCACCTCGCAGGGTATTCCAAAGCCCACTGATCGCGCCTGCACCCAGGCCCAGGGCTACCGGGAGATCCATGTGCGGAGTGCGGTGAACGATCGCCTGATAAGCACCGCGAAAAAACACCGCGCCGGGTACCAAGAGTGCCACCAGCCCGACAATGCAGCTGGCCCACCGCATCAACTGCAGATGGTCGGCCGCCATTCCATACCAGTTTCCGGCGTACATTGCTGCGGCCAGCATCATGGCATTGCCGCTGCAGGCAAACGCAATCCCGATCCGCATCCACTCCTGACGCTGCTCCTGTCGCTGCAGTCGCTCTTCCTGAGCACTTCCCAGTGGCGAAACGCGATAACCCGCCTTGGCGATCTGTCGACCGACTTGAGAGAGACTGGTCGCCTTTGGATCGAAGACCAGCTGAATCGTCCGACGACTCATCTGAACTCGCGATTCCATCACCCCAGGCACCCACTGCGGTAGCCGCTCCAGCAACCAGACGCAAGCTGCACAGTGCAGGCCGTGCAGACGCAGCGTCACCTCCATCCAGCCCCCCTGGACCCCTTGGACATGATCTCGCCAAAACCCCGGTGCATCCAGCTCCGCGTAACTCTCTTCGGCCAGCGATCCATCGACCGGCTGCCACTGGCCGGCATCCCACCGATCTCGCAGCCGATAGTATTCCTCCATCCCCTGCGAGTTGATCCAGCGATGCGCAGCCTGACAGCCACCGCAGCAATAGCCATCCCACCCCTCTTCCGACATGGGGGTTCGGCAATGCAGGCACAGCGACCTGACAGCCCCTTCCACGGAAAGGGGACCGGGTATCTGCCGACCGCCTGAGCCAGTTGGTTCACTTTGCCCGGTCGCCATCGATCGACTCGCTTTCCCCAATTTCCAAGCGACCACCAAGCCGACATGCGGCCACGGGACAGTGGAATACCTCTACCGATCGCCTCGGTTTGCCACCCCGTTAGGTTGGCAGCAAGGAAGATTCTCGGAATCGATCTTCTCGATAACGCGGATCAGTTCGCGGCCCTCCAAGGGGGCCGCCACCGCGTCGGTCGGATGCAGGGAGCGAAGGTCGGCGATCGCTCTTCGCCCCAGCGTATCCAGCCCGATGAAGGTCACCAGAAGAGCCGACACCCAGGGAATCGCCGGTCGCCATCGGCCGGTGATCCAATGCGTCCCCAGCACGGTTGCCGAAAGTGCTGGAACTGCCCCCAGTCCAAAGAGAATCATCACCCAGGCTCCCTGCCAAGCACTGGAGGTGCTGGCGGCAGCCAGAAGGAATGCATAGAGCCATCCGCAGGGGAGCAGGCCGGTCAGGGCCCCCACTGCTGCTGCCCGCCGCCGCCGGGGGAGCGCACGCGTAGCTGCGTGAGCTCTCGCCAGCCATCGCTGGAGGATGGGAGGAAGCAGCACCTGGTGACCTTGGCCCCCAGCCAGGCGCGCCAGTGCCGCAAGCCCCATCAACAACATGGTGGCTCCGGCCAATTGAGCCCCCAGGCGCTGGAGGCCGAACCACTGACCCGACCATTGCAGGCTGGCACCCAGCAACCCCACCATCGACCCCAACAGCCCGTAGACCACGATGCGCGCACCATGGTAACAGGCGATCGCATCCCATCCACGCCGCGTCCTCGATGGATCCGCAGCAAGCACCGCCAGAGGGCCGCACATGCCGACGCAGTGCATCGACCCAATCAGACTGGCGCTGAATACTCCACCCCACCAGAACCAGTCGCTGCCGCTCATTGTTCACTGGCCCTTACGATCTTAGACCATACGAATCGCTGAGCTCCCCGCTGCATCTTCAGATCCCATTGCCATAATCCCGCTGCATCCATCGTCACCGGGACGCGATACACACCGGGAGACTGTTCGAAAAGGTCTACCTGTTCGACCCTTTTGACCCGTGCATGAGGATAGTACCGAAGCGTACCTGACGCACCAGCCACGGGCAAACCTGCCGTATCCACCAACGTCACAAACGCCATCGAGATCGGCCTGCCCGGCGGCTTGGCAAGGACCCCGGAAAACACCTCCTGGCTCCCTAGCGGTTCCAAACCCAATCGCACCTGCCAACCCAATCGATCGCTCGCTGCCCGCTCCTGCTGCACTTCGTCCCACCGCAATGCCTGCTGGTGATAATCCGGCAGCACCGACATCGACGGATCATTGATGGCCACCACCGCCGTACCGATCCAGACCGACATGCTCCCCAAAAGCAAGACCAGAATCATTCCGACCCAGAAACGCCGCGCCCGACGTTCCCGAAGTTCCCATTCGAATTTCTCCAGTTCGGTTTGTCCCGATTTCGACGCCACCAACTTATCCCCCGGAACCAAGGTGCTCATGGTGCCTGGTCCCCCACCGGCTTGGGCTTCTGAAAGGGCCCCAAAAGCGGTTGGGGCAGAATCCGGCTCTGACCGCGATCGTCTTCGATCCTAAGGACCGCCTGACAGTTCCCCTCCGAAAAAGCTTCGAAGGGAGCCGAAACCAGGATCGGTACCCAGCGGATCTCGCCTCCGGCCAGCGCCACCTCCCCCGACTCAATCAACTGCACCCGCCCTTCCGTCGGTTGCTGGATCGTCAACCGATACCTTCGCGCCTCATCCGTCCGATTGGTCAGGCTTAAGCGCAGCGAGTTATCGATCCACCCATCCGCGCTGACGGAGAAGGAATTCCCGAGATTCCGGTAGATCCTGGCATCGAAATCTTTTTGGTGGGTCAGCAAATAACCAAACCCAGATACGACCGCTGCCAGCACCAGCGGGTAAAGGATCACCCGAGGCCTCAGCCAGCCGGAAGGTTTTCGATCCATCTCATCCTGATTGCCATAGCGAATCAGACCCGTCGGCATGTGAAGTCGGCTCATAACCCCGTTGCAGGCATCGATGCACTGGGTGCAGTGGATGCATTCCATCTGCAGGCCGTTGCGGATATCGATCCCGGTAGGGCAGACCTGCACGCACATGCCGCAGTCAACGCAGTCCCCTTGCGATCTGGTCGATCTCTCTCCGACTCGTTTGCCATGCCCTCGCGGTTCCCCCCGAACTGGGTCGTAGGAGACGATCAGACTGCGACGATCCAGCAACACCGACTGGAAGCGGCCATAAGGACAGGCGATCAGGCAAAGCTGCTCGCGGAAAAAGAGAAAATCGAAAAGCATCAGCCCGGTCGCGAGGGCCATCACCAAAAAGGGACCCGGGTGCTCCAGAGGCGACTGCCGAACCCACTGCGCCAGTCGGTCGGTACCGACGAAGTAGGCCAGGAAGGTGTGCGCCAGAAACATGCACAGGGCGACATAGACACCTAGACGAGCCCACCAGCGCCAACCGGCGAGCGGTTGCGATGGCTTGCCGCCTTTGCCGGCTGTCCCCTGAAAAAACCGATCGATCGGTCGAAAGAAAAACTCCATGTAGACCGTCTGCGGACATCCCCATCCGCACCACAATCGGCCAAATAGCGCGGTGACCAGAAAGATCGCAAGAAAAAGGCTGACCATCAGCAGCGCCAGCAGAACCGTGTCGGTCGGAAGGAAGGTAGCCCCCAAGAGGTGGAATTTGCGGGCAGGTAGATCGATCAGGACCAGCGGCTTTCCGTCCCATCGCAGATGCGGCAGGACCGTAAAAAAAGCTACCAGCAGATAGGCCACCACCCGGCGCCACTTCCAGTACGATCCGGGAGCCAGTCGTGGATGGAGCCAACGACGCGATCCATCGGACTGGAGAGTCGGCAGCACATGCTCTTCGGCCGGGATCAGACTGATCCCTGGATGCCTCTGGTCGCTAGTCGCCTCGGGCGGCATCGCGACTTCCCGAGTTCCCATGATATGAAGTTCCTAGGACCGATCCGCCCTGGATACCGGCGTCCCGCTTCGGCAACCGGTACCCAAACAACAGGGTCGATCGAATCATTTTTCCCTGGCTATTTCCCAGCCGCTTCGGCTGGGTCGGTCGCCCCAGGTGGCAGCGACTTGAGATCTTCCTCCCAACTGGAAATCGTCACCGCGCCTTCGGGCGGGCGAGGATTGGAGGAAGCGGCACCCAGTCGACTTGCGACGTAGGCCGCCACCATGATCACCTCTCGGGGATCACCAAGCTTCTGCTTCCACGCCGGCATCGCGTTGCCGCCTGCACCGTTGTTGATGATCGTGATGATATCTTCCAGATGCTTGACGTTCTTCCAGCGATCATCGCAGAGGTTCGGCCCCACCAGTCCCCCGGCATCGGCTCCGTGGCACGACTGGCAATGCGTTTTGAACGTCGATTCGCCGTACTTGACCCACTTCTCATCCTTCATGAACCGCGCCAAAGTGGCTCGATCCTGCTCGAGTTCCCCCAGCAGCCCGAACTGCTTCTTGGCCAGCGCCACACCGGAGGCATCGTACTGCTCGATCATGCTGCGGCCCGGAGCCCCGGTATGGAAAAAAAGCAGATACACGACGCTGAAGACGATGGTCAGCCAGAAGATGTTGGTCCACCACCCTGGCAGCGGGTTGTCGTACTCCTGGATTCCGTCGTAATCGTGGCTCAGCAGCAGACTATCATCCTGAGGTTGGTTCATCGCTTCTTCTCCTGATCCAAATCTTCCAGCGGGATCGCGGCACAGTGATCCATCCAGGCCGACTGCGACCGCATCGTCTTCCAGCAGATCGCCAGAAATACACCCGCAAACAGCACCAGGGAGATCTCTGCGCAAAGGGAATAATCGAGAGACGAGACAACATCGCGAATCATGCTACTGAGCCCCCCCTTCGTTCTCCTCAACCGCAGCCACTGCAGATGCCGACGCGTCGGCGGGACTGGCTGCCGGTGGCGGTGCAGCAGGTGGTGAATCGGGTAGTGAAATGTCGGTCCCCAGTCGTTGCAGGTAAGCGATCAGCGCGATGATCTGGGTGTCCTGCACGTTGGCCGGCCCCCCCTGCTCCACCAGCACCCCCGCCACCTGCTCGGCCTGCCGCCTAGCCACCTCCGCCGACTCGGAGCTCGGGAAGTCGTAGGGAGCTCCCAGCATCGCAGCTGCCTCCACCCGGGGCGCGATCCCTCCAAAATTCAGTTTGGTCTTCGCCAGATGCTTGTATGCAGGCATCGTCGATCCCTGGCTGGTCGTCTGCGGATCGATCAGATGCTGATAATGCCAGAAGTTCGATTGCTTGCCCCCCTCGCGCGCCAGGTCCGGACCAACCCGTCTGGAACCCCACTGAAATGGACGGTCGTAAATAAATTCCCCTGGCTTGGAGTACTCGCCATAACGCTTCGTCTCGGCCAGAATCGGACGGATCATCTGGGAGTGGCACCCATAGCAACCCTCCGCCACATAGAGGTCCCGCCCCGCAAGTTCCAGCGGAGTGAATGGCTTGACCTTGGCAATCGTCGGCACGTTGGCGCGGATCAGGAAGGTCGGAATGATCTCAAAAAGCGACGCCACCACCACGGCGATCGTCGTCCAAACGGTGAACCGAACCGGAAGATGCTCCCACCGGCGATGCCACTTGAGACTCTTCCAGGTGTCGATTTTTTTGGCCACATCCAGCACCGCCACCAGCTTGCTGGGCTCTTCCTGGGGATCCGAATAATGAGCCGAGAGACGAGGTGCCGAATAGAGCGGCACGTCGTACTTGGCAGGCCGCCTCATCCAGGTCCTCAGGAAGTTGTACGCCAGCAGGAATGCCCCCAGCAGGTATAGACACCCCCCCACCACTCGCAGCCAATACATCGGCCGGATCGCCTGAACCGTCTGCAGGAAGATCGGATACTTCAGAGCTCCGTTCTCGTCCAGTGCCCGAAGCATCAAACCCTCGGTCAGCCCCGCTACATAGATCGGAACGACATACAGAAGGATGCCGATCGTCCCCAGCCAGAAATGCCACTCGGCCAACTTCTGGCTGTAGAGTTTGGTCTGAAACAATCTGGGGAGAAGCCAGTAGATCATCCCGAAGGTCAGAAAACCGTTCCAACCGAGCGCCCCAGCGTGCACGTGCGCGATCGTCCAGTTGGTGTAGTGCGAGAGAGCATTGACGCTCTTGACGCTCAACATCGGACCCTCAAAAGTGCTCATCCCGTAAAACGTGATCCCCACCACAAAGAACTTCAGCACCGGATCGACCGAAACCTTGTGCCAGACGCCCCGCAGCGTCAACAGTCCATTGATCATCCCCCCCCAGGAAGGCATCCAGAGCATCACCGAAAAGAGCATCCCCAGTGTCGAAGCCCATTCCGGCAGCGCGGTGTAGTGAAGATGGTGAGGCCCGGCCCAAATGTAGAGAAAGACCAGCGACCAGAAGTGGATGATGCTCAGCTTGTAGGAATAAACCGGCCGATCGGCTGCTTTGGGAAGGAAGTAGTACATCAGCCCCAGGAACGGAGTCGTCAGGAAAAACGCGACGGCGTTGTGACCATACCACCATTGCATCAGGGCATCCTGAACCCCGGCATACAGCGAATAGCTCTTGATCGTTTCACTGCTGCCGGCATGCAGGCTGGCACCGAAGACAGGAACCACCAGGTTGTTGAAGACATGCAGAATCGTCACCGTGACAATCGTCGCGATATAGAACCAGAGCGCCACATACATATGACGCTCGCGGCGGTGGATCAGCGTCATCAGGAAGTTGCCGCCGAAAAAGACCAGCCACACCACCGCGATCAGGAGATCGATCGGCCACTCCAGCTCGGCATACTCCTTGCTCTGGGTGATCCCCAGCGGCAACGTAATCGCTGCCAGCACGATCACCAACTGCCATCCCCAGAAGTGCAGCCACGACAGCAGATCGCTCCACATCCGCGCCTTGCAGAGCCTCTGCGTCGAATAGTAGACCGCTGCGAAGATCGCATTCCCACCGAAAGCAAAAATCACTGCATTGGTATGCAGAGGCCGCAGGCGCCCAAGCGTCAAATAGGGAATCCCGAAACTCCACTCCGGTCGCACCAGCAGCAGAGCCACATACAAACCGACCAGAAATCCCACTAGACCCCATACCAGGGTTGCCAGCAGGAAGGCGCGCACAATGGCGTCGTTGTAGCTGAACGATTCCAAAGAAACCGACTTGCCACCTGCATACCCTTCCTGGTGTGCAGCACTGCTTGTTCCCGTTGCTGAACTCATGACTGCCGTTTTTGACCCTTCGATCTTTGCGACAAACTATCGATATGGACCGCACCGCCTCGAATTTCTTCGGACTGCGAATCCGACCAGGATATCGATTGCGTTGGTGATGGAACGTACCGAGCTCTTCTGGCGCTACACTTTTGCGTTATCGTTCTGGCGATCGGCTCCCAATGCCCTGGCCGCAAGCCACGCGATCGGTGCGAGGTGACAAAACAACCTACAAGACGTCGCCACCTCCTTCGATCGGAAAGCATGAGCCGACTTCACCAATCGAATTTCGGTAAAGCAGCACGATGCCGATCGAACCGTCACTCCATGGAAAAGGCTTGACAAGGCCTTCGCCGACACTTCCTATCTTCCATCCATCCCAGGAAGACTGTCCAGAGCTAAAACGTCGCACCCGTTCCATGCAAATCCCTTTTCGCACTGAAGATTGCGACAATTCCGCTTGATGGATGCCTTTGCCCTGGGTCCCGACTTCATCTTTCCCAAAGCCCGTACAATGGACGGGTGCCTGGATCGTAAGCGGACAAGTCCGCTTGTCGCATGGGAGCAAACAAAAGGATGCAATGGCTGCGTACGCTGCGACTGGGGAGAATTCTCGGAGTCGATCTCTATCTGCACTGGTCCTTCTGGATTCTGCTGGCCTGGATTGCGGTCAACCAGTTGCTCGATGGCGGCCCCTGGGCTGCCCTTCAGTCGCTCACCTTCTTCTCGCTCGTGTTTCTCTGTGTCTATTTGCATGAACTGGGGCATGCTCAGGCCGCCAATTGGTTTGGTATCCGGACGCTGGACATCACCCTCCTGCCCTTCGGTGGCATGGCACGTCTGGAATCGATGCCTCGGGAACCTCGTGCCGAAGCGGTGATCGCACTGGCTGGCCCAGCTGTCAATCTGGCGATCGCCGCCATGGTGGCATCGCTGCTTTGGCTTACTGGAGTCCTCCAACCGCTGTTCGATCAATCCCCGCTGCGCACTGGCTGGCTGCACCAACTGGCCGCCGTCAACGGCATGCTGGCGTTCTTCAATCTGATCCCCGCCTTCCCGTTGGATGGCGGCCGCGCCTTGCGGGCATACTGGACGCCCCGATGGGGGCATCTGGAGGCGACGAGTCGAGCGGTGGGGATTGGAAAGTGGATCGCCTACGGGATGATCGCTATCGGCATTTTGCGCGGCGCGTGGTCTCTGGTGCTGCTGGCTGTTTTTGTGTTGCTGGCTGGGTTTGCCGAGTTGTTTCAGGCTAGACGCCGCGCAATCCTGGAGGCCGAGGGTAACTGGCCGCCACCCAACTGGGATCTCGAAGGAAATTTCCAACACCCCAGCTACCCAGCCTCAGGGACCGGTCCGACGATCGACGCTGACGACGTACGTCGGCTCGACTGAATCCAATCGTACGTCGAGGACTCCGATCTTTTGCCAGTCGATCCCCTTTCCCGCGGCGTGGCGGAGGCGCATACTTGTGACATGGTTGATCCGGCTTCGCCATGCTGCGATCCAGCACGGACTGCCTGTCCTGATTCGCGAGGTCTGGTTCATCCCACCCCTGGTCCGTCGCAAGAAATCGACTCAGCAGCCAAGATCGATCCCCAGTCCCCCACAGGAGACCTCGACGGCAGAAGCCCTCGAGGTTTTTTGTTGGTTTGAGAAAGTACAGATTTCGAAGGAGCAGATCCTTGATCGTCGTCATGGAAAACACCGCAACCCAGGATCAGATCCAAGGGGTCGCAAACCGAATCCAAGAACTGGGGCTCAAGGCGCACGTCATCCGGGGCACCGAACGGACGGTGATTGCTGCCATCGGTGACGATCGCAAGATCAAGATCGAGTCGTTTGAATCGCGGCCTGGCGTTTCGGAGGTCCTTCCGATTCTGGCTCCCTACAAAGTAGCCAGCCGCGAGGTGAAGGCCGAACCGACCCAGATCCAGGTGCTCGATTTTCGAGCCGGCGCCGGGGTGGTTGGCGTCGTGGCTGGCCCCTGCTCGGTGGAAAGCGAAGAGCAGATTGTCGAGACGGCCAGGATGGTGCGAGCTTCCGGGGCGACGGGCCTTCGCGGCGGCGCCTTCAAACCGCGCACCAGCCCCTACAGCTTCCAGGGAATGAAGGAGGATGGTCTGAAACTGCTAGCGCTTGCTAGGCAGGAAACGGGCCTTGCTGTCTTCACGGAGGTGATGAGCCCCGAAGAGGTCGATCTGGTGGCTCGCTACGCCGATGTGCTGCAGGTGGGAGCCCGCAACATGCAGAACTACCGCCTGCTGGAAGCGGTCGGCGGCAGCGGCAAGCCAGTGCTGCTCAAACGAGGCCCCAGCGCCACGATCGACGAATGGCTGTTGGCTGCCGAATACATCCTCAACGAAGGAAACCCGAA
Source organism: Pirellulaceae bacterium (assembly GCA_044337705.1). Classification (GTDB taxonomy): domain Bacteria; phylum Planctomycetota; class Planctomycetia; order Pirellulales; family Pirellulaceae; genus JBEISR01. The sequence goes on along the minus strand of JBIINB010000062.1, from coordinate 3,234 downwards.
TGTGATGCTCTGCGAACGAGGCATCCGAACCTTCGAAACCCACACTCGCTTCACCCTCCCGCTGGCCACCGTTCCCTACCTGCAGAAGAAAACCCACCTGCCGGTCATCGTCGACCCAAGTCATGGTACCGGACATACCTACCTGGTGCCCTCCATGGCGGCCGCCAGCGTCGCCGCTGGATGCGACGGGCTGATCGTCGAGGTCCATCCCAGCCCCGAAACCGCATCCAGCGACGGCTACCAGTCGCTGAACTTCGCTCAGTTCCAGCAGATGATGACCGACTGCCGCAAAATCGCTCAAGCAATCGGACGCAGCCTGGGCTAAGCCCCCTTTGGCAACCCTCTACATTTCCTTTCCAACGCCCTGTTACGGTCCACCCATGACACGCCAGTTCGTCTCCCAGCTTCAACCCCAGCAGTCGGTCGACGAGGTCTATCGCGTCGTCGACAAGCAGATGCGATCCAATCGCCAGGGCAACCCCTATCTATTGATCCAACTGGGAGATCGAACTGGAGTCGTCTCCGGGATGAAATGGAACGCCAATCAGGCGACCTATGACGCGTTTCAGAAATCTGACTTCGTCCGCGTGCAGGCAGCCGCGCAGATCCATCAGGGACTGATGCAATTGATCGTCCACCGGATCGATGCGGTCGACCCGACTCAGGTCGATCCAGCCGACTTCGAGTCGCTCGATCGAAACCACGCTCAGCAGCTATGGAATCAACTGGGATCGTTGCTGGAATCGATCGAACACCCGCAGATCCGCGCCTTGGTCATGGCCTTCTGGAACGATCCCCAGCTACAGGAGAAATACCAACGGGCGCCAGCTGGTATCAAGGCTCATCACTCCCACGCCGGCGGACTGCTCGATCATGTCCTCCAGCTGACCCGCCTTGCAGATGCCGCCAGCCGGCTTTATCCAAGAATCGATCGCAGCCTCCTGCTGGCCGGGGTCTTCCTGCACGATATCGGCAAACTGGAAGAACTGGCATTTGATGGGGAGCTGACCTATTCCGACCCGGGACAGCTCCTGGGCCACCTCGTCCAAGGTGTTCAAATGGTCGATCGCCGAATCGCCGACCTGGAGAAAAGTTCCGGGGAGGTCTTTCCCGACCAGCTGCGGTGGCGTCTTCAGCACATGGTGGTCAGCCACCATGGACAGCTGGAGCACGGCAGCCCAAAGGTTCCCATGACGATGGAAGCGATCCTTCTGCATCACCTCGATGATCTGGATGCAAAACTGCAGGCAGCGATGGAAGCGATCGCTGCCGACCGGAACGCCGACAGCCCCTGGACCAACTTCCATCCACTGCTGGGACGCAAACTCTACAAGGATTCGCTCGGCCTAGACCGCAGATGAACGATCAGATAGGCGATCGCACCGGCAGCAAAGGTCGCCACGCAGGCTCGGAACTCCGTCGGTTTGCTCTGCATCCCCGCCAGCAGGATCAGAGCACTGAAGACCAGATAGACAATCGCCGCTAGCGACTCCCACCAGGTGAGCCGAGGCGATTGCGGATAACGTCGACCGATCCAGAAGAGCGACGCGATCGCTAGCGCCCCACAGGTCGAAAGCGTCAGGCCCAGGTAGCCAATCATCGTCCTCAAGGAACTCGCCCAAACCACTGCAATGCTCAGGGCCGCCTGAATCCAGATCGCCTCCCTGGGAATCCCGCCGCGGCCCTCCAGCAGACGCGGTAGGACACCATCCCGCGCCATCTGCTGATAGACGCGTGGTCCCGCCATCAGCATCGCCAGCACGCTGGTGACGGAGGATAGAACGATCGTCCAGCGGACGATCTCCGCCAGCCATCTTCCTCCGATCGCCAAGGCTGCATCGGCCACAAAGGACTCATTCCCCGCCACCCGCGCCGCGGGAATCGCGTAGAGGAAGACAGCATTGAGCAACAGGTAGAGCGTCGTGACCACCAGCGCGGCTATCCACATCGAACGGGTCACCCTTTTGTCACCAGGTGCCATTTCCCCGGCCAGATAGATCGATGCGTTGAAACCAGTGTAGGAAAGCGAGATCCAGACCAGCGACCCCAGCATCCCCCAGGCCACCTCCATCCCCGTGGCACCGGCAAGTGGATCGACCGCCATCCTCCCATCGCTCCAACCTTCCGCCGGACCACTGCCCACAGCCACGACCAGGAACGCAACCAGACCCATCAGCTTTGCGATCACCACCCCATTCTGCACCCAGGCGCCTGCCTGGAGATGAATGCCTTGCAGCATCGCCGAGAGGAAGATCAAACCACTGGCGATCCAGGCACTTGCAACTCCCGGCTGGTTCTCGCCCCATACGGAAGTGCCCCAGCCGTCGGCAGCAAGGTAGGTCCCCACCACCAACGCCGCAGCGGCAATCGGAACGGTGAAACCTGCGACCAGAGAAATCCAGCCCGCCAGGAATCCAATCGACGGATGGATCAGACGCGATAGGTAGAGGTACTCACCGCCCGAGTCAGGCAGTCGCCTAGCCAGCGCTCCATAAGCGACCGCTCCACAGAGCGCCATCACACCTCCCATTCCCCAAACCCATAAAACGCGTGACGCAGTGCCAAGCGATGGCAGTGCATAGCAGCTGGAGGTGTAGAGCCCTGAGCCGATCATGTTGGCGATCACCAAAGCCACCAGCGACCCCAAGCCCAGCGACAGCCCCCCCTTCTGCGAATCGTTCGGTACCACCAGAATGCTCCTTGAAGTTCCTCAGCAACCAGGCCTCCCGATCTTCCACTGTTTCGGCTGATCTCCCATCTCCCCACCACTCCGATTGGCTTGGCCCAGAGAAACCGAAAAAATGACCGGGAGAAACCAACAAACTCCCCGGTAGACCGAAATCGAGGCATGGCGGTCAGGAAACAATCATGCGATCGTTCTCTCTTAGAAAACCTCCCGAATCCTAACCCGCAGCGTAAGCAAGTGGCGGTCCTCGGATAGGTTCATAGTTCCCAAACCCCTGTGGCCCTTACCCAATGGCCGACGGACACCGCCAACGGCCCCCCGGTCCGATCGATCCATTTGGACTCTTTGCGCAGCCAGCCCACTCGACGATCGCCATGGGTGCGATGATAAGGAATCCGGAAAATCATCTTCCAGGTTAGAGGCGAATCCAGCATGTCCGATCCATCGTCTACCGTCCATTCACACTCCCCTTCCCGACGCCACGACCTGGATGCGCTGCGGGCCGCAGCCATGCTGCTGGGGCTGGTGCTGCATGGTGCTTTGTCCTT
>JBIINB010000004.1:0-78892 GCA_044337705.1 Pirellulaceae bacterium | reverse complement strand
TAGACTTTGCTCTGCGTCTGATGGAATCCACGCAGGCCCCGAATCCCCACCTTGGATCGCATCGCTGCGTCGGTCCAGTCGCAGACCTCCCTCCCGCTGCGAACGGTCGTGGCAATGATGACAACGCTCGCTAAGGATCGGCTCGACGTCACGCTGGAAATCGACCGACGGACTTTGGCTCTGCACAGCGTCCAGCAAAAACACCAAGCAGATCAACGCTGACCTGGAAATCAGACCGCAAATCTTCGGAAAAGCCAGACTGGATCGGGTGGACCGGTTGCCTTGGACCATGCACTGCCCCTAACGATAGGAGGGCGAAAGAAGGGCGAGGCGCAGGGCAAATCGCAATTCTTCGCTCGATTCCACCCAACTCCCAGAAGCTTCAATATGGCTGGAAATCAGATCCTGGGCAATGGTTGGATCAGCGGATGATCCGCTCGGGGGAGTTCGCCGCAGGAGCGGTCCCGGGGATCGATGGAGCACTCGAGCTTGGAAAGGGGGGTGGCGGAAGTGCAGCTGGCACGGCCAGAGCTGGGGGCGAGACCAGTGAAGGAGGCCCGGCCAGTGAAGGAGGCCCGGCCAGAGGAAGCGGATCGATCGGTGGCGGTGAGCTGTTTGCAATCGCTGCATCGCCGATGGCGACCTGAAGCGGAGGCAAGGCGGAGGAGGATTCGCCAGACGCCAGTGCCGGCGGTAGCGAAATAGGCTCTGGAGTCGCCGCCGGATGACGGAGGCTGTTGGCGGGATGATCACTCGCGATCCCAGCCACTGACAGCGCGTCTGTCGATGGCTTGGCGCTCACCGGCCTGGCAGCGATGGCTGGCTGGTAGGGAGCCGCGGACGAATCGATTGGCGAAATGGCGCTGGCCAGCCGGACTCCTTGGGGGTTCGTGGTCCGAGAGGCATTTTCGGCGATCGTCACAGAGCGACGGGACAATCCGAGCGCCACGGCTGTATAAGGCTGGATCGCGCCACGTCCATTGGCAACCCACTGATTCCACGCCGTCTGCAACTTACCCACCAGGGGATACCCATAATGCTGCTCGAGCGCCGCCACCCAGTCTTCGGTACGCATGCCGGATTCGACGAACTGCACGAAAGCCTGTGGCCCGGACTGTTCGATCAGGAATTTTGCGACGCTATAGCCTTGCGCATAAAGCGGCATGATATCGGATGGGTATTCTTTCATCCGAAACATCTCGGCGAACGCGATCCCGCGACCTTCCTGCAGGAATTGAATCAGATACTTCTCATGTTTTGCCGTCTCACTGGCATGCTCCATCGTCGAGCAAGCGCCTTCATCGGCCCAGCGAGGAATCGGTTTGCCAAGGGGGGCTAGATGGGTCGCCAGGATGGTGTGTGTGATTTCATGCGGCAAGACGCTGTCGAGGATCCGTTCTTCGCTCCCCTGGACTTGCATCCGCCATCCGGTGACACTGCCACCGATCAGGGTAAAGGAAGTCGATCCACCTGCCCCCAACCGCTGCGAAGCTCGCACGCTGATCGGACAGGGTTGCGGCCAATCGGGAAGTTCCTGCCCCAGCCAGTACTTGGCCAGTTGCGATCGGTAGCGCTCGGCCGCCTCGGCCATCGTATCGGCCTGCTGCTGGGAGGAGGCCAGGACGATGAAGTTGCGGGTGGCAGTTCGTCCCATGCCAGCGGCAACTGGTTGTGGCGTCAGGCCGGCTGCGCCTGGAACCATCACCGCTTGGGAATACGCAGCAGGCCCTGGATAAGGAACCATCTGCATGGCGGGAACGGGCTGGGCCGAGATACCGACCGGGACTCCCGCTGGCAGATATTGAGCCGCTGCCCTCTCCAGTTGCAGCCCCAACCAAGCGGACACCAGAAGACAAATCGTAGCGCGCAGGGCTACCGGACGAACGCATCGAGCTTCCATGCTCTTGGACTCCGCCGCCTAGCCCATGATGACAATGGGCCGACGGGATCGTAGTTTCGATCGGTGCTGTCGATTCCATGGGGCGCGGCGATTTCGATCCTGGATCGCAAAGCGCGCACCCCGTCTCATGCGAATTCCTCCGTGAACCCGCAGGTGGAGGAGTCTAGAGTCAGTCGACGACAGGGAGCCAGTTCAAAGCGGAGGATTCATACGACTGGAAGGCGGATTTCCCGGTTTAGCTAGCAACTTGAACTCGCGATAAAAACCTCTTGCATCCGATGAATCGCTTGGCGACTGCTGCGGCATCGGTCTACCACTGGTTGCAGCTATCGCTTTGTCACACCTGATTTCTCAGGGTGCGACGGACTTCTTTTCCACCAGCAAAACCTTGCACCTATGGGCTGGAAGTCGGTGGTGGCGATTTAACTGAACCCCAATTTTTGGCTTTGCCAAACAACGAGCACTCAATCGGCTAGATGTTCTCCAATAGGCTTTTAGCCAAGAAGTTCCCGAAGTGTCGTGACGACGCGATCGACTTCCGCAGCGGTGTTGTAGTGCATGCAACCCAATCGCAGCATCCCCGCCTTCTCCTTCCCAAGGCGCCGGGCCAACTGAAGAGCGTAGTAGTTTCCGTGCCAAGCATAGATGCCGCGATCGCCAAGCGCCTCCGCCAGATCGATGCTGGACCAATCTTCGGCCGAAAGAGCCAAGGTCGGCACTCGTTCATCCAAACGCTTCGGATCGGTGATCCCATGGATGGTCACACCTCGGATCGTTTGCAGCCCCCCAATCAACCGCTCGATCAATCCCATTTCATGAAGCTGGATCTGACGAAAGGCTTCATCGAGTCGTTGCCGTCTCGATCCACTTGATGCGGAGTGTGGTGGCGATGGGGACGGATGATCTGCAAGGGACGCGAGGTAATCGATCGCTTCGGTGACACCAGCCAGGGTGGCAGGGTTCTGCGTGCCGGTCATCCACTTTTCGGGAACTGTCTCCGGAGCCGGCTCCACCTTGTAGGGCCGCAGCGATTCCAGCAGCGACCTTCTTCCCCAGAGGATTCCGACGTGGGGACCAAAGAACTTGTAGGCGGAGCAGATCAAGAAGTCGGCATTCAGTCGTGCGACATCGATGCGCTGGTGGGGAGCCAGGTGGACTGCGTCGACGAAGACCAAAGCGTTAGCTTGTTGAGCGAGGGAAATGCATTGATCCAGTGGGGGCTGCGTGCCGACGCTATTGGATGCTGCGGTAATGGCCAGCAGTCGCAGAGGGCTCCTGCATGCCACCTCCAATTGTTCCAGATTCAACGTGCAGTCTACTGGATCGATATCGATCCACACCACTTCCGCGCCGCATTCCTCCGCAGCGATTTTCCAGGGCGTGACGTTAGCGTCGTGGTCCAGGCGTGTCAAAGCGATCCGGTCGCCTCGATTCCATGTACGCGCCAGGGCGCGAGAGAAGGCAAAGGTGAGCGTCGTCATGTTCGCGCCAAAAACAGTCTCCCCAGGATCGCTGGCGCCCAGGAAGTCGGCGGCGGCCTGATGCGCCGCGTCGATGACGGCATCCACCTGTCGACTGGTTTCAAATTTTCCATGCCGATTCGCTTGATGGTCGATCGTCACCTCAGCGATTCGCTCCGCCACCCGCCGTGGCACCTGAGAGCCAGCAGGGCCATCCAGGTAGACAGCTTCCTGGCCCTGATGAAGCCGATTCAGGGAAGGGAAATGTTGGCGTATTGATTGGATCCTTGCCGAGTTCCATGTCATGGTTGACGGTCTTCGTGATGTAGGTTTCGAGGAGAGGAGGGACGCTGGTCGTGAAATCGCTTTGCCTTGCCTTCCGACCGGGGCAACGAGCCTTCGGGGAGTTCCCGAACTTCGACTCGAAGCGCCAATCGTGCATGAAGGATTTGAGCGATCTGATGAGGGGGAATCGATCCAGGTTCGACATCGATTTCCAGTTGGTCGAGATTTCCTCGCCGCACCGCGCGCACCTGAAACTCGTTCACCCCACACTCACTCCTCAATATCGTCTCCACACTGCCTGGATAGACATTGACGCCACGAATCACCCACATCGCATCCCGACGACCTAGGATTCCCCCTTCGAGGCGTACAAAACCCTTCGCTTCGAACACCGGACGGACCAGATCCCCTGTTCGATACCGAATCAACGGAGAGCCGAAACGGCCCAAGGGAGTGAGGACCAGTTCATGGGTGGGGTGCAACGATTGCATCGCACCTTGTGAAGCGATCGGATTCCCGACAATGTCTCCATCCGATCGCTCGATCCCTCCCGTGTCGGCAGACATTTTGGAAACCGCGGGGGACCATGGAAGAAACTCCGCGAAGAACTCCGTCTCGATCACTCGCAACCCCAATCCCAACGGGTCGCCAAATCCCCAAGGGCCAAGTTCGGTGGCACCGGCATGATCGATGACGATGGCGTTCCAAGCCGATTCCAGCATCTTGCGAACGACCTTCTGACTTCCACCAGGTTCTCCTGCCACCAGAATGGTTCGCAGTTGACTGGATGCAATCGGAAGTTTTCTCTCCAAGGCCGATTCGGTCAGATGGAGTGCATAGGAAGGGGTTGACGCCAGGACGGTTGCCTGGGAGGCAAGGAGAAGATCGAGCCGGGCAGCGGTGGAAAGCCCACCGGCTGGGATCACCATTGCCCCGCGATCCAGACAAGCATCATGGGCCGACCAGAAACCGATGAATGGACCAAAAGAGAAGGCCATCAGAACACGATCGTGCCGGGTCACCGATGCGGCATCAAGCACCCATTGCCAGGTATTGCGCCACCAGAGCCAGTCCTCCTGCGTGTCGAGCATCACCATCGGCTTGCCCATGGTGCCACTGGTCCGATGGTAGCGTGCGTAGGACTCCAGCGGCAGGCGATGATGTCTGGCCAGCCCCATGGGATGATGCGGGTCGACTAGGTCCTCTTTCTCTGTGGTCGGCAGGGTCTTCCAATCGGAGACATCACGCAATCGGGCAGGGGCATCCCTCAGGCGTTCCCGATAAAAAGGACTTTCCTGGCGGGCCAAATCCAACAGACGCTGCAGCTTCAGCAACTGGATCGACTCCAATTGGGCTCGACCGGATGTCAGCAGCAGGCTTCGATCGGGCGCATCGGCTACGGCTGGCTCTTCTTCTGGCGGCTCCCGATCCATGATGCAACGCAACTCCTGAAGACCGATCTGGTCTCTTCGTCAGTCTGCCTTTTGGTAGCCGTTGAGCGATCCCACTACGACCACCCGAATTTTAGCGGAAATGGTTCGGTAGGATTTCAGGTGGCAATCCTTTTCTGTTACTCTGATCGGTCTTGTCGTCCTGTTGCTTCGCAGCCGGCGGGAAACTCAGGTAGGTTGTGCTGACACAGCGAGCCTACCGGCTGAGGTTTTCCCAGGCGGCCCTCCTTCTCGATGCGCGTGGTGATTCTCTGATGTCTGATGCGTTCGCCATGCGGCTGGCCGACCGCTACCATCTTCGATGGACCGACTCTTGGCTTGACTGGTGGCAACTTGCCGATCGCGCACTGTCCACCCGCGGTGCCTTCTATCAGCCGATGGGAATCGATGAGCTGCTGCAGCCGACCCGCTGGCCGCTGGGTATGCCAGCCGACTGCATTCCCTGGATCAGCAACGGCTATGGCGACTGGCTTTGTGTGCGCATCGGCGCGGAGGGGGTTTTGGGGGAAATCCTCTATTGGAACCATGGAGGCGGAGACCAACTGCCGCTGGGGAGCCGATGGAGCGAAGCATTGCTGTACGACCACTGCCGCGTGGCGTGGTGCGGGGAGTCGTGGAGTGCATTTGGCGAACCGAGCCGAGCCCAGTCGCTGGACCGATCGATTTTTCAGTCGGTCGCCCAAGGCGGGCAACCGCTGGATGGGGTAAGGCTTGAGCATCTGGAAGGCCCGGAGGGCTGGCGATTGTTTCGCGACCTGGGCTGGACGCCCGATGCGATCGCGCTGGATCGCGTCGATGCCGCACTTCAGTCCGAAGCGCAGCGTCTGGCAACTCCCAAGCATGCCCGATGGCTGCAGGTAGACTGGGACCGGGAGCTCTGCTGGTGGCTTTTCGATTCGATGCAGTTTCCCACCGAACGCCTGGAGCAGTTCCGGAACCTCCTGCTGCCTCAAGACCCGCAGGGATGGCTGGTTCAGCGATGGGACGAAGCCTTGGAGGAAGCACAGCATGTTCTGGCGCGCCGATCAGACCAGTCCTGGGCTTGGGATCTCATCGGGTGGGGGGCATGGCGCCGACAGCAGTTGCAGCAGGCATCCGATTGCTGGCTGAAGGCTCTTTCCACCAGCGTCTTTACCGACCAGTCGGTCCGGCTCCGAAAACATGGCGCCAACCTGGGGGGAAGAAAGTTCGCCGCCAACCGGCTGATGGAGATCGCCTCACCACCCTCCAGCAACCAGATACCTGCAGCCTACTGGGACGCTTTGACGGATCCAGAGGACACGCGTGGCGAGCGCGTCGTGGACTACTGGATGGAGCGAGCCAGGTCTGGGGAGGCGTCGCCGGAGGATCGCTATGCCTCTTGGCATCGTGCGGGATGGGACGTCGGCTGCCACGATCTGCGACGCTTGGATGCCATTTTGCAAGGGATGGAAGAGTCCGCTATAGCCGCCGGATGGGGTGCCCGCGCCGCAGTCGCTCATGCCCATCGACAGTCCCTTCAGCAACGAAGACGACGCTTCGGCGCCCCCTCACTGAGTTGAAATCGCAGCCAATTCCTTGGAACCCCCAACCTGCGATTGAGAAGTCTGCATGCCCGACCGCTCTGTCGGTTGAGACCCAGGCTTTCGATCGCCAGGGAATGCACCTACCAGCGATCGGTCCCCGTCAGCCACACGCACGAAATGGTCCTACCTCGCCTCCAGGAAGGCAGCCAGAGTGTGCTTCCTATGCCTGTCGCTACCGGTCGGCAGTGCCTCCATAAGGACCTGATATACTGAACAAATGATCAAAAAACCAAAGTGTCTATCGGACGCGGCGCTCACCGGAACTGCGAAGAACTCGATTGGATCGAGCAAATTTATCGAAATTTACGAAGAAAAAAATCGCACCTCGACGCCCACTTCCCAGGAAATCTCCAACGACGAAAAAATGGAACAAACGAACACTTATTTCTTGCTGGGGCTCGATCGGCCCGAGAACTTAGGAGAGGTTTTACGATGCGGCCAATTCTGGAGAAAACGGATCGGCTAGGGCGCTACCAACGGGTGCTGGAGGCATTGGTGGGCTACCCGGAGTTTCTGCGGGAGGAGTTACCGCAGCTGGTCCCCTGGGAGAAGAAACCATTTCTGATTCGCCTGGTTGGTCAGTTGCAACGGGAAGGTTGGGTCGACACCAACGGGGCGGGCCATGACCAACGCTATCGGTGGCGCGAAGGGTCGGACTGCGAGAGTCTCGGGACTTGGATCGGAAAGAAGGTCCATGGGCAGCAGGTTTGTCACTCTCCACAGGAGGAACGCCCAAGAGAGCGTCTTCTGGCACAGGGGGCTGGTTCTCTGAAGTTGGCAGAACTGCTGGCCATCCTGATTCGAGTGGGCCAGACCGGGGAATCGGCAGTCCAGGCGGGAGAGAACCTCGCCAAGCACTACGCCGAACGGTTGGACCAGTTTGCACAGGCGGGGCTGGGAGAACTGCGCGCGGTCAGCAAGGTCGTCGGGCCAGCGATCTACTGCCAGTTGATGGCGGCGGTGGAACTGGGCAGGAGGGTGGAGCGATCCAGTCGCAGGTCGACCGATCTGGTTCGCATCACGACGCCCGAACAGGCAGTGGCCTTTTGCGAGGCGGAGTTTCTCGATCTGATGCGCACGATGACCCATGAAGAGTTTCACATCGTCCTGCTCAACACGAAGAACCAGCCGATCCGGACGCATCGCGTGAGCGTCGGCATCCTGGATGCCAGCCCAGTCCATCCTCGCGAGGTGTTTCGTGTGGCGATTCGAGAATCGGCCAAAAGCCTGCTGCTGGTACACAACCATCCATCGGGAGATGCGACCCCAGGGGAATGCGATGTGCGCGTGACCGAACGATTGGTCGACAGCGGCAAGCTGATCGGGATCGATGTGCTGGACCACATCGTTCTGGGATGCCACGGGAGTCGCAGCATGCGCCAGATGGGGCTGGGCTTCAGCAAGGCATAACCGATGGTTCTTGCGTTTCCTCTGGTGACATTGGCTAGCATCGCAGGAAGATGTTGTGACCGCAATCTTGTCGCTATAGGAAAGAACGACTGCGGAACACACCACAAGCGGTAGTAGACTCTTTGGTTCTGGTGCGTTCGTGGGCGGTTTGTAGCGCACGCTACACCTACGCACCGCAATACATCTCCGGTCACGGCGATCATTCCCCCATCGCCCCAGATCACACACCCTACCAAGAACTCTGTCGAGCCTCCAACCGGACGATAACGCGTTCCGGCAGACGGAAGCATTCCAGGAAGTACACGCACCCCACAGCCGTAGCCAGGTCAATCGATCGATCACACATGGCAGCCACGATGATTCTAGTCGTTTGGCAGGATTGTCTTACTGGTGCTCAGTGCAACGGTACTTGTACCCGAAAGGATCGCTTATGGAAGAATTGATTCCCGATCATGAACGACTTGACGTATATCGTCTGTCACTCGATGAAGCTGCTTTTTCGTATCCCATCGCCAAGTCGCATTCCGGCGACTATCTCCCTGCACGCAACCAATGGTTGCGTGCCGTTCGGTAGATTCACGCCTCTTCCAGATGCTCCACATCCGAACTGGGGCTGGGTTGCATGGCACGAGCAGCGCGAGCAGCCTTTCGGCGGCTCGATAGGGCTTCTCCCACCTGCTGTGATAGGGCAGGCGACTTTTCGAGGAGTCGCGATGTCGAATCGGGGGGAAAATAGATCGCCACCACATCGCTGGTCGCCACGACGGTCACTTCGCTGGGCTGATCCCCCGATAGTTCGTACTCGCCAAAAAACTCTCCTTGATCGAGCGTATCGATCGTGATTGGATTTCCGTCCCCTCCGATCGCTTGGACCACGGCGTCGCCCGAGACGATCAGGGAGATACCGTGGCTGGGCTCGCCTGCTCGCAGCAATACTTCCCCGGCAGCGTACTGTCTGGTGCGTGGTTCCTGATGAGCACGCAGTCCAGGCGCCAGCGCCGCCTGGAAACGCGGATAGGCTGCCAGACGCTCTTCCACCGTCGGCTCGGGCGTGCTGATCGGCTCGCCTGGACTGTATTCCAATTGGATCGGGAAAGGGATGTTCAACCCCTCACGCTTGGCCACATACCAGATGCGCGTGATCACTTCGTCGCGTGTCGCCGGCAGCAGCTCCTGGGATTCGACCGAGAAGATCAAACGGTAGATGATGGAGAAATCGGCGTAGTTGACGGTTCGAACCCGAGGTGGCGGGTCTTTCAGCACCCCCGGAGTCTCTTTGAGCATCTCCAGCAGCAACTGCTTGACGCGATTTGGGGGATGATCGTAAGAGAAGCCCACTTCATAAAGGTCGGTCCGCATGGTGGTGGGGCGGGACAGATTCGTGAACGCATCTTTGTAGAGCGACACGTTGGGGACGATCTGCAGCTCCATGGTGGGTGTCTGGATGTGGACCGACCGCCAATTGATTTCAATCACCTTGCCGACGACGCCTCCGACATTGACCCAGTCGCCGATATTGAGCGGTCGCTCGAACAGCAGCATCATCCCCGAGACGATGTTGCCAAGCGGCTCCTGCAAAGCCAGACCGATCACGATGCTTCCCAGCCCCAACGTGGTCAGAGCGACACTGATATTCTGGTTCCATACCAGCGAATAGATGATCGCGGCACCTAAAGCGATCAGTGCGAGGCGTGTCAGGTCTCGAAAGAATTTAGGAATCCTTCCCTGCCACGACTCCAGATTCGCGTTCCCGAAGATCGCATCGTTCGTCAGGTTCAGGACGGCAATCAAGACGCTGATCCAGAAGAAGGTTGCAGCAATCCGTACCGCCAAGTGATCATCGGGCAGCTTCGCCACCCAGCGCAGGAAGATCCAGATCGCAAGAGTTGGGATCACCAGCCGCCGGATCGAACGAGCGGTTGGCAGAAGCTTGCCTCCCCTGGCCTCGGAGGCTCGGACCCACTCATTCGAAAGGATCATCAGCAGGGGAAAGCCGATGATCAGAGCGATCGCCGGAATCAATTGGTCTTGGGAGATCTGCCAAAGCGTTTCCATGATGAAAACCGTTTGCGCTAAAGGGGACAGGCGATCGCAGGGGAGCAGCAGGAAGTCGAACCGATCGATCAGGTGTCCGAGGGATCGAGCTGCCAGTGGGCGAGCGATCCTTTGCCGGGGACTTCCATGGGGGAAGCCGGCCGATAGGAGAGCAGATCCTTGGTCTTTTCGTAGACATCCCTGGTGACGAGAATCGCCGGGGTTCCACTGCGAGCCAAGCGGCTGGCCAGATTGACGGTATCGCCCCAAAGGTCGTAAAGGAATTTCCGACGCCCTACCACACCACCAACCACCGGCCCCGTGTTGACTCCGATACCGATGGTCAGCTGCGTCTGATGTTCGCGATTGACTCGGTTGACCACCTCGGTGATCTCCCTGGCGAATTGAAGGATTCGATTGAGGTGATCAGGCCGATGGATTGAAAGTCCGCAGACCGCCAGGTAGGAAGCGCCAATCGTTCGCACCTTTTCGACCCCGACCCGCTCGGCCACTTCATCAAAAACCGTCACCAGATCTCCCAGCAGGCTCATCGCACCGCTCTCGCCCATCTTTTCCCCAAGCGCCTCCAACCCTCCGATTTCGGCCATCAGCACCGAAACATCGGCGAACTGCTTGGTCGCTTTTTCATCGCCATCCCGACGCATCGCAACCGCCGGCTCGGGAAGGATATTCAGGAGCAATTCCTGATTTTCCTGAATCCTTGCCTCCAGCTGCTTCGTCTGCGCCCGAAGGCTTCCTGCCATCTCGTTGAAGACTTCGGTCACCTCGGCGTACTCGTCGGTACCGACCACCGGGATGCGGACGGAGGTATCGCCGCGCCCGATTCTTCTAGCTCCTTCGGTCAGCCGACGCAGGGGGCGGCTGAGCAGGTGAGCCAAAGCGATCGCAAGGAGACTGGATCCGAGGACTAGCCCGGATCCCAGCAAAATGGCAGATCGAGCATAGTCGCGGATCGGGCGAAAGGCTTCCTCGCTGTCGATCTCGGCGATCACCGCCCAGCGCAGCGAATCGAGTTCCAGGGAGCCATAGGAACTGAGCACCTGCTGACCACGGTAGTCGATCGTCTCGTGGATTCCCTCCTTCCCTTGAAACGCATTGCGGACGCTGTCGTTGCGCACTTCCAGGACATTGAGAACCGACTGCTGTTTTTCGATCTGATCGACCACCGACTTGTTAATTCCGCGACTGCGTAGTTCGGCGATAAAGGCTTTGGGGTCCTCCACCATGAAGCGACTACGACTGCGGAAGGTGTAATCCGGACCGACCAAGTAGCATTCGCCCGTTTTGCCCAACCCTTCTTTCTCCCAACCGAAATTCCCGGTGATCACCTCAGTGAATTTCGAACTGGGGAACTGCAGCACCAGGACTCCAATCATTTCCGGACCATCAAAAATGGGGCTCAGTGCAAACCCTTCACCCAATCCCAGCGCCGGGGCGTATGGCTCGAAGTCGACGATCTTGAAGTCGTCGCGGTCCCTGGCCTTGATCATCTTCTTCACGCCAGCAGCTAGCAGCGTATTGGAGTAGGGTCCGGTGTCGAGGTTGGTGGCAAACTCGGTCTGCTTTTCGACGGAGTAGAGAATGTCGAGCGTTTCTGCGTCGACCAGCAAAATGTCATCAAACTGAAAGAGCTGGGAAGCCCGCACCAGGCGTGGGTGAAACTGCTGGTGGACGGCGTCGTATCCGGTCGACTCCAGAGGGGCACTGACAAGATTGCGTTTCTGGTTGTAGGGATGCTGGTTATCCGCCAGATAGAAGTACTGCAACCACTGCTCGGCCGGCCCTTCCGGCAGGTACTGTTCCAACACCGGGGTGCCAACACGCGTCTTGGCCAGTTCGGGGAGGAATTGTTCCTGATAGAACTGTCTGAGCCTTTGCAGTTGATCAGGAGCCAGACGCTGATTGCGAGTCGCTGCGAAGGCTTGACGAAAGGCCAGCGTGCTGTCGACGACGACCTGGCTGTCCGATAGGGCCTGCACCTGGTTGCGAAGTGCCGTGAGCATGACGCGCAGGGCGCTGGACTTGGCATGGCGCACCGCCTCCAGTTGCTTGAGCGCCCCATCGCGCAGGGTTGCCCGTGCTGATCGGTAGCCGAGGGCCCCCATCGTGCCGACCGAAAGCAGAGTCAGCAGCAGCATGGCCAGGAGCAATTTGGACTGAATTCCGAGGCGAGAGAGGAGGGAGGGACCCAAAAAAAGTCTCCTTCATTCTTCGATGACTGGGATGGTTAACTTGTCGCAAAGGTAGGCCGAATCGATGAGCAACGGACTACCCATCAGGGGTTGATAACGGCCTGCACATGGTGGATGACAACTCGCATTATCCTAACGCTACCATGGTGAGATGGGAATCTGGTTGACGATCTCTTGGTAAAATAGCACCCCTTGAAAAGTGGCACGTATCGCGACCGGTGTCCTTGCTTGGTGCCCAGGGCAGCAGCTTGGACGAAAGACCGCAAGCTTCTGATTTTCGTACGTTCCGCTATTCGCATCAGGCGCGCTGTTGGATTAGGATAGCGGCTGTCTGGATCGCTTTGTCCGAAACGGCAGAAAGATTGGTGTCGCGATGGGAATCAAACGACAAACGGCATCCCGCAATCTCCGCCTTCTTAGACTGGAAGGACTGGAGCATCGACATCTGATGCATGCCGATCCGATTTTCGATTGGAACGATGAAGCCTTGGCGGCTATTCGCACCAACGGAACATCGCCTCCTGTGGCATCCCGGGCTCTGGCAATGCTGCATGGTGCAGTTTATGACGCAGTCGAATCGATCGACCAGCGGAAAGGCACCTACTTTTCCTTGCCAGCGGCGCCTCCCACAGCGTCCCGGGAAGCAGCGATCGCGGAGGCGGCAACGCGAGTGCTGTCGAATTTGTTCCCCGCTCAGGCGGCCACGTTTCAGGCCAATCGGCAGGAGTGGTTGGTGAAAGTCCCGGAAGGACTCGACAAGCAGGCGGGAGTCGCTGCGGGTGGTAGGGCAGCGGACGCGATGCTTGCGGCTCGGAGCAATGATGGATCTCAGAACTCGGTGACCTACACTCCTGGTGGACAGCCTGGCGACTGGGAGCCGACCCCTCCGGCACTGGCTCCCGCGCTTCTGCCACAGTGGCCGGGGGTACGTCCTTTTGCGATTTCCAGCGCTAGCGCCTTTCGGCCGGGCCCACCGCCTGACCTCGACAATCCACAGTACACCGCAGCTTTCGAAGAGGTCAAACAGATCGGAAGTGCCACCAGTTCGACGCGCACCCCCGATCAGACTCAGATCGCAAATTTCTGGGCCAATGGAGCAGGTACGGCGACACCACCAGGGCACCTGAATCTGATCACAAGGACGATTGCCGAGAGCCGCGGGACGACACTTTCTGAAAACGCTCGCCTGATGGCGACCCTCAACTTTGCGCTGGCTGACGCCGCGATCGCCTGCTGGGATATCAAATATCATTCAGATTTCTGGCGCCCCGTCACAGGGATCCGCAAAGGGGATATCGATGGCAATGCAGCGACCCAGGGCGATCCGGCGTGGACTCCCCTTCTGACCACTCCAAACTTCCCAAGCTACACATCAGGCCATGCCACCTTCAGCGGTGCGATGGCTGCGGTGCTCACCCGATTCTTCGGCACCAGTCAACTTCCCTTCACCGCTCCCAGCGAAACCCCCTCCGCCGCGGCCCGTTCTTATAGCTCCGTCGACCAGGCGGCTCAGGAATCGGCCGACAGTCGGCTTTATGGCGGGATCCACTGGAGGTTTGATAACGACCTGGGGCTGGCGATGGGCCGATCGGTTGGCTTGGCGACCAGTCAGCGAATGGATACCCCGGCTTCAACCCCCGCGACGGTCGCGGTAGTCGACGGCATCCTGACGGTGCGTGGGACTGCTGGTCCCGACCGTATCCTGGTCGAACGGATCGCAGGCAATCTGCAGGTGACCGTCAACGGCATTCGCCAGGGTAGATACGAACAGAGTGCCTTAACCGGGATTTCGATCGATGCCGCAGCCGGCCACGACTGGGTGTTGATCGCCCGGGGCATCCTCTTGCCGTCCAGCATCCGTGGGGGCGATGGGAATGATCAGCTGTATGCGGGAGGCGGCAGCACCGAATTGCAAGGCGAAGCGGGGAACGATTTCCTTTACGCCTATCAGGGGACCGACCGGCTTTTCGGCGGTGCGGGGAACGATCGGATCTACGGTGGAAGTGGAGATGATCTTCTTGATGGAGGCGACGGCGACGATTGGCTGTTTGGTGAGGGGGGGGCAGACCAAATTCTCGGGCAGGCAGGTCACGATTGGCTTTATGGAGGCATCGGCAACGACCGTCTTGAGGGAGGCGAAGGGAACGATCGCTTATGGGGCGAATCGGGAGTCGATCAATTGCTGGGAGGCTTGGGCGACGATTGGCTTTATGGCGACCGGTTGGACAGCCTGCTCGATGGTGGTCCTGGCCGAAATCGGATCTACCGCTGATCGGCCTTTCGATCGGCCAGCGCCTTGCGGCCTGCCTCCAGAGTTTCCACGATCGCATCGACATCGTAGACGCAACCGCCCCAGGTCCCTCCACCAACCTGTTGCAACGCGGCCCATAGGCGTGTGTCGTCAGGCAGCCGAGGGTCGGGCTGGAGGGCAGGGTGAGCGGTTCGGGAGGCCAACAGCTGACGCGCCTGGTCTGGATCGAGCCGCTGGTCGACCGTGCCGACCAGGTCGACGCTTCCGGTCAACTGGATACGGTCGATATGGATCGCGATCCAGTCGTTGTCGCGGACGCGGCCGATCGGTCCCCCAGCTAACGCCTCGGGGCCTACGTGACCGATGCAAGCACCGGTGCTGACCCCGGAAAACCTCGCGTCGGTAACTACTGCCACCTCCTTGCCCCAGGAAAGGTGCTTCAGGGCGCTGGTGACTTGGTAGGTCTCTTCCATTCCCGATCCCAGCGGACCACGTCCGATCAGAATCAGAATGTCACCTGGCCGGATCGGGCGCGGGTGTTGCCCCTTGATAGCCGCAACCGCTTCCTTCTCGGTGGTGAAGACGCGCGCCGGTCCCTCCTTGCGGTAAACCCCATCCGGATCGATCACGCTGGGGTCGATAGCCGTCGATTTGATCACCGAACCGTCGGGGCAGAGATTGCCTACGGGGAAGCAAACCGTGCTGGTCATCCCAGCGGCACCAGCTGCCGCTGGGGGATAGATCACCTGATCGGGGTCGACCCCGTCGTTCTCGAGGAGCCACTGCCGCAACTGGATGCGGCGTGGCGAGCGGTGCCAGGCATCGAGGATGGTGTGCCATGTTTCCCCGGTGATCGTACGTGCATCGCAACGCGCGACACCCAATTCGCGCAAGTGCCACATCAGCTCCGGAACCCCGCCGGCAAGAAAGAACCGTACGGTCGGATGGTAGGCGGGACCATTGGGAAGGCAGTCGACGAAGCGGGCTACCTGAAGATTGATGCTACGCCACTGCTGGACATCGGGCCGACGCAGACCTGCAGCGTGGGCGACAGCGGGAATATGGAGCAGGAGATTGGTCGATCCACCACAAGCTGCGTGAACCGCCAGTGCATTGTGGAACGAGTCCTCGGTGAGGAAATCGGCCAGCGTCTGTTTCCGTTGGTGCATATCCCAGAGCGCCTGGGCGCTGCGACGAGCGGTTTCCAGCCAGAGCGGCTGTCCGCTGGGGGCGAGGGCTGCATGGGGGACGGTCATCCCCAGCGCTTCGGCGACGACCTGGCTGGTAGCTGCGGTCCCCAGAAACTGGCACCCTCCACCAGGTGAACCGCAGGCGCGACAGCCCGCTTCGGCAGCTGCTTCCAGGGAAATCTCCCCATGCGAGTAGCGGGCGCCGATCGTCTGGACTTTGCCAAGATCCTCCGCTCCCTTGGCCGGCAAGGTAACACCTCCCGGAACCAGAACCGAAGGGAGTTGGCTGGAGCCCGCCAGTGCGATCATCATCGCAGGGAGTCCCTTGTCGCAGGTGGCAACCCCCATCACGCCGCGCCGGGTCGGAAGCGAACGGATCAGACGACGCAGAACGATGGCGGCATCGTTGCGATAGGGAAGCGAATCGAACATACCAGTCGTCCCCTGGGTGCGACCGTCGCAAGGATCGCTGACGAACCCGGCAAAAGGCACCCCGCCCGATTGCTCGATCCAACGCGCTGCCTCGCGCATCAGAAGGCCAACTTCCCAGTGCCCCGTGTGATAGCCGAGCGCTACGGGACTGCCATCTTCCGCGCGGATTCCCCCTTGGGTGCTCAGTAGAAGAAACTGCGGCCCCAGCATCTTGCTGGGAGGCCAGCCCATCCCGGCGTTCTGCGTCCAGCCAAATAGATCGCCACTGGACCACTCCCTCAACATCTGGTCGGAAAGTGGAAGAGAGCCAGTGGGCCCTTCCCCCTGCGAGACTACTGGCCGCTGTCCGGCACCAAGCCACGAGGAATCCTGATCTACACCCAGCCACGATTCCAACCGAAAGGCCCGTTCCATCGTTCTTTTGATCCTCTCCTTCACCAACCGCGACTCGATCGATCCAGCCTCTAGTGTAAACCAATCGACGACGATCGGTCCGCACCCAAATCGATCAGCCATCTTGGAGACACTCTGAGCCGTTGTCGGGCGTCGGTGGATCGAGCCCATCTAGATGCGCCACTACCAGATCAGGAAGGTTTCTTAGGTGATACCCCCCCTCCAGCAGACTCAGGAGGCGTCCCTGGGTGTGGCGTCTGGCAAGCAGACGGAGATGACTTGCCATCTCCTGGAAATGATGAGTCTGCAGGGAGAGCCCTCCCAGGGGATCCTCCCAGTGCGCATCAAAACCGGCGCTGACCAGGAGCAGTTCGGGTTGGATGCGATCTGCGAATTCCGATACCTCTTCGCAGAACCGCTCAACGACCTGATCCCCAGGTGTTCCATAGGCTATAGGGAGGTTCCGGGTCATGCCCAAGCCCCTCCCGCCTCCGGTCTCTTCCCGACTTCCCGTCCCCGGATAGAACGGCCACCGGTGCATTGAAAAGAAGCCTACCGAAGGGTCTTCCCAGAAGATCGCCTGCGTACCGTTGCCGTGGTGGACGTCCCAGTCGACGATCAAAACACGATGGAATCGGCGTTGTTCTATCGCGTAGCGGGCGCCAACGGCGATATGATTGAGCAAACAGAAACCCATGGCACGATCGGCGAGAGCGTGGTGGCCAGGTGGTCGAGAGGCGATGAAAGCAAGAGAATCCTTTGCTGATTCCACCCGTTCGATCGCATCGACGACCGCACCACTGGCAAGGCAGGCAACTTCCCACGATCTGGGCGAGAGAATCGTCTCGCTGTCGATCCATGTCGGATCGGGCGGGGCGAATTGCTGGAGTTTTTCGAGGTAGCAAGGGTCGTGGACCAGACAAAGCGTCTCCCACGATGCTGGCGACCAGGACTCGACCGCAGATTCGATAAGACGCCCCGCTTCCCTCAACCGATCGTTTACCACAACCGTTCGCTCTGGCCGTTCCGGATGCACTCCCGTTTGGTGGGCGCCGAAATCCGGTGAAACATAAATTCGCATGAAGGAACCTCCTATGACATCTCCCGAGCAGGGTGACCCCGGCGCGGCTCCCGAGGAGCCATCGGAGTACCTTGGTCCGTACAAGGTCGAGCGAGTCTTGGGGCAGGGGGGCATGGGGATCGTCTACGAAGGAATCCACGCCAAGACGGGACAGCCAGTCGCGATCAAGGTGATCGCCAACTCCCTTGCCGATCAAGAACGCTTTCGCAGGCGATTCGCCGCCGAGGTGGAAACGCTCAAGAAACTCCAGCACCCGCACATCATTCAGTTGATCGGATATGGCGAAGAAAAAGGAAAGCTTTTTTATTCGATGGAGTTTGTGAAGGGGGAAAGTCTTCACCATCGCATCAAACGGGATGGACCGATGCAATGGCGCGACGTCTGCCGACTGATCAGCGAAATGTGTGGGGCGCTTAAAACTGCGCATGATCAAGGGGTGATCCACCGCGATCTGAAACCGGCCAACATCATGCTGGACACGGACGGTAACGTGAAACTTGCAGATTTTGGTATCGCCAAGTTTTTCGGTAGCGAGGAAATGACCGCAGCAGGCAGTATCGTCGGCACTGCCGACTACATGCCTCCCGAACAGGCCGAGGGCAAAGCGGTAACTAGTAAGAGCGACCTCTACTCGGTCGGCAGCATCGCGTACTTCGCTCTGACGGGCAGACCACCCTTCGTCGGGCGCTCGGTCCCCGAAGTGCTTTATTCGGTGCGGTACGAGCATTTTCCGCCGGTCCGTACACTAGCACCCAAGACCCCAGAGGAACTGGAAGGCCTGATCCACGAACTTCTTCAGAAAGACCCCGCCAAGCGGCCTCCCACCGCCCTGGTCATCGGCAATCGCGTGCGCGCCATTCGCCACGGAGTGGATCGGGTGGCCGATACGGGGGGAAACGTCGCCGAAGAAAAGTCTTCAGCGAACCACCCCCCTTCGCAAGTACCCCAAGCCGATGCCGCGATGGAGCCCTCGTCGATCGAGTCGGCGAGCGTGCTTCGGGAAAAGCAGATTGATATGCGGGGTAGCCAGACCGGATTTTCAACCCGCATCGCCGATCCGAATAAGGATTCTCCGTCCGAAGCTTCCAAGGCTCCGCTGGAAGGAACCGCGGCCACCATGGCAGCATCTCCCAGCAAACTGATGCCCGAGCCAACCGAAGCGGAGTTGGCCATGTCGCGAAAGTCGGAGTTCACGACGCTGGAGGAGATGAAGCGGCGCGAAAGAAAGAAGAAGAAGGAGCACGAATGGGAAGCTGAAGGTTGGCATTGGACTTCCCTCGTCTTTTTCCTCTTTGCGCTGGCGGTGGGTGTCTGGGGATGGAGACAATGGACACGACTTCCAAGCGAAGATGCCATTCTTGAAAAGACGATGAACGCCTTCCAGCAGGAAGATTTCTCGATCATCCGAGAGCACCAGTCTTGGCTGAATACTTGGCTGCTCGAACAGCCGATGGACCCTAGGCAACCGGAGGTCCGCAAGATGCTCTCGGCGCTCGAACTTCGCCAGGCCGAGCGAGAACTGCGCAATCGTCTTCGAGAACCTCAGCAAGCCCCCAGTCCGATCGAACAAGTGTTCCTGAGTTGCCAAGAAACTCTTCGCCGCCACCCATGGCAGGCCGATTCGAAAATGCGGGCCTTCCTAACGGTCTTCGGACCCCAGGAGGCCACTCTCTCTTCAAGAGAGGCCGACTTAGTCGCTGCAGTGCGGCACTGGACCCAGGCACAGCAAACACCCATCGACCAAAAGAACGAACAGTCTTTTGAGGAACTCCAGCAATGGATGGAGCACTCCTTGGAGCAACTGCCCGATTCGAAACAGGCTGAATTTCTGGCCGCCCTTGCCGAACTTTACTCGGA
Organism: Pirellulaceae bacterium; assembly: GCA_044337705.1. GTDB lineage: Bacteria > Planctomycetota > Planctomycetia > Pirellulales > Pirellulaceae > JBEISR01. Next base: position 59,370 of record JBIINB010000004.1, on the reverse strand, counting down.
CAATGCCAGAACCTTGGAGGCGATTGAACTGCTACGAAAAAAGAAGCTCGCTCCCTCCTCCTCTTCACCATGATGGCTCGTCAATTGGTCCCTATCCGCTCGACCGGATCACCCCTTTCAGCGGCCGATTTGCCGACAGACACCGGTCCATTGCGGAAGTGGGCACCATTCTTCCCCCGCCTCACCCAAGCGCCTCCCGACCAATCGGACTGATTAACTCATGATGCTCCATTGCTTCCTGGCCTGAAGCTGGGGGGATCCTCAGCAGAGCCCTCGATGACTAGATGACGTGCACTGGAAGTACCAGTTGGCTCTCGCCCTGATCCCCGCGGTTTCTTTCTGGTCTGATGTTCCTCAGAACATCGCAATCCCAACTCTGAAGCGACTGGTAAGGGTCTGTCGCCGGAAGAGCTGCTCAAGGATGTCGGGATGCCGAGGTGCTTGGTGGCCTTTGCGATGGTGGCGATGTTCTTCAACTGCACTTTCGTGCTTCCTGAAAGAAGTCTTCTGACCGGACCAAAAGAAAATGAAGTAAATCAAAGACAGCGAGGCTGAAAGCCGCAGTGCAGAAGAGAACACTTGGATCACCGCCGACCAGGAGGGGGATCGACGGACTTTGCGAGCCGACTCGCTGATTCCTACCACGATGGCGATCATCTATCGTCTGCTGCAACCGGGAGGCGACCAAAGATATTCCATTTCAAAAACGCGCGATTTCGCCGCTTCGGTTCACGGCACCGTTCTGGCGTTTCTTCGATTTGAGATTCGTGCTTGTGTACCTTTTGCCACAGCGGACGCAACTCGCAAACGTTATCTATCTCAGCATCCTACTGTGCGTGCGATTCGGCGATACCATCCGGCTGAGCAACCTAGTCGGTTGAGAGACTGTAAACTTTGCGTCGTTCCTGTAGGTTTATCAAGTCATCGGAACTAGTTCCGAGCAGGAGCAGCAGCACGAGCACGAGGGCGGATCACCAGAAATCTTTCTTAGGTTCTTTTTCAGTCGTTAGGCGGTTATCGACCTCAGAAAATTGAAGAGTCCGAAGCAACTTCAAGCCGAAGTGCCACTGGCATGTCGGCTTTCAAGAGGTTAGAAATCGAGGGACGCTTCTCCTTTGGGAAGCTTCCTTTTTGTTGGACAAGCACCCCAACGGGTTCCCCGGGGTAACGTCAAGGGCACAGGAGTCATCATGGCTTTCGTCGGACGGAGTGTTTCTTGGAATGTCTGGCACGCAGTCGCTGGATTGCTTGCGATTGGAATGCTGCTACAGGAATCAAAAATCGGCGGCATCCACCTGCTTGCGCCGCTTCGCGGAGAAGATCCGCTGCCCAACTCGGAGCTGGCTCGACATGCCGAAGGGATAGCACGCATGGACCGCATGGCGCAGCAGATGCGCCAGTTGCAGCCAGGCGGACGGATCGAAGCGGCTAGTTGGGAAGCCGACGGGAGTGGACTGACCTTCCGATCCGAAGGAAAAAGAAGGCGTTGGGACGCGGCGACCAGAACGGTATCGGAAGTCGAAGATGCGTTCCCGGCGGCCGCAGCCCCCAATCCCACAAGCCGTTCTCGTAGTCGAGCGGCTGTCGGCCGCGCTCAGCAGCGCACGGAAGAAACTTCTCCCGACGGCCGATGGAACGCAGTGCATCGCGAGAACAACCTCTGGCTGGAACCTGCCGGACAGGTCGAAGGGCGTTTCCCTGTGGCGGTGACCACCGATGGGACCGAGCGACGGCGATATGGAACATGCTGCTGGGTCTATGGGGAAGAACTGTTTCAGCAGGAGGCGATGTGGTGGTCGCCTGACAGCCAGACTCTCGCTTATTACGAAGTGCGCGAAGAGGGGATGCAGGACTATTACCTGACGGGTGGCAACTTGGACTCCTACACCACCGTTCTCGCTTCTCGCTACCCCAAAGCGGGCGACAGCAATCCCGAGGTCTTTCTCTGGTTGTATGATCTCGCCAGCGGCATCCAGCGAAAGATCGATATCCCCGGCGAACCGAGGCAGTATCTCTACCGGATTCAGTTCTCGCCTGATGGCAAAGAACTGCTGGTCCATCGCACCAACCGCCGACAGGATGTTCTCGACTGGATCGCCATCGATCTGGTGACGCTGGAACAGCGCGTCGTGGTATCAGAGAGGCAGCCAACGTGGCAAGAAAATGCACCGACGATCCGCTTTCTTGAAGATGGCCAACGTTTCCTCTGGGAGACCGAGTCGAATGGATGGAAGCGGTATCATCTTCGGCATCTGGACGGGCGTCTATTGGCAGAACTGACCCCCGATGTACCCTATCCTTGTGGTGAGCTGGTGCAGTTGGATGAAGCCGCTGGATGGCTTTACTACACCGCCTTCAGCGACAGCAATCCATACGCGGCACAGTTGCATCGCGTGCGGCTTGACGGCACCCAAGCTCAACGGATCACCAGGTCGCCGCTTCATCACACCGGATTTCAAGTCTCCCCGGACCATCGCCATGTCGTCGCCGTGCGGGAAATGGTCGACACCCCGCCCAGCTCTGTGGTCTATGGCATCGATATGGGGGAATGGGTGCTGGCGGAAGGTTCTGCCCAGGCGGCACGAGAGGCTGGCCTGTTGCCGGCCGAGTGGTTCTCCTTTCGCTCCACCGACGGTACCACCATGCTTCACGGTATCCTTCAAAAGCCGGCTCATTTCGACCCCAGTCGAAAGTACCCTCTGGTGATCGATGTCTACGGCGGTCCTGCCTCGCAGGGGCTCCAGTGCCGCTTTGTCGTAGCCAATCCTTTGTGTGAACTGGGTGTGTTGGTGGCAAAAATCGGCAATCGAGGCACCACGGGACGCGGCAAGGCGTTTGAATCGGCGACCTATCAGAGGCTGGGGGGGGTCGATCTGGATGACCAAGCTGCCGGAGTCGGCCATCTGGCTGGGCAGCCCTGGGTGGATGCTCAGAGAGTCGGCATCTTCGGGCATTCCTATGGCGGATATATGGCCGCTCTGGCAATGCTTCGCTACCCCGATCTCTTCCACGTCGCGGTGGCCGGCGCGCCAGTGACCAATTTTAGAAACTACGACACAATCTATACGGAACGTTACATGCGCACACCTCAGGAGAATCCTGAAGGGTACCGTCTGGGGTCGTGCATGGAATATGCATCGCAGCTTCGCGGCAAGTTGCTGCTGGTACATGGATTAGTCGATGACAATGTGCACCCTTCCAACACCTGGCAGCTGTCCAACGCGCTGCATGATGCCAACAAGCGGTTCGACATGATGATCTATCCGCAGTTTGACCATGGCATCGGTGGCACGTACGGAAGACTCCGCACCGAATACCTAGCGCGGTATCTGGACCCTACGCCGTTGCCTGCCCCAGACCTGGAGGCTCCGGGGCAACAGGAACCCGCTTCCCAAGCGACCGGCAGGTAGCTGGAACTGGCTGCAGCCGCACAGTTTGGCCTTTCGCATCGGCGACAAACAAGCGACATCCGTCTTGTCATGGCGCGTTTCAGGTCGGTTCGCGCCGTGCTTCGGTCGTGCGCACACCTAGGTTGCCGTAGCGGTGGTAGTCGGTCGAAACGCTCTGTTCTTGGACATACCAGAGCAATTCGATCCGTCCTGCTGGATGCAGCGGTTCATCGACTACGGGCACATGATGCTCGATCGCCGTCTGCAGAATCGGCAGCGGCAGAGATCCTGGCTTGAGCACGCGGATGCGGTCCGCCTGCCCTCCGACCAGCGCCCCCAGGAAGACCTGATCGGTCTCTTCGACGAACTCGATATCAGCCCCCCAATCCTGCGTCCACTGTTCCATCCACGCTTCCCATTCGTCATGCAGATCGACTGGTCTTGAGATTGTGATACGAGCACCTGCGGCGACAGCTGCTGAGGCGGCGGCTAGCACCTCCCAGAGCCGATCTTCAGCCCCCACCCGCAGACGGACTCTCTGCATCGGCAGGTAGCGCCGGAAGTTATCCTGTCCCAAGAGCCGCAGCGTGTCGTGGTCCTTTCGAATCTCTTCCCTGGCAACAAGGTCGTAGTCGAGAATCGCCTGCAGCAGACGATTCCATTCCTGCCTCTGCTGCCCGCTCAGCTGCACAAACGCTTCCGCATTGGACGGCCTGTGGAGGGTATTCCATAGTGTCTTGAGCGACGGTAGCTGCGGACCACTGCTAGGAGGCAGCAGGACATTTTCCGGTGGATGACAACGCACCAACGGGACTACGTAATTCGGCCCGCCGGCTTTGATACCAGGACCGAAGGCGCTGCGCCCCAGGCCGCCAAAAGGTTGCCTTAGCACCACAGCACCCGTCGTCGGACGATTGATGTAGAGGTTCCCCGCTCGCATCTTCTGACGCCACACAGCCTGCTCGCGGTCATCCAGGCTCTCCAGGCCGCTGGTCAGCCCATATCCGGTCTGATGCAGTAGCTCAATCGCTTCCTCGAGTTTTCGGAACGGCATCACCCCCAGCACCGGGCCAAACAGCTCCGTCAGGTGGGTAAACGACCCTCGCTGCACGTTCCACTTGATTCCGGGGCTGAAAAGGCACGGGTTGTCTTCGAGATTCTTCGGGATCAGTGCCCACGATTCCCCATGTTCCAGTTCCTTCAGTCCTCGCAGCAAGGGCCCCTCAGGTGGCCGGATCAACGGGCCCATTTTGGTTGCCAGCTTCCAGACCGAACCAACTCGGAGGCTGGCCACCGCATCGACCAGTTGGTCTCGGAAGGCGCGATCGTGGAAGACTTCTTCTTCGAGGAGGAGCAGGGAGGTGGCGCTACATTTTTGGCCCGAGTGGGAGAATGCCGAGTGAAGAACATTTTTGATCGCCTGATCCCGATCGCTCAGTGCCGTCACGATCGTGCCGTTCTTTCCCCCTGTCTCGGCAAACAACCGCAGTCGCGGATGATCGCCCAGCATCCTTAGCGCCGTTTCGGTGCCGCCGGTAAGGATCACGGTATCGATTTCGGGGCGGCCCAGCAGTTGCGATCCGGCTAGACGGCCCGAGCAGGGGACCAGTTGGAGCGCTTCTCGGGGAACTCCGCCAGCCCAGAATGCCTCGCACAGCAGGTATGCCGGAAGCACGGTATCAGAGGCGGGTTTCAGCAGGACCGTATTTCCCGCCGCCAGCGCGGCGGCAATCCCTCCACAAGGAATGGCGATGGGAAAGTTCCAGGGGCTGATCACCAGGACAGCGCCGCGGGGCTTAGCCCCCAACGATCGATCCTGGAACAGATCGAGCGCACAGCGGGCGTAGAACTCCACAAAGTCGATCGCTTCGCTGACTTCCGGATCGCTTTCGGCCAGCGATTTCCCTCCATCGACCAGCGCCGCGCCCATCAGATCTCCTCGTCGCTCCCGCAACTGCTGCGCCACCGCTCGCAGCACCCCATATCGATGCTCAGGCGAAACAGCTCTCCAGCCCGTCGGGTCGCCCGACGCGCACTGGACCGCCAGATCGAGTTGTCTTTCGGAAACCTGGTGGTATCGGGCTGCAACCCCCTCGGGCCGCGATGGATCGATCGACTCCACCAGCCCACCTTCCCCCGGTTCCTGCCTGCCAGCGATGACCACAGGGATTTCGGTCGCCCGAGCGTCTCGACGACTTTCCCAACGAGCGACGATTTCTTCTGCCCAAAGGCTGTTCTGCCGCAGTGAAAAGTCGGTATCCGGCTCATTCTCCAGTTGCTGCCACTGGACGGGAGGCGGCGGCTGACAAGGAGTCGACCGGCGGTCCTGCGTGCGACGGGGCTGGTTGGAGATCGTCTCGACCATCCGCAGCGACTCCAGGAACCCACCTTCCAGTCGTTTCCAGGTCGAACCATCGACGGTGATTCGAAAGGCGTGGCGGAGAAAGTTGTCGGGGCCGGTGTTTTCGTCGAGCCGCCGGATCAGGTAGCCGATCGCATTGATGAATTCCTCGCGATGGCACGCAGGGGCATACAGCAGCAGTCGCCTGGTTGCTTCGAACAAGGCGCGTCGCTGATGGTTGGCCATCCCCTCGAGCATTTCGAACTGCACGCGCGGGCCGGCCTGAACCTGCGTCGCCAGGACCAGCGCGTAAGCGACGTCGAATAGGTTGTGCGATGCGATTCCCAGGTGCACCGCATCCAGCCGCGAGGGCTCCATGCCGTACTGCACCATTTTCTTGTAGTTGGCATCGGTCTCCAGTTTGATCTTGTAGGGAGCTTGCGGCCAACCTCGCACGCTCGATTCCACTCGCTCCATCTCCATGTTGGCACCTTTGACGACGCGGATCGTCACCGGCCCACCGCCTTGCTTGCGTCGCTCCATCGCCCAGCGCGTGATCTCCTCCTGAACCAGGAAGGAGTCCGGGAGATAGGCCTGCAGGGCGATCCCCGCTCGCACCTGATCCAGCCCGGGTTGATCGAGCGTTCGCATGAAGAGCTCGGCCGTCAACCACATGTCGCGGTACTCTTCCATATCGAGGTAGACAAACTTGGTCGTCTTGGTGCCATCTTTCTGCTGGAATGTCTCCTTCAGCGCCGCCCGGTACAACCACTCCAGCCGCTCCCCAAGCACCCGTAGAGTCGATCGACGGGCCAGGGCCGAGATCTGCGAATAGAGGGTCGAAATCTTGACCGACACGCACTCGATTTCAGGCAGCTGGAGGCTGGCCAGATATCCCTCCAGGCGTCGCTGAGCTTCCTTCTCTCCCAGGATTGCCTCCCCTAGGAAGTTGACATTCATCCGAACCCCTTCGGCGCGCCGCTCCTGCAGATGTTTCCTCAGCATCGCCTCTTCGGCCGGCAGAATGACGTTGGCCGTTTCTCGCCGCATCTTCTCCTTCACCAAAGGGACGGCGACACCGGGAAGGTAGCCTCCAAACGACTGAAAACCTTTCATCAGCGTCCAGTCGATCGATCCGAAGAATCGAGGCACTCCCTGGACATCGAGAATGTGGACCAGCTGGTCGACCGATCGATTGGCCGACTGGCTGCGAAATCCCTGGTCGGTGAACTGGGTCAAGGTGGCCTTGTCCCCGGGATGCTGGATCATCCGGTCGAGCTCCGCCTGCTGCCGCTTCTCCTGAGGCGTCTGCAATTCCATCGCTCGACGCTGCAGCATCCTCGCCAGTTCGAGGGCAGCCTCCACCACCGGAGCATCACGGAAAGTCGCTTGGGATCCTTGCCCATCCAGCCGCTCGGGGAGTTGGGTAAGCCAGTCAGCAAGGGTATTGGGAGGAGTGTCGCCGTCGATTCGGTTCGCCATGGTGCGATGATCACCTGTTGATAAGTTGCCTTCGGGCCACTGCCACCTCCAGGCGGCAGCCACTACCTCGTCGCAAAGATAGGCCACCTGCCATCCGACAGAAGCTCGATCGTCGAAGTATCACCCTAAAACGGGGAGAGGCGCTGCAGCCACGGGCCTCTTGAAGTTCTGATCGGCGATGCTCTTGGCGACTTCCACTGCCAGCTTCTCCATGATGGCACCAACTTCTGGAACCTCCAAGGCTCGGGGCAGTCCTCCCACATCGGACAGCTCCCGCATCGGCATCTGGATCGGAATCTCAGCCAGCAGCGGCACACCCAACTGTTCGGCCCTGGCTCGCGTTCCCCCCTTGCCGAAGATGGCGTAGGTCTTTCCGGTATCCGGGCAGGTAAATCCGCTCATATTCTCAACCAGCCCAAGCAGCGGGACTTTGGTTTTATCGAACATGGCAATCGCCTTGTCAGCGTCCAGCAGCGCTACTTCCTGTGGTGTGCAGACCACCACAGCCCCTGCGAGCGGCACCAGCTGGGAGAGGGTCAGGACAACATCTCCGGTGCCGGGTGGCAGGTCGATCACCAGATAATCGAGTTCGCCCCATGCGGTATCGCGAAGGAACTGCGTCAGCGACCCATGCAGCATCGGCCCTCGCCAAATCACCGCCTGATGCCGCTCCACCAGAAAACCCATCGACAGCACAGGCATCTTGCCAAGGCGGATCGGCTGAATTTTACCTTCGATGATTTCGGGTCGTCCAGAAAGCCCTAGGAGATGCGGGATGCTGGGACCGTAGATGTCGGCATCCATCAGCCCGACGCGGGCGCCGAGCTTTTCTAGAGCCAGCGCCAGCGATGCTGCTACGGTGCTTTTGCCGACCCCTCCCTTTCCCGACCCGACGGCGATCACATGCCGCGCCTTCAGGCCGATCTGGCCAATGGCGGGGTAGGGACGGACTCGCTCGACCACGTCGATCTGGACCGACTGAACCCCCTGGGCCTGAGCATGGAATCGCTGAGTGATCTGATCGACCATCCATTGCCGCAGTGGCATCGACGCGCTGGAAAGCGCCAACTGGCAGCGGACCTGCCCACCGGCAATCTGCCAATGAGTCACCTGCCCGGTCTCGCTTAGCGGCCGTCCGCTGTCGGGATCCCGAATCTGCTCCAGCGACTTGGGTAGCTCCTGATGCAACGTGGCAGAATCAGCCATGGAACAACCATTTCTTAGAACGCAAAGTAGTGATGCGAAGGAAAATTGCCTGGAGGAACCGCCCGATGGCCGACTCCCTGCATTTGCATTGTAAGCAACTGTCCAGTTCCCGTAAGCCTGCCGGCCAACCACTCACCGTCCCCTTCGATCATCGCGCCGGAGGTTCGCTTTGACGGAGTACTGCACCTCCCTGCGGGTGCGCGATCAACAGCGCAAATCGGTCGACTGTCTCCAGGTCAGGAGTCGACAGCGAACCGTAGTCGAACTGGCCTCGAAGATCGGTGTACCCATCTTTGTAGAAGCGGACCGATCCATCGCGGTGTCGCGCGTAGACCTTCACATAGACCTCCTCCAGCGGTTTGCCTTGCCGATCGGTCACCTGAAGCCTGGCGTAGGCCGGCACCATCGCCACCTCAAGATCGCTGGCCGGTACCAACTTGGAGTCGAGGACTCGGTCCGATGCCACTTCGATCCGTAAGGTGCGGTTGGCCAACCCCTCGGGCAACTTCAGTTCCTTGCGACCTCCCGCCGGATCCAGTTCCAACCATTCTTCCTGGTTGGGTCGGATGGGGATTCTCTGTGTCGCTTCCTCCTGGAGGAAGGGCCGACGGGAAAACAGCATCTCCAGATCGATCAGGAAGTAGCGAACCTGAACCTTGTTGAGATTGCGGTGAACGAGGATCCAGCGCCCCTCCTCCTGGACAAGGTTGGCAACCGGCTGACGATCGGCGATCGCTCCCATTTCCGATTGCCGCGTCTCCAGAAGAAGACGCTGCACGGGATCGTCCGCCATCTTCGCCGCATCTAGAGAAGTCAAATGGTCCTCCCCATCGTCCACCCGGCCATCTCGTTGCCGCACCTGCCGCACAATCTCAGCAAAACGCTCCCGCCAGCGCCGCGATCCCAGATCGAGGTACTTGCTGGCAATCTGGGCAGCTCGATCGTACCGTTTGCGATGGAAATCGAGATAGGCATCGAGGTAGTCATAGAACAAAGTTCCATCCAGACGTGCACGATCGATCTGCTCGAACTGGGCGATCGCATCGGCGATACGATTTTGCGCCAACATGTAAACGGTGCACTCCATCCGATCGCGATCTTCGATTGCAGGATGATGCAGGATTCGGACCAGAAGCCTTCGATACTCCCCTTCCAGTCGTTCATTGGGGATGACGATGCTGCCGCCTAGCTGATGACGCCTAGCGACAACCAGCGGCAGATACTCAAGCCACGGATCAAGGTAATGGTTGCGGGATTCCCATTCCCCCAGAGCTCCGCGGGTCGATGGCCCCATCGACTCCATCCACCCCGGCTGATGTTCCAGGAACTGTGCTAGACGGACTGGATCCTGATGCACCAGGGCGTAGGCCCATAGCGGGTTCGCATAGACTCCCTGCGACTCCAACTCCTTCAGGCAAATGTCGAAGAATGCCTTCTCCTTCATTCGAAAGGCGATCCGCCCCAGGTCGATCCCTTCGGCCGATCGATCCCGAAGATACGTCAGCACCTCTTCTGTGTTACCCCAGGCGGCGATGTCGTTCCAGGAAGTTCTGCCTTCGCGCGGCGGTTGATCGATCACCTCGTACCGCCTCGCCACACCCGCCCCCGCTTTGGCGCCGTCGATCGCAATCTGCGGCCCCAGATGATCGAACGCTCCGGCCACAGGGAAGTAGAAGAGAAGACTCTCCTGACGACTTTCAAAAGGCTGCAGTTGCAGCGGCTTGGAGTCGACCACTTTGGCCGCCTTCAGGGCAACAGCTCCCTGCGGAATCTGTGTCAGCAGCTCGGCCGTCTGGGGGCGGGAATGGGGGTTGGTGACCACGACAACCGATCGGTAAACCACTCCGCGAATCAGCGGCCCTTGGGTCACTGGTGCCGCATCCGGCTGCCCCTGATCCTCTTCGCGGTAGAGCTCCTGACCGACAAGCAATTGCGGAGTGTCGGGACGATCGACCGCTGGCTCCAGAATCTCCACAAAGGCAAGCGATGGCTGCGACACCCGGCACTGAATCTGCCCCTGCTCGACCGTCAATTCGGCCGGCTTCCCCTCCGTTGGCAGGTCGACCAGCGCCAAGAGTGCTAGCGATTCGCTGAGCGATCCGGAGACCGACAGAATCGATTCCGGGAGGAAAGGACCTGGCGTGGCATCCAACCAATCCAGCAACCAGCTACTGGAAGGGATCTGGCCGGATTGCTGGAGCTCCACCGGCGTGCGATAAAACTGTGATTCGGCCCACTGGCGTGTCATTTCCAGCGATCGGTAGAGCGATGCTTCACTGAGCCGCCCACGGCGGGACATCATCCTGCCAAAACCACTTTTGTCTCGCACGGCATCGCCCGGTCGATTCTCTACCCCTGCGGCTCCCAGGCCTCCCATGCCACCACCCACCATGTCGTCGCCGGCCTCGCCATTGGCTGCCGGTTTACCGGGTCGGTTCTGTCGACCTTCACCCCTGCCTGCGCTGCGAGTCCCCCCTTCCGCCTCATCGGCCCCGAACTCATCGACCCCGAATCGATCCTTGCGATCTGGGGACATGCCCAATGCCAGGAAGTCTTCCTTGCTCTCCTGGGCTATAGTGCCCCGCTGCAGACTCTCGGCTTCCCAAAGCTGCTCTTGCAAGACCCGCTTTCCTCCCACCATGTCGATCGACTGGCTAGCGATGGCGCTGCGGAATCGTTCGGCCTGTAGCGGATCGGAGGGAGGCCGTTGCTGCAGCCGATGAGCCAGCCAGCGATGGGTTCCATCCCGCGCTTCAGGCAGCCGTGAAGCCAGCAGCACCCTCTCCAGCGCATTGAAACGACTAAAGTTCCAAAGATGGTTGTCCTTCTCCAGAGGCAGCTCCAGTAGGTATCGATCGACCAACTGCTTTTCCAGCTTTTCGGCAAGCACAGGCCGAACCACACGATCAAAAAAAGGTCGGTCTTTCCTCCACAAAAACAAATGCAGCTCATGACATGCATGCTCCGCGCAAAATCGCTCCTTCTCTTCCTCGCTCAATTGATGCCAGCGCACGAGCGGTTCGAAGCTGGCAAGTTGCGGACTGGCCGTCAACGGCAACAGCCATCGAAAGAGATCTTCCAACGAACTGAAGACGCGGACGCGTGTGGTGCGGGAATCCCCCAGAGCCGTCGGCATATCGCCTGGTTCCAATCGACGGACTCGCCGTCGCATCGCCCACGATTGATCGAGCGGCAGCGTGGTGGCCAGCCGCAGATCGACGGTCGGAATCTCCTGCGGTTCCAAGGTGATCGAGTGCGTTGCGACGCCCCCCAGCTGGACCGCCACCAGGGTGATACCCGAATGGCCTGCCAGACGATCCCGAGGGATCTCGACCCAACCTTCCGCGTCGGGCTTTCGATTGGTCAGAAGGACTGCACCTTGCTTGAGAAACTCAAAGGCCCGAAGCGACTCACTCTGAGTGGCCTGAGCTTTTTCTTCCCCCAGACTCCTTTCTAAGCCTGCTCGCTCCATAGGCGCAGGCGCATCGGCCGATCCGGGGATTGCATCGCCTTGTTTGGCCATTTGCAGCGTGCTGGCGGCAGTGGCCGTGTCCCATGGGTAGGCAAGCAGGGAAGGAGATGGAAGTAAATTCCCTGGATGCTTAGGCGCCCCCTGGCGCCGCAGCACATAGCCCACCTCGTCATCGACCCGAAGGGAATCGACCCAGCGACAGATAGAGGCGACTCGGGGCCGGGAACGCGCCGGAAAGGGTGGCAAGTTCAGGCCTCGCCCTACAGGCAGTTCGGGTACCCAAGGGGTAGCTACAACATGAACCCGCAGGGTCGATAGATCGCCTTCCCATTGCACACGCACCACATTGGGGTTGACCTGAACTTGACGGACGGAGGGAGGGGTTGCGAGACTTGGCTGAGCGATCCAATGGTCGCTCAGGAGAATTCCTTCTTCCATGCGCGATGGGAGGACCCAGAGCTCGCAGCGACTTGTGCGGCGGTGGTCTGTCAGCAGGAACCTCCCGGCCGGGCACTTGGGTATCTCCAGGGTCGTGGCGGTCGTGGCGACCAATTCCTTGCGATCGGCCAACCAGGCTTCCTGCTGCAGTTCGATCAGACTCCAGGCAGGCAGCTCACCCGCTGCGGCATTGGCACCCCCATCTCGATCGCTCTCCCAGGGAAGCACAAGAGCCTCTCCCTCATGCAGGATCAGTCGTCCGGGCCATCCCATTGCTTGCCCTGACAGCATCATCCGACGCGCAGCAATCCCTTCGCTGCTGACTTCGAGCGATGCGACCTGCCGGAGCGACCCCAGTTCGATTTTTCCCTCGTCATCGGTCGCCAGTTCGACCACCACCGGATCGACCAAGTCCTCGCACTTGAGCGCCACTCGGACTGCGCGTTTGGCTAGGAACTCTCCATTTCTTCCTCGCAGTTCCAAGATCCACTGGTCCGGCTGACGGCGAAGAAAGAAATCGCCGATCTGGGTGGTCCGTTCCTGATGCCGCACTCCCATAGTCCAGCTCTGTGATACCGGCACCCTTCCACCGGTCGCCTTGGCGACTTGCCCCTCCAGCGTGACTCGCAGCTGGGCGAGACCTTGAGGGACCAGAAGGGAATGGGTCCATTCGAGTGAATCGACCAATTTGGGGTCGGGGATCGACTGCACGGCGCTGATACCGGCTGCATCGATCGATTCGATCGTCACGCGGGCCTGCTTCAGCAGGTCGATCGGCACAGGGCTTCCATTGCAACGCAGTTGAGCCCGCATCGCCAGGCTGGCGCTGGCACCACTGATCAGTTGCTGCGTATCGACCAGCACACCAAGATCCAGCTGATACGATTCCGCGCGGTGCTCCAATCGCTCGATGTTCCCGCCGCTGGCTGCGCGGAGCAGAAGGTCGACACCTTGGTCGCTTTGTCCGTATGGAATCAGAACCGTCCCGTTGGAATCGGCAAGGAAGGTCTGGACTCCCATCTGCACGATCGCCTCCGGTACCGGCTTGCCCGATTCATCGATCACCTTCAGGAGATGTCCGGAGTCGGTCAACTGGTCGAGGAAGGTCAGACGTCCTTTCTGGATCAGCATGCGACTTCTCAGACCGCCTCCCAGCAGTTCGACCATCCACACACCTCGCCCCTGGCATTGCGGAAGCGGTATCGACTGGCGATGCAGTCGTTGCGGCGGCATCGTCAGTTCGATGTTCCATTGGTCATTGGGGACCAGACCATCCAGATCCAGATCGGTCGAAGGGGGCATCAGGCCACGCTCGAAGAGACTGGCCGGATCCAGTGAGAAGATACGGACGGAAAGGGTGGGTACGTTCTTCAGATCGACCAGCAGTTGCACGGGATCCTGCGGACTCAGTCGCCGCGCTGACTGAGGAGCGAATCGCAATTCCACCCGGTCTCGCAAAGCCCGCTGCTCCTCCGGCGAAAACTTTGCCAGCTGGCTCTGCCAGTCTCCAACCCCGTGGAGAATGCGGCTTTCGGCCACCATCCGTTCCAGATACCTCTCTTCCAGCATCGACCGCATCGCTTCGGTTGGGTCTCGGTCCTTCAGAAGCTGCAAAAGATATTGACCAACCCATTGGGAGTCATCTCCGATGGGCGGCAAGCCAATCTGCGCTTCATAGCTGGCCTGAGGCTCCACCAGGTGTACAGGGTCGATTCGCTGCAGTGGTTCGACGCGGAGGAACGGTGCGCGCCGGGGCAATCGAAGGTATCGATCGAAAGACGCAGCATCGTAGATGCCATCGACTGCGTCCCACACCAGGCGATGATAGAGGGCTATAGCCTTGAGCGAGTTGAGGGAGTCAGGAAGCTGAAGCGAGAACTCCTCCAGCTGCGCCAGCCTCCGGCGACGATCGTTGGGCGAGAGCACCTCCCAGGGGGCATCTGGTCTGAGCCGCTCTAGCCACTGTCGAACGAACAGGTCATTGGCCAGAAGCTTCGGCTGCAGCCTGGCCAGCTGCTGGCGTTGGGCAAGCGTCATCCGGGAGTGAATTGGGAACGATCCCCAGCCACCCGAATCCTTGGCCGACAATTCGCGATGGACTGCGTCGACAAGTCCGGGAGGATCGACCCGATCCAATCGATTCAGCATGGCTCGCAGCGACTCTATCGGCATGGGGCGCGCCACCAAATGCACAAGCGACTCTGTTTCCAAACGGGCCAGCGATGGGTCGGCCGCGATCGCTTCCTCGATCTTCCCGCCAATTGCCGGAAGCGTCTCCTCCAGTCGACTTGGTAGCGATGCACCAGGATTGCTGAGCGGCACCGCATGCTGGAGGTTTGGCTGCAATCTCCCGATGACCCGATCGATCAGCGCCTGAGGTTTTTGGGGGTAATCGAGCCAAAGTTGGCGATCTCGAAGCGAAGCAGCCTTGGACGATCCCGGAAAAGCCCACTCCCAGGCGCTCAGTGTCGCCTCCGCCTCCGGAAGATTGCCTTCCGTCTGAGCCACCAAGGTGGCGAAATAGAAGGCCTCCTCCGTACCGGGAATCAGCTGCGACAGAGCTTCGCGTCGGGATGCTGTCAGCGCCATCGCCTCCAGCGTCTCGATCGACTGAGCCCGCAGTGCGCTGCCATGGTATCTCATCGGGTCGACTCCCACTCCGACTGCTGCCCACCCCATCATTATCGCAACTCGAATCCACCTAACTGCGCCCATCATCCACCTCCAAGCCCCAGGGGGCGTTCCGTAGACTCTTCGCTCTTGACCCGGCCGAAAACCCCAGTTGCATCCGGCCACCTCATGGCCGCCGATCTTCCACGTGAAGTGGCCGAAAAAGAGTTCGGGAGTCCAGCGTGGGGACGCCGCAAAGGACCGGCTAGTTCCAAAAACCCATAATTGCCCTCTGCGATTTTGACCCGTCGTCGAAAAGGAGCAGTGCCGGCTGCCGAATCGAATCGCGAGAATCGACTTCGCATAGAGAAATCGAACGACTTCAACTATAGTTTGGAAGTTTCCATCCCATTTCCATGCCTATGGAAAGTGACGCCATGCCGATCTACCTCCCCTGTCCGGGGTGCCACAGCCTGCTCCGTCCACCCACACGCGCTTCGAATCAAGCAATCCTTCGTTGCCCGCTCTGCCAGCATGAACTGGAGGCCTACGATCTGGTCAAAGGTCTCCAGCGTCAATGGATGGTTATTGAAGATCGCGGTACAGAGGATTTTGTTGGAAAAATCTTGAACGGCCAGGCGAAAGTAGAGGCCGTTGAATCTCCGTCAGCAGCCGGGACCACCTCGGTCGACGGTCCGGTGGGTTTGGCGGCGGTATCCAACGAGTTGGAAAACGATGCGAAGGTAGATGGAGGAAACGCCTCGCTGCTGGGTAGCGGTCCCCAGGGGGCGGATGCTGCCAAAATCAACTGGGACCGTCTGCGACCGGCCGCTCAAGATGATTTCATCCGCAAGATCCAGGAAAAAAAGTCCCCTCTGGTCTCTGCCATGCAGGTGATCGCTGGGGGCTTGGCAGCGATCCCTGTCGGACTGTTGCTGGTCTGGCACGTCTTAGGAAAGGATGTTGCCGGCGCCGGTCCCGCGGTGGGGCGAGTTCTCCCGTGGGTTGTTCCTGCGAAATTCCGAAAAGTGGCCATCCTCAATCCGACCGATCGCCAATTCGGTGACGACATGACGGGGAGTGGCTTGGACGATGGGCTTCGCAAGAAGTTCGAGAATACCGTCACCAAGGAACCTAGTGAAAACGACACCCAGTCCAAAGATACGGCGACTCGCCCCAGCGGCGCGCCCACCACTTCCAAAATCGATCCCGCCGATCCTTCATCCGACAACTCATCCAAAGGTGCCGAACGCACTGCATCGCCCGATGTGGTGTTGAGGAATGGCGATGGAAGGTCGCAATTGAGCGTCAACATGAATCGCTGGCTGGAATCGCTGACGCTGCTCTCTCAGGCGACGGCCGGAGGTAGTGAGGCGATCGATCCGGCCAAACTGTCGGTCGACCCGCAGGTGGTGCGACTGAGTAAAGCGATCAGCGAGACAACCACGCTCCTTGGCGAGACCACCTCCAGCGCTTTGTCCAACCGAGCATGGCGAGAGCGACTGCACTGGTTGATGAGCGTTTCGACGGAACTACCAGCCTTTCGACTGGCTTTCGAGCAATCGAAACTGGAACCTTCCAAGCCGGGCACCCCTTGGGTCGGCATCCTCCCTTTGCTCGATCTCTCCTCGACCCTTCCGGAGCAGTTCAATTCCGACGGACCAGCTATGCAGGGGAAGGCCCCATTGGAACTGGAGGGGGCTTCGATCCGCCTGATGTGGGATCCGCGCTGGGTCGATCCAAACCAAATCGAATTGCTCGCAAACCGACCTCAACGGTGCATGATGCTGGGAGTCTTCCAGGGATCCGAGCAGGACGAGGAAGTGGCGTCCGATACACTGAAGGTGGTGGGGGTCTTCCTGATCCCTGAGATTGGCGATGCGGCCGATGGCTCAGAAGCTACCGCCGACGCGAAGAAGGATGACGGGTCTTCCCGCTGATGACCATTCGGCTGACTTCCCAGGATGTCGTCGGTGGTCGAAACTGTTCGGTCTTGGGGACCCGTCGGTTGCTGACGCGGCGTTGGCGTCAGGGGCCGGCGGGTGGCTGACGCTTCTGCTTGGAGGAAAGGGAGCGTCGCGATCGGAAGAGTCGTTTGCGGGGTGACTCCTGCTGATCCTCGGAGCCACCCTGGTCGCCATCCAGAAGCTGCGTGGCTGGCCAAGACTCAGGGGCCGCCGCAACCGGCACCATTTCACTGACTCGAGGAGTCACCGAAGGTCGCTCATTGGATGGCGTCAGAGGGTCTCGTTGCAGCTGCCGATTGATACGCCATTCGATTTCCGAGAGTTTATTCCCTTCATCTCTCGCAACAAAGGTGAAGGCGATCCCTTCTCTTCCCATGCGGCCAGTGCGTCCGACGCGATGGACATAGTCATCGCAGTCCTGGGGGATATCGAAGTTGATGATGTGGGAGATGGTCGACACATCAATCCCACGCCCGACGACATCGGTTGCGACCAGGAGTCGAATCTTGCCCTCTCGCAGTCGCTGGAAAACGCGATCTCTCTGCGATTGGCTCATATTGCCATGAATGGTCTCCAAGCCGACGCCCCGCATCGCCGGAAATCGGGTCAGTTCCTGCTCTAGCTTCCGATGCAGCTTGGCAGTCCCAAGCTTGGTTCGACAAAAGATGATCGCTTGAGGCGGCTGCTCTCTCTCCAGCAGCTTGACGAGCACCGCTAGCTTGTCGCGTGGCTCCACCGCCAAATACCTCTGCTCGATCGTCTCGACCGAGATTTCTTTGCGGGAGCAATCGATCCGCTGGGGTTCGAAAAGGTAGCGATCGGCCAGTGTCTGGGTTTCCCCGGCGAGCGTAGCGCTCAGCAAAAGCGTCTGCCTTGTTTCGGGGCACCTCCGCAAGATCCGTTCGATATCTGGGCGAAAACCGATATCGAGCATTCGGTCGGCTTCGTCGAGCACCACGCACCAAAGTGATCCCAGACGCAGTTCGCGTCTTTCGACCAGATCCAGCACTCGACCAGGGGTGCCGACAACCACCTGAGCCCCTTGCCGCAGTTTGCGGATCTGCTCGTCCATCCGCCGTCCGCCGCAGATGGCGACGATGGAAGTGGGGCAACCGAAGGCCAGCTTCTCAAATTCCCCATGTACCTGCGTCGCCAGTTCGCGGGTTGGTACCAGCACAAGAGCTTGAGGGAGTGCCTGCTGGCTGAGCGGATCAAGCTGTTCCAGGATCGGAATGGCGAAGGAAGCTGTCTTTCCCGTTCCGGTCCGCGCCTGGCCGATGACGTCGTAGCCTTCCAGTGCTTTGGGGATCAACGCCGCCTGAATGGGGCTTGGTTTTTCGTAGCCCGCCTTGGCCAGAGCTGCCAGCATGATGCGGCTTAGATGCATCTGGGCAAACAATTCGGGAGCGTTGGATTCCATAAATACTAGCGGAGCCCCTCCTGCCTCTTTGAGCAATCCGCGCACGGCGGACAAATGGAAGGCAGGGCCCAAGAGACGCGTCCGTGCCAGCTCGACGATCCCTACGTCCAGCGCCACAGAGCCAGCGCCGCCACCGAGCCACCGCCGCCACCAAACCAGTGCCACTGAACAAGCGGCACTGAAGCAGCGCCACTGCAGCGCCTGGGAAGTCCCCCACGAGGCGGACAGAGCGACGTGCAATAGGTTCCGCAGCGATGCAGATCGACTGCACCTTTGCAGGGAATCATTCGACGTAACAATTAGTACGAGCATAGACGTTTGCGACCGACCGGTCAATCGTTTCCCATCGCCTTCTCTACAGTTCCCGGAGTCGACAGATGCCACAAAGAGAGCGTTGGGTAGCTGATTGCGTTGCCTTTCTTGACCATGCCATTTCCGTTCAGGACGCTCCAGGAGGCTCCAAGAGCAAGGATTCGCCGTCGATCCCACCGACGCTTCACCCTCCAGCCTTGGCCGAATGGAGCTTGCAGGGGATGGCCAAGTGGTGGTCTCAGCGGGAGCCAATCTGGGGTGAGTTTCTTAGGAAAGAAACCCTGCGGACCGATCATCCCAACGCTCCGCCCGCTTGGCTGAGACGGCTGGTCGAATGGTCGGGGCCTGCGATTCCCGCATCGGCGAAGGCCCCTATCGAGAAGACGGAAACCGGGAATTGGATGGCGTTCTGGAGCGGACTGCGACGATGGTCGCAACTGGCCCGATGGGAACAGTTCGAAGGACAGATGCTTCATCTGGTCGCCACCCGCCGAGACTCCACGGCGATCGAGTGGCTGGCGCGCGAACTGAAGGAATCTCCCTGCCAGTCTTCGCGCGCATCTTCGATCGGTCTGCAGCCTCTGATGGCTTCCTTTCCCTGGCCGGCATCTACTTTCTTTGACCTGCTGGGAAGTTCAATTCTGGAGCCAGCACAGACGGTGGCCTTAATCGAAGTGGCCAATCACCAGGTGCGTCTGAACCAAACCACCTTGCACCCGCTGGCACACCATCGGCAAACGCTCCGGCGATTGCTGGGACAGGTCGTGGGCAGATTGGGGGTGATGGAGCAGGAGCCTGGGCGATACGGCAAATCGATCGAAGAGATTCAGAGCATTCTGGAAGAATCCGTCGCCCTGGTGGTGGCACTTTGCGATATGGTCGCTTTGATGCAGGACGAGGAATCAGTCGGGAAACTGCGGCAGGCACTGGCTCTCAGTCATCGGCGGATACAGGTAGAAGCCGCCAGCGCCCTGTCGCGACTTGGGCATGCGGACGGAACCGCTCATCTGGCTTCCAAGGCGAAGGAACCCTCCGAGCGCATGCGGGTCATCGCCTATGCGACCAGGGATGGCGGACTGGAAGAAATCGATCCAGAGTACCGGACGCCCGAGTCAGAAGCCGAATCGTTGATGGCACTTTGGCTAGCTGCTCGCCCCAACCTGGGGATGCCACCGGACCACCTGGAGGTGATCTTCAGCCATGAGCTCTTTTGGCCTGGCTACCAAGAGCCGGAGCGTTGCTACCTGGTCTACTTTCGGCACGCCATTCCCGGAGGCCTGATCCAGAACATTGGGATCGTAGGCCCCGTCGTCCATTGCCTTCCCAACTCGTTGATCGGCCTGGATGCAGTCGATCAATTGGCAGCCTATGCAGGTTGGCATGTCAGCCACCCGGAGATCTGGGATCGCTCTTGGTCGGAAGCAGCTTCCGCCATGCGACCGCAACTCCAGCCGCTACTGGACCAACTGGAGAAATTCCAAACCGGCAAGCTCACCCCCCAGTGGGTTGGCTCCTTGCTGGGGACTGTCAGCCTAGCGGCCCAATGGACGGCCGGCGATCGGCAGGGGGTCGTTGCCACCGACGGCGAAATCCTTTGGTCGGCGCCCCTCCAACCGGCCCCAGAGGACCGAACACAACCGATCGATCCCCGCACCGCCCTCTGGATTCTCCGCGGCAGAACGCTCCTCAGTCAGTTCAATCCGGATTTTCCTGTTGTCTCCAGTAGCCACGCAACCGCCATCCCCTTCGGCTAGCGAAGACTTTCCAGATGCGGGTCCCCCAAGTCATCCGGCGAACTGTCCACATGACATGCAACCCCATTTCCGGGACTCCACTCAAACTGCCCAGCAACGAGCTCCAACTGAGGCAGACTTTCCGCCCCAGAAAAGCCCCTTAGGGGCGATTGACCACCCCAATTTTCCACCCCCCTCTGGACGACGATTTTTATGAAAACCAAGCGAATCTGGAATTCTGAAAGAAGTCTCTGAAGTATACTTAAAAGACAGATGAGCCCCCCCCTTTGAAGTGTATGCCTTCTTTCTCGCTTGGACGCGTCGTTCTAGATGATCGGTGCTCTCGTCGACTTCCTGGAGACGTAAAACTTCCGATGCCGATGAAACCCACTCCTCAACAAGAACTGCCTCATCGATTGGTCCGGCAGGAAGGGCCGATGGTGCGCTGGCGCATCAAGGTCGCCGTCGCGGAGGGGCAGCAGTTTATTGACTTGTCGAAGCCATTCGCGCGGCTTGGGGCTGAGAAGCGGTGCGAACTGTGGTTGCCGGCGCTGGGAGCGCCAGTAGCGGTCTTCATGCATGCGACTAACGAAGGAGTTTTTGTTTACGACCTTTCTTGTCCAGGAGTTTTCGCGAGGCATGCTGCAGGGATTTGGAAGGCGGGGCAAGAGATCGTCGTCGGCCCCTATCGCCTGACTTTACTGGAGTACCGCTATTTGGGACTGGCACAGACGTCGCAGAGCCCAATGCATGAGCTCGATATTGAGACGAAAAAACCGGGGAGGAATGTCTTCCGTCCGATGCACTCGGTCGCTTTCTTGGGGCAGTCGGTCCGCTGCGATCTTAGACTGCGTCACCGATCGATTGCGGAACTGCATTGTGCATTTTTGGAGTTTCCGGAAGGTTTGATGGTCGTCGACCTATTCTCCCCCGGCAAGGTATGGAGCCAGCATGCTGAAGTAGACCATTCGTTGTTGCGAGATGGGGACTCAGTGCGCTGCGGTGAAGTGGATTTGGTAGCCAAGAGGATAACCGAGGGGGTTTCTGGTGGCGGCGGGCAGACGGGACTGGACCTATCGCCCAATGAGATAGCCACCGGCCAGTGGGTCAATCAGGCGCCTTCACACCGGCCAGCAGCGGTGGCAGCCCAATGGGAGGGTGCTCCGGCGGGTCCGCTGCAGCATCCAGCACAGGCTGTGGTTTCGATTCCGGGCGGGACCAGCGGTTTGCTTCAAACGGCAGCGGAGGAGTCTGGGCAGGTCGATCGCATGGCCTCAGCGGAAGTGGCGATGGAGCAACCTGCTGCAGGATTAGGCTCGCCGGCCAATCAGCTTGCTTCGGACGTCCGAGCGGGAAGTGGAACCTCGTTTTCCTCAGCATCCTCTGAGCCTTCGGCGGTGCGGCCTTGGCGATCCCTCCGCGGCGACAGCCAAACCAGTCAGGAAGCGGCATTGGCAGGCATCAACTCGGAACTTCGAAGAACGGAACCGGCCTCTTCGGCATCCCAGCCTTCGGCTGCCCCTGCCGTCGTCCCCCCCCCATACAACGGAATTTCACGGGGCGCTGCTCGGGTTCAGCGAGGCCCCACCGTGATTGTTGCCGAACAGCCTCGCCAGGAAATGTCGGTGATGGAACGGCTGGTGGAGTCGCGGAAGCAGGATGCGGAGCGTGCATTCCGATGGAGGCTGGCGCGAATTCTGTCGATGTTCGTGATCGCCATCTCCTTGGGATGGATTGTCTGGTCACGGATTCCTCCCGGATGGCGCTTGTTGATTTTGAATTTCGGACAACAGTCGTCACCGTCGACTCTTCCAACAGGTGAAAGCGAAACTAAGGGAGCTGAATCCGGCCTTCGCTGAGTTGGTGGGGGGTTATTTCGGGAAGCTTGACGACCTAGCATTTACAGCTATTTTGAAAATTCTTCCAAACGTGGTTCTGGATACTGGTTTTGCGACATGAAAAAGCGGAAGTATATGGCTCCGTCTTCGATCCTGAAGCCGGAGTTTTCAAGGATTGGCAACCGCACCAAGGGGCCTGACCAGACTTCTGTGGAGGTCCCTGAGCAGTCGGAAGATGAAGGAAATGAGTCCCAGGTTGTCGCCGCTGCCGTCCCCTCACAGGCCGCTGCATTGGCTGTTGAAGGCGGAGCCCCGGTGATCGCCAGTGGGATGCCCTTCAGTGGAAAGTTTTCCGCTGGATCCATTCTATTTTTTCTGTTGGTTGGGGCTGCTTGCGTCTGGTCGTTTTGGCCTTCGCTGCTGAATCTGACTCAGACATGGGAGCGTGAGCCAGACTATTCGCATGGATGGCTGGTCGTACCGATGACGCTTTTTCTGCTTTGGAATCGGCGCGACTCGATGCCCAAAATGGAGCTGGGGTGGCACTGGTTCGCTTTGCCTTTTCTGGCATTGGTGCTGGCGATTCGGATTTTTGGTGCGTGGGGTTTTTATGACTTCGCCGAAGCTTGGGCCATTCCCTTTTCCGTAATTGGTCTGTCTTGGCTGGCTTATGGCCGCAAGTGGGTGTGGTGGGCAATGCCAGCTTTGGGTTTTCTGTTCTTCATGATCCCACTTCCATTTCGGATCGAGAACCAGTTCAGCCAGCCACTGCAATTGGTGGCGACGAAATTGAGTGTCGCAACCCTCCAGACCCTGGGGCAACCTGCGGTTGCTGAAGGGACGACGATCCTCCTGGGTCCACATCAACTGGAAGTCGAACGGGCTTGTTCGGGGTTGCGGATTTTCTTCGGGATGTTCGCTCTGAGTTACGTCTACTGCGTCTTGAGCCGCAAGTCCTGGCTGGAGCGGCTTTTGATTTTGTTGGCGACCATTCCCATTGCATTGATTGCTAATGCGACACGAATCGTATTGACCGCCTTCGCGTTTCAGTGGTTTCCTGGCGAATGGGCAAAGCACGTGTCTCACGATCTGATGGGATTTCTGATGATTGGCTTGGCGGCGCTCCTTTTCGGAGCTTTCCTTTGGTACTTGGGACACCTGTTCATCCCGGCAGGTGGAGGGTCCCGCAACCCAAAGCCGTCGCGTTAGCTTCGCTCTACCGATGGGAGTCGGAGGAAGCGTGAGCCCCTATTGACCGAAGTTTTTTGAAGATATCGCCCTGGAATAGAAAACATGAATTCCCCGAATCCCTCTGGATACCTCGAACGGGATCGCTCGGCCCAGGTTATCGACGTGCGCAGCGAACCGATTCCTGGGAAAGGTCCGACCGACCGATCCTTTATCCAAAGGTCTTCTGACCCGAAACTTCCTACGATCGATGCTGCCTTCGCATTGAGACTGCTTCGAAATTCGTGGTCCTGGGCCCTTCCGGTCGCGATTGTCGGTTGTGCAATTGCCTCAGGGATTGTCCTCTCGCTTTTTAAGCCGACGTACCGAGCCTCCTTCTCGCTGCTGATCGACCCGAACAGCAGTGTGATTTATTCCAATTCGAGCATGCAGAGCACGCCGATGTCCTTGATCGCATTTCAGAAGTTTTTGATCAAGAGCGACAAGGTGATCGACAAGGTGATCGCTAATCCGGTGGTAGCGCAGATGCCTATGATCCGCAACTCGAAAGATCCTGCCGCGGAAGTTCGCAAAGCGATCAATCTTGCGGGTGCTGCCTCCAACACGATGATTGAGGTGACCTGCGATGCCTCCGACCCCGCCATCGCTTCATCTCTTTTGAATATCACCGTCGATGAGTACCTATCGCAGAAGTCGTTCATCGATCAGTTTGAATTGACCGCACGCCAGCAGGTCGTCAAGGCGGCGTTGGAGAAAGCGGAAGCGGAAGTGGAACTGGCGAAAAACCGCGTTCGCGACCTCAGCTCATCTGCCATCACGCTTGACACACCGGTCCGTCAGGGTGCTTCCGGCGTGTACGACAGCACTTACGTCGACAAGCTGAGATTGGAACGATTCCAACTGTCGAGTGAAATCGCGACGACCGAAACCGCATTGGCCGAGGCACAGCAGTCGGCTCAGTTGCAGATGAGCCAGGATTCGATTGCACTGCTGGCCGATCAAGAGGTGACTTCCTCGCCAGCCATCCAAGCCCTGGATGCTCGAATCAAGGAAATCGAATTCCGACTGGATAAATTGAAAGCATCCAGTGTTGGGGAGCGAAATCCGGTCTATCAACAGCAGATTTCGGAAAAGGCGATTCTCGAATCCAAGCGTGAAGACATGAAGAAGCAGATCCTCGAGACTTCGAAGCAAAGGATTGCCGGGGAAGGTGTCGAGGAGCGGAAGAAATCGGTCTCTGAAATCGCAGAGAAAGTCAAAACGCTGAAGGATCGTCGGGCTAGCCTTGAGGGGCAGATCAAGGAGTTCATCAGCATGATGAAACTGACCGGATCTGGAGGCGCGGAATTGCAGTTTGCGGAGGCTGATCTGCTGGAGTGGCAGAAGACCCGCGGTCAGATCCATGATCGCAGTGTCGCTTTGGCGACGGAACGAGAGAGCCTGGAGCCGATTCGCGAACTCCAAAGATCAACCCCTCCCAAACTGCCGGTTGAATCGCTTCCTCTGAAGCAGCTTCTCTTGGCCAACGCGATTGGCTTGGTTCTCCCTCTGCTGATCGCTTTCGGCCTGGAATTGCGTTCGCATCGCATCGACAGTGCGATGAGCCTTGAAAAACAATCGGAAATGCTGGTGCTCGGTGAGATTTCTGCCCTCCCCTATTCGGCAGACCCGGGCAGTAAGAGGGCGGAGAAGGCTCTACGGCTTTACGAGGAAAGTATCGACTCGCTGACGATGTCGCTGGTGCTGTCGCCCAATCTCAAGCAGGCCCGAACTCTGGCCGTAACCAGCGCCTTGGCAGCCGAAGGCAAAACGACTGTAGCATGCCAATTGGCTTTGAGTATCGCCAGATCGACGGGCAAAGTAGTTCTTCTGATCGATGGAGACATGCGGGCTCCTGACGTGCACCACGTTTTCGATCGGAAGATGAACTCCGGGTTGGCTGGCTTCCTCAGCGGTGAAAACGATTTGTCCGAAGTGATCGATCGAGATTGGAGTAGCCAGGTGCACATCCTGCATGCGGGCTATCTGAAAGGGAGCCCGCACCGACTGTTGTCTCAGGGAGCCATTGATCGACTGATTGAAAAAGCGAAAGAAAGCTATGACTACGTCATCATCGACACCCCACCGATTTTGCCGGCCAGCGAGTCGCTGATTTATGCCAGGTCGGTCGATTACTGCCTAGTCTGTGCGTTGCGGGACCGGAGCCGGGTAGAGCAGCTCATGCAGGCGGTCAACAAGCTGGAAGCGGCTGGTGCCAATGTCGCAGGGGCCGTGCTCTCTGGCGTCCCATTCAGGGAGTATTCGAAGTACTACGGCGATTATGCCTATGGGAATTGGGATCGCTCGCAGAGCTGAATCTGAATGGCTGCTAACGACGGGCTGAGATCCGCATCTGGGAACCAAAGCTATGCCAAAATCGGAAGCTCGTCACAGGCACTACCGCCCGGAGCTCAACTATCGCTTTTTGCTGAAGTCGATCCTCTGTCTAGCCTTGGTTTCCGTGGTTTTCGTGGCAGCCTACTGGTTCCAGGTTGGACGCGTCTCCACAGCGATCAAAGCCCAGTCGAGTGTTGCGGAGGAGGCTGAGGAATTGGATCGAGCCTCGGAACTGCTCGATCGCTACTTGTCGCTGAATCCAAACGACACGACCGAATTGGTCCACTCATTGACCCTTCGCGAGAAAGTCGCCAGCACCCCGCCGCTGTTGCGGAATGTGATTTCGTTTGGTTTTCGCGTTTTGGGGACGCTTCGCGCCCAGACGCCGCCCGATTCGGCGAAGGTCATCGAGGTGCAGAAGACATTGGTTCGTCTGCTGATGAAGAGAGCATCCTTCGAGGGACAGGCGCTAGCACCCAATACCTTCAACGAAGCGCAGTCCATTCTGTTGGATATGGCGCCAGCAATCTCCCAAGAGGATCAGCTCTGGCTGCGCGAAAACCTCGCCATCTGCCTCTTTTCGACTCGCAAATCCCCAGAGGTCGCGACGAAAAGGGGTGGGAGTATGAATCAACGTGGGGGGGGGCAGGAAGAATTCATCGAGCAGTCCCCGCTTCAGGCGATTACTTCCGTGCTGGATGAAGGAAGCACCAATCTGGACGTGCTTGAATGTGCCGCCAGCATCCTGATCAATCCGGAAGCAATCAACTACACCTGGGATGATCCGGCAGTCAAGCTTCCTGCGACCAAACGGCTGCAGCTGGTTCAGTCGTATTTCGAGCGTGTGGCTCCGGCACATACGGAAGAAAGCCGTTTCTTCGTTTCGAGAGCAGTCGCTAATCAACAGCTGAATCCCAGACAGTCAGAAGTTGATTTTCGCAAGGCCGTGGAGTTGGCCCCGAACAACCTGAATCTGATCATAAACACTGCGGCTTTCTTTTTCCGTCGCTATCTCGATAACAGTCGACTTTCGCTCGCCGATGAGTCGACCGCTGCAAGGAACGAATCATGGAAGTACGTCAATTTGGCGACGGAGCTAACGAAGGAAGTCGACCCTCAACTGGTGATGCTGCAGGGCCAATTGCTGGCCTCCGAAGAGAAATATGAGGAGGCCGTGGCTGCCCTCTCGAAACTGGCGAATCGAGCCGATGAACAGGGAATCGCAGCTCGAATGGCTGTCGCCGACTTGCTGGGTCGGCAAGCCAAATACGACGAGCTGATGTCATGGACGAAGGAAACGGAGACCCTCCTCCTCAAAGCACAGTTTGATTCCCGCGGAAGGAGGAACGACTTAAGTTTGGTCAATGACCGCCAGAAGGCTTCCGGTTTGCTGCGAGGTGGCCGACCCAGAGAAGCACTGGAAGTTCTCAAGCGAATCAGACAGCAATCTGTCAATAACCAAACCAATCTGTTTGACGAACTGATGCTGGGCGACTGCTACTATGCACTGGGAGATTTCGCATCTGCCGAAAAGCATATGGAAACGGCGATCAAGACTGCCTCTGATGACCAAGCGCTGTTGCGTAAGCTCGCTGCGGTGAAGGTCTCTCTTTTCCGCCCCGCAGAAGCGGCATCCATCATTCGCAAGATTCCATCAAAAACGATGGAGGACTGGTTGCTGCTGGGAAAAAGCATTTTTCTGGCCAAAAGCATCGATCGTTCCAATGAGGGCACCAGCCAGGAAATGGCTCAGGCGTTTCGATTCGCCCGAGAAGCAAGTGTCAATCAGAATCCCAGCAAAGAGTTTCAGTGGAACCTCGACCTATTCGAACTGCTGGCCAGGAATCAGGCGGATGATGCCACCAAGATCACCAAAGAAGAACTCGGGCTGGGGCTTCTGGAGTTGATCGAACGGTATCCCGGTGAAGAACAACTCGCCAATTCCGTGATGTCGATTCTTGTCCAGGAAAATATGAGAGAACTGGCTCAGCAGGTGCGAGAGCAGGCGATCAAGCAGTCGCCGAATTCCTGGCTGAGTATCAGCATGAAGGTGGATACTGCGATGAACGGCCAGCAGGCGGCCGAAGCTTTCCAGCTCCTTCAAACCTTCCTGGCCGGTCATCCCAACGAGAATGCCGCCTGGAGCGCGACGATCCGCCTTTTCGCATTTCCAGGCTTCCCCTTCGCCAGAGATTCGAGTGTTTGGGATTTGCTTCCAAAAGTGTCTGCTACGCAGCTGAATTCTATACTCCGTCAATGGATGCGATTGCCATTCGATCTTCCGATGTCCCAGGATGCGTTTGATCACTGGGTCAGTAGGACCCAGTGGTTGGTGACCTACCTGACCGACCATCCCGATTCCACCCCTGCGTGGGGCAACGTGCTGAAAACATCGATCGCAGTTTCCAAGGCAGAAAGGGGTTCATCAGCTGAGCCACTCGAAGCTTTGGTTGCCAACTGCAAGACCGAGCATGAAAGCCTTCCAGAAGTGCATCTGCTGGCAGGTCGTCTTTCGATACTCAATAGCAAGCCATCCGACGCGCTGGTCCATCTCAAGGAAGCCGAGCGGCTTGGTCTGTCTACAGACCGCGTTTCAGAAGCGATCTTGTCATGTCTCCTTCTTACAGGAAGAACCGCAGAGGCCAGTCTCTACTTGAGGGAACTCGGGGAGTCGGTGTTTCGATCGGGACGGCTGTCCCAACTGGCCATCTCCATGGCATCTTCGGAAGAGGGAAATCGCCTCGATATCGCAAGAAAAGCGGCCAATCTTCGGCCCGGTGACCCCGTTTCCTGGATCACACTGACGAATCTGCTGATTTTCGAAGCAAAGAAGTATCCCCTTGATCAACGCAAGCGGTGGACAGATGAAGCGCTCGGTGCAATCCAAAAAGCCAAAAATATCCGACCGCTTGATCCGGTCATAGAAAAAGCCTTCCTCTTCGATATCGCGACAACTCTCGGGGAAAAAGAGAATGCCTTGGAGGTCTTGAAGCAGTTGGAGCAGGTGGATGCCAAACCTCCACTTGCCAAGAACTTGACTGTCGCCTCCATGCACGAATCCCTTGGCCAGTTTGCCGAAGGGATCGCCGTGCTCGAAGCCGCACGTGTCGACTACCCCGACGACAATCGTCTGCTTGAGAATCTCGGGAAACTCTACCACGCAACCAACCAGGTCGAACCGCTCATTCAGATCCTAGGCGTACAACTGGCCAAGGATCCGGAAAATTTGAATCTCCGACGACGCTACGCCAGTCAATTGGCGTTTCGCGGACGTCCTGAGGATTGGGAACGAGCTGAAAAGCTTCTCAACAACGAAGGGGTCTCGGATACCGATGTCGACACTCGAATCAAAGTCCAGCTCCTTTTGACCAGAGGTCGAGAAGCCGACTTGATAAAGGCTCAGGCGCTGATGGAAACGCTCCTTCGCAAATCGACCGCCCCCACCCCCGAGGACCGTTTTGCCTTAGCCCAGATCTACGAACGAAGTCTACGACTATCAGTCAGCCGCAACACCGATCCAGAGAAGATGAAGGATCTTCGGGAGAAGGTCTTTGAACTGATCCGATCGATCGCATCGACCCCAAGCCCAGATGTTCGTCATCTGCTGTTCGCCGTCCGTTTTTGCCTGGAAAATGGCATGATCGACGACGCCAAGAGCTTCGCAGCAAGGGTGGAATCGATTGGGGGTAATAGTCTTGAATCCGCCGAAGTAAAAGCTCGGATTCATGTCTACGAGAATGCTAAGGAACTTGCGATTCAGGAACTGGAGCGGTGGGTCAACCTGGAGACGGCTCAAAGAAAGGATAAAGCCAGTAGGTCCGATGTTTTTCGAAAAACGAGCGTCGCATTCAAATCACTTGAGATTTTCGACAAGGCACTCGAATACGCCAAGAAGGCATACGACGAATCTCCCGACAATGGGCTTTATCTGGTGTCGATTGTCGGCGACCCGAAAAATCAGGCACCTCGGACCGATGTGATTGCCCAGTTGCGAGCCAGAGCGGAGAAGACCAGGGCGGCTGAAGACGTCATTTTGCTTGGTGACCTCATTGCGGCTTCGCCCGCCGACAGCTTGGAACTGAAGTCTTTGGAACCGTTCTTCAGCGAAGTCCTTCAGTCTCACCCGGAGGATCTACGTCTTCAGTTCACCCTGGCAAACATGTACCTTTCGCGAGGAAATACCGAACAAGCCAGTCGTCTTTACCGGTCAATCCTGGAAAAGAATCCCGCCAACTCCGCCGCCCTGAACAACTTGGCCAACATCCTTCTTGAAGACCCAACGTCGGTGGCAGAAGCTCTCAATTGCATCGAGAAGGCTCTCTTCCAGGAACCAGGCAACGCCCTGATGCTCGATACCAAAGGATCCATTCTCCTGAAGATGGATAAACCTCAGGAGGCGATTCAGGTCCTCGAGTCGGCATTGACGATCAGCAATGATCCACGAATCGGACTTCATCTTTTTGATGCCCTGCGACGTTCGGGGCGCAATGAAGAGGCGGCAAACATTCTTCGAAAAATCGATCGGGAGGAGTTGAGCCGTTCGTTGCTGAGCCCAGACGATCAGAAAATCTTGGACAGCATCAAAGGTACACCCTAAGCGATTTCGCCACCCTCTAGAGGAATATGTGGTATCATGAATCAATTCAGTCGAAAGCAACTGCCGATACTTCTTTTCTCACTTTTCTTTTTCCTATTCAGTGGCGCCGTGCAGGGTTGGTTCTCTGGACGTTGGGTCGATCGTTCCAAGCAACAAGCCATCAGCCAAGCGATCACCGACCTGCCCACCTCAGTGGGGGACTGGACCATGCAGAAGGATGTGCCCCTTGGCAAGGCAGCACTTTCTTTGCTCAACCCATACGGATATATCAATCGAGTCTACGCAAATGACAAGACAGGTTGGATCATCTCGATTGCCGTGCTTTATGGCCTGAAGGGTCCTATTGCCGTGCATACACCCGAAGTCTGTTACTCCAGTCGCGATTTCGTCCTACTGGGGTCCAAATCGGCCTATACCCTTCCGATCGCCAACGAGGGAACACTGTGGAGCCAGGAGTTTCAATCACGCAAGGTTGGTGCCGAGCACATGATGGTTTATCATGGGTGGTCGGATGGCGGCCCCTGGATGGCAGCGAAGAATCCGAGGTTTCTCCGGACCGAGACACTGGCCAAACTTCAGATCGCGGCTTTCGGCGCCGACAAAGAGCAAGATCCGATACCTGAATTCCTGGAACAATTCATCCCTTCACTCCGGACAGCACTCGGAGGGGCTAACTGATTCGATGACTACTCGCAATACACTCTCTGTCTCCGCGAATACTATGGAAAGTCGGTTCGTGGAAAGCAAACTACCTAAAGCCGACTCGGATACTCCAGGCCGCAACCTCTACGATCCTGAGACCGATGGAGTGCCAGTACCTTCCTACTTCCATTGGAAAAGGTTATGGGAATTGCCACTAGCGATTCTCCTTGCGATCGCGATCGTCCCAGCGATTGGAGTCCTTGTCTTGATGGTGCGCTGCACCAGTCCGGGTGCCGGTATTTACCGACAGACCCGAGTGGGCCGCAACGGACGCACCTTCACCATCTACAAGATTCGGAGTATGGTGCAAAATGCTGAGGCCGGTGGTGCCCAGTGGGCTCAAGGTAAAAATGATCAACGCGCGACGGCCATCGGCTCCTTGTTGCGACGCCTGCACCTGGATGAACTACCTCAGATTTTTAACATCCTGAAGGGAGATATGTCCTTTTGCGGCCCGAGGCCGGAGCGTCCTGAGATCATCGAGAAAGAGAGACTGATCGATCGTGTTCCGGGCTACAGCAATCGACTGACGGTGCGGCCCGGCGTGACCGGTCTGGCCCAGATCAATCTGCCAGCTGATGACTCGATTGACTCGGTTCGAATGAAACAGTGCCTCGATATGGAGTACATCGAGCATTGCAGCCCTTCGATGGACTTCGGGATCATCGCCTGCACGGCACTGAAAGCAGTTGGCATTCAGCGACCAAGTGTGACAAAGCTCTTTGGGGTGATGGCCGTTGCTTCTCCTGCTCTGAGGTTTTCCGACTTAGACGATTCCAATTCGCAGTCCCAGGACAGCACCACAAGACCGTAGCTCCAATCTTTCTGCATGCGACGCGCTGCATCGCTCAATAAGCCTATCGGCTTGCATACCAACTTAACTTGGTGAGCCATCCGGTTGGCTGCCGGCTGTGTGGTGTCCCCTTCTTACCATCCCGATTGGTCTTCTTAATGGGCGGAACCCTCTTGCTGTCGCCAGGAAAATCGGCATTCGTATTTATGGACTCACCGTGGCTGGGTTTTCGGTGGCCCTTCGCATTGCACGCAGTGGACGATCGATCGTCTACCGATGTGACTCCTGGGTCGACCGTGCGCAAGGAAATGAGCAGCTTTTGCTCTCGCATAGCTCCTGCCTAGAGACATTCCCTGGGTTAGTGTCCCCACTGGAAGCCATAAGTTCCGCATGGGGATAAAAATATCCAGGGACATTCACAGCAGCGAAAGCAATCTTGCCACAAAAGCTGGAAGTCTTTCGTCCAGAGCGTGCGCTTTGGACCGTTCCGAGAACGGAAGTAGGGTGCTTTCCCGGAAACTGCAGTCGCATCGGCCGAATGACCAGCAAAACATCAATCGACCGATAGCTCGTGGCTTGAGATGGCTTTTGGGGAGCCTTCCGAAAACGAGAAAAGCCGCATAGTTTCCAGGAAGTCCTATCCACCTGCGACCGTTCAGACCTCTCCCTGTTCCAGCTCAACCGAAAGAATTTCTATCGCCTGCAAAGGGACATCATCGTGACGTCCGCGTGTGCCCGTCTTTACTCCTTCGATCTTGTCCACCACGTCCATCCCTGAAACGACCTCACCAAACACCGCGTAACCAACTCCATCAGATGCGCGGGAACGATCGAGGAAGAGATTGTCGTTGGTGTTGATGAAGAACTGGCTGGTAGCGCTGTCGGGAATGTTGGTACGAGCCATCGCGACGGTGTACTTGCGGTTCGACTTGCCGTTCGAAGACTCGTTTTTGATCGGTGCCAAGGTTTTCTTCTCCTGCATAGCAGCGTTCATTCCGCCACCTTGGATCATGAAGCCTTGGATGACCCGATGAAAAATAGTGCCATCGTAGTGGCCGGATCGCGCGTATTGAATGAAATTGGCGGTTGTGATTGGCGCCGCAGACGCATCCAGACGAACATGGATGTCCCCTGCGGTCGTTTTGAGAATTGCCATCCCAGTTTACCTCATGATGTGAAGGGAAAAGAAGAGTTGTCAGACTCCGATTACTTGGAAGCTTCGAGAATGGTGACCGATTCGATGACGATAGGCTTGACTGGTACGTTCTCCAAAGGCCCCAGGGTGCGGGTGGCAACCGACTCAATGGCGTCGACGACTTCCTGCCCCGAAACCACCCGTCCGAAAACCGCATACCCCACTCCGTCTCTGGCCCGATCCCGGTCTAGCATACTGTTGTCGGTCGTATTGATGAAGAACTGACTGCTGGCGCTGTCGGGGTCGGAAGTACGGGCCATCGCAATGGAGTATTTTTTGTTGCGAAGTCCGTTGGTCGATTCATTCCGGATCGGTTTTCGGGTCTCCTTTTCTTTCAGCTGGGCATTGAAGCCGCCTCCTTGAATCATGAACCCTTTGATCACCCGATGAAAAATTGTCCCAGAAAAATGCCCTGACTTCGCGTACTCGACGAAATTCCCGACTGTGATCGGCGCCTTTTCTGTATCCAACTCCAAACGAATATCCCCCATACTGGTTTTCATGACAGCGACCACCGGTTCGGCCGCTGTTGAATGGGAACTCGCTGCGAAAAAGATCGCTGCAAGGATCCCGCCATGGATTACGAAGCTGCTGGGTCGACGATGCGTTTTTCCGAAGTTCATTTTCCTCTTCCCTGATCCAAAGGAGTACGAGTTGATGGACCGCAGTACCAGGACATCTCCAGGCGGTCGGCCTTATTGTAGGCGAGCTTTGAGGTCTGCGAGAGGCGAGGCATCGGGAAATCATCGCAGGCGAGCGCGCCCACAAATGCAGCCGATGCTGCGGAGTTCACCTCGGATGCAGTCCCATGTCATCCACGGGTGGTGCCTGCTGCTGTTTCTGACGTTTGTGGTCGAGTGGTCTATCGCAAGCTGCATTGCCGGCCAAACTCAGGGACAGGAGAGCCAACTCGCTGAAACTGCCCGTCCGAATATCGTCTGGATCACCAGCGAAGACAACGGACCACAGCTTGCATGCTACGGCGATCCCTGGGCAGTGACTCCGCATCTCGATCAATTGGCGGCTCGAAGCATTCGCTTTACACGTTGCTGGTCCAATGCACCGGTCTGTGCGCCGGCACGCACCACCCTGATCACTGGCGTATGGCCGACGAGTCTTGGAGCAAGCCACATGCGAAGCGAGGTACCGCTGCCGGCCATGATGGAGCTGTTTCCCCAGTACATGCGTCAAGCTGGCTACTACTGTACCAACCGGCAGAAGGAGGATTACAACATTCGTCCTTCTGCAAGCCCTTGGGATGCTTCCGGCCCCATGGCTCACTGGAGGCAGAGGCGACCAGACCAACCTTTCTTTGCAGTTTTCAACATCGGCACCACCCACGAAAGCCAGATCCGCAAAAGACCGCATGATTCGAAACTAGATCCTCAAAGTATCTCGGTTCCACCCTACCATCCCGATCTTCCCGAAGTTCGGCGCGATTGGGCTCAGTATTACGACAAGATCGAGCAGATGGATCAGGAGGTGGGAGAGATCCTTCGTCAGCTCGACCAGGATAACCTGCTCGCTTCGACCATCGTCTTTTATTTTGGGGATCATGGTAGTGGCATGCCCCGTAGCAAACGATGGCTTTACCAGGGTGGACTCCATGTCCCGCTTCTCATTTCCCTTCCACCGTACTTCGCCTCCCTTGCCCCGGAAGGAATGCGGGCGGGGACAGCTAGCGACATAGCGATCAGCTTCATCGATATGGCACCTACGACGCTCTCTGTGGCGGGGATCGAGCCACCTGGCTGGATGTCGGGAAGGTCGTTACTGGGAAAGTATCAGCGCGAACCAGTTCGCTATCAGTTTGGATTTCGGGACCGCATGGATGAGCGAGTTGATTGCTCGCGGGCGGTGCGTGATGAACGATTTCTTTACATCCGAAACTGGATGCCACATCAGCCACAAGGTCAATTCCTCGATTACATGTTCCTCACGCCAACCACCCAGGTATGGGAAAAGCATTGGAAGGAAGGAAAGACCAACCCGGCTCAATCAGCTTTTTGGCTGCCCAAGCCAACCCACGAACTCTATGACCTAGCCGCAGATCCGCATCAGATTCACAATCTGTTCGGCCAGAAGGGAATGGAAGCCGATCAGAACCGATTGAGTCGCGCGCTGTTGGACTGGATGGTGGAGTCGCGGGATTGGGGACTGACCCCGGAATCGATCATGCTGGCTGACAGCAAAGGCTCCAGCCCCTGGGAAGTCGGACAGCGCTTACCCGAGTCGCTGATGCGAGCAAGGGTGGACGCGGCAGCCTGGGCCGGTGAACACGGGGGGACCGAGACAGATTCCCGGTCGGAAGCGAGTCGATGGTTGGAATCGGAGGACCCGGTTCAGAGATACTGGGGAGCTATGGGACTGCTCATCCGAAAGTGCAGAGGCGAAATCGATGAGGACCATATCCTACAACTTCAATTGGAGGATCGAGAGCCGATGGTGAGGGTGGTTGCGGCAGAGTTTCTCGCGCGAGCCAAGACCCCAAGCATACGAAATCAGGGGGTCCATCAACTGGTGGAGATTGCTTTGACTGCGAAGGAAGACTCCGACGCTTCAATCATCATGCTGGCAAGTTCCGCTTGCCATAGTCTCCTAAACTCGCAAGCTGGAGGAAAAGAGATTGCACAACGCCTTGCTGACCTTCCTGTCAGTCCGAAGGCCATTCCAGCGCGGTACCATCCCTATCTGAAGGACTTTAAGAGGATCTTTCAGGACCGGGGGGAAGGATCCCCCTGATACGACTAGTTGCTACCCCTCATCCCGAGCGGTGGAATTCAGGATAGAGTGCGTTCAAAAAAGAGAGGCCGCGATGGTCGCGGCCTCTCGGAAGTAATCTTTGGTTTGGACGATTGCGACGTCAGAACCCACCACCACCACCGCCGCCGAATCCACCACCGCCTCCGAATCCACCACCGCCGCCACCGCCACCAAGTCCACCACCGCCCGAGGTGCTGTCGCCGGTGATGAAATTGAAGGTATCGACGGCGAGAATATCCATAAAGAAGGGAGCTGGGGAGACGCGGACATACCGACGGTCACCAGAGATGACGGCGCGAGCCATCATGAAGGTGCCTTGAGGCATGAAGGTGATTTCGGGACGGTATCCAACGGCGCCTCGGAGCGGGAAACTGCCAGTGGCACCTGCCAGAAGCCTCTGCTGCCACTCATACCACTCGGCGGCGCTCGACCCGCTGGAACTTCCGCCTCCCATGAACTGCTGGGCCAGTACAGCGCGTCCTGCCTCCAGCCGTTTGTTCTGGAGGTCTGCGATCTGAGCTTCGACGATCGGGACATCTCGGTGTCCGTTCTTGACCATCGCATCGATCAAGATGTCCTTATCGTCCAGCGGTATCTGCTTTCGAACATAACGCTCATCAGGAGTTCCGAAATCGGTCAGCAAATCGACAGTCACCTTGCCTGCGGCAACATCTCCATAAGCTTTCCTGAGGAGGATGCGGTACTGCCCAGCGTACCCCTGAGGGCAGATGTAGGTTTCCGAATAGGTTCCATTCTCAGGCACCTGTGCTGGCGAACCGTCTCCCATCAAGATACCGCCCGAAACCGTTCGGGGGTTGGTAAGGGAGCAGACAGTCCCTGCCGGCTCGGCCACCGTCAGATCGATATCCGCTTCTCCGGTCCAGCTGACGCGGATGACCAGATCTCGAGCCATGGCAGCTTTGATCTGGTTCTCAAAGGCCTTGGCTTCCATCGGTCGCTTGTTCTTGACCAACTGCAGATATGTTGCTCTTGCCGATAGCTGGGCATTCTCGTAAATCGAAACCTTTTCTTCAGACCAAGCTTGCTTGAGAATTCCAACACACGTCCATCGCAGGCCATCCAGATCGTTCAGTTCGCGAGCCAGTGGGAGCCCCAATTCGTAAGGCTCTACCATCAGAGGATTTCCAATCGCAACATCGTGCAGTAGATGGAGTGCCTCCTTTTTCATCCCTTGCTGGATCAGGTACTTGGCGATCCTCAAGGAGTCTTGCACTTCTCCCGAGAAGTCGACGGCCGACATCAGCACTCGGTACACATCCTGAGACGGATAATCGCAAGCCTGCATCGAAAGGCTTAGTGCCTCATACATCCACGACTGAGGGTAACCACGACGCAGCGATTCCTGGACGATATCGATGATGGTCTGGAAGTGAGCCTGCGACTGTGCCTTCCCTCCTTCGACCCCAAGCTTTTCCTTGGCGGCAATCAATTCGATTCCGACCAACTCCTGCAGACCCTTCTGGAGAGCGACCAGCTCCTTTTCATTGGCGGTTTCCATCGCATCCAACCATTGCTTGGCTTGAGTCAATGACTTCGACTCATCGTTGGCTTTCGCAGGCTTTGTTGGCTGGTCGGGGATGGCAAACATACCACCACCGCCACCCATACCGCCCATGCCACCACCGCCCATGCCACCCATGCCGCCCATACCACCGCCCATACCGCCCATACCGCCGCCCATACCGCCACCCATACCGCCACCCATACCACCGCCCATACCACCGCCCATACCGCCCATCATGCCGCCGCCGATAGGGAAGACCGGGACTACCAGATCACCTACGGGATAGACTTTGACGATAGCGGCCTCCGACTTGTCCTTGGTCGTGATCTTCAGCACTTCGTCCTGAATCACATAGGTCAAATCGAGCGGCTCGAGAATCAATCGCAAGGCGGAACGGAAAGAGACATCGGGTAGAGTCCGAGTTACTTGGTCGTCAGCGTTCTGGCCGGCTTCTTCGAGAGCGGCATCATCGATGTAGAAAGGAACATCACCTGCCTGCTTGCAGAGATCGTCGACCACATCGCGAAGAGGCCGATTCCGAAAATCGACATTCACCTTCTGCTTCAACGAATCGTAAATCAACTGCTCGGACTTGCTGCTACCGCTGGAAAGATCGATCGATGCG
This sequence comes from Pirellulaceae bacterium, assembly GCA_044337705.1. GTDB lineage: Bacteria > Planctomycetota > Planctomycetia > Pirellulales > Pirellulaceae > JBEISR01. The sequence goes on along the minus strand of JBIINB010000004.1, from coordinate 21,398 downwards.
AATCGCTCGCGGCGAGCCGTCAAGGTTCGCCAGACTTCGGGCGGAGGATAGACAACAGGGGGTTCATCGACGAATGGAATCGCCGCTGCCTCGTTCAAGTACAGTGCATCGACAAACGCCCGCCTCCGCCGATCGACGACATCTTCCATCAACTGCTGATTGGCAGCGATGCTCGATTCCAGTTCGACAACGCGTGCAATGACGCTGTCTCGGGCCAGATCTTTCACCACCGGCGCAATATCCGAATTCGCTTCAGCGAACAGCTGCTGCTGCATGAGCGAGTTGAATCGCTCCACCAACTGCTGTATCGAGTACTCCTTTCGGTTCCGCTCATCCAGCAAGCGGCGGGAGGCATTGGCTGCAGCGGCTGCCTGGTCCGCCTGCGCCTGTCGGTCCCGGTTAGCTCGTTCACGCCTTGCAGCCGCCTGGAGAGTCGAACCAAGCATCGACTCCAGCTGCGATCGAAGCCCCGGATCCAATTCCGAGGTCCTTCGAACTTCAGCCTGCAGAGCCTTCAGGTTGGCGATCGCTGCTGAGGGATCATTCACAATCGTTCGATTCGCCTCGCGAATCTGGTTCCGGACCTCTGCTTCCATTCGCTGCGAGACACGCCGTCGATTGCCCTCTTCTTCGGCCAGAAGATCTCCACCGGAGGAAAAGTCATCCAAACCAGGAGCGGGCGAGAATACCTGTCCGGGCAATGGAGGTGCAACCCCCGGCTGAACCGCTCCTCCTGCAGCCGGTGGAATCACGGAACCATCCACAACCGGAGGTGCCACTTGATCGCCAGGAGGCGCCTGCACAAAAACCACTGGACGCACCAAGCGAGCCTCTTCCAATCGCTTTCGGGCAGCGTCGCGCAGCGAAGATGCCTCGGCGTTGTCAGGGTCTCGACGCAAAGCCTCGTTGGCGATCTCCAATGCCCCCTTGGCGTCGCCGGACTGGAGTGCAAACCGACCCGACTTGACTAATTCCAGGGAGCTGGCGGCAAGGACATCCCCCAGTTCCTTCAGAGCCTGCGAACCGGCGATTGGAAGCATCAGACCGAGATCTTTTTTTGCCTTCTCCACCACCAACGGAAGAAAGGCAAAATCAGGATGAGATGGCTCCGACTGAACATCCCAGGCCAACGTCGTTGGCTCCCCTGCCAGCGTGCCTTGGAGCGTCACTTTGCCGTTCCAAGATGCCTCCGGAAGGCTGCCTAAAAGAATTGAGTCACGATCCGACCGGATCGGGGGGATCGCCTCAGGAAAGCGACTGGCCCAAGGTTGCGAAGCATCTAGTGTCTGCGGCCAGAAAATTGGGGCCGAGGTAGCTTGAGCCAGATGGTTTCCGATCTGCTGAGTGGTCGCTTCGATTCGATCTCGAATAAGCACAGTCCCTCCGGTGTGACTAGCCAAGGAGGCAAGAAGTGCTACATCGTAGAAAGGACCAATCGCCAAACTATGGACAGAAACTCGACGCTCTCGCAGCCTATCGACCAAATTCGCCATCGATTCCTGTTCGAAAAGCTGAGAACGATGAACTCCGTCACCCACATAGATGATCGCGCCATCGGTCCGGTCGGCGAGCAGTTCGATTGCCGATTCGAGAGCTGCTTTGAAGTTGGTAGCGCCAAGAGGAACTCGGTCCCGAAGGCTAGCTGTTGCATGCTCGATGACCGATTCCCCAAGACGGTGGAGACCACCCGAAAGATCAACCGGCGAAACATCGCAGGCAAGAATCGCCACTTCCGAACCAGAGTCCATTCCAGCGATCAGCGCATCCACCACCGCCAACGAATCGCGGCGGATCTGGCCCGTCTGGCTGGCCGAAGTATCGACGAGAATCACCGTGGGCACGCCGCGAGGTTCGCCAAGCTCCCGAGCACGAAGACTTAAAGCAAAATGGATGATTCCATCATCCCCGCTGTAGGTTGCCATCCTCGAGTCGAGACTTCGCGACTGCTGGGATGCTGCCAATACGGGGCCTAGTGCAGAACTACCAGCCTCCAACGCCTGGGAACCTCCTAGGCAGCTGAGAGCCAACGTGCACCAAACCGACCAACGACGAACAACCATAATTTATGCTCCCAGACCTGCTCCCACGAATACCGAAAGAGCGTTCCTTGACCGAATCGTATTCATCTTATTTGCTCGGACTTCAGGTTCTACAAGAAAGCTGAAAATCCGATTCAAATCCAGCGGGTACCTGGCTCCCTGAAACACGACGAAACCAGCGCCAGATCGGTTGGACGAAAATTGAGCGAATCGAATCCACTATCGATGCAAACCCCAGGCCGACGTTGCCTCAAAACAGCGATTTTCCGAAGGAAAAGTGCTGGCATATGGCGCGGGCGCTGAAATCGTTCCAATTTGAAGGTCACTGATGGTCTCCACCCGCTAAGCGAATTTCTGCCGAACTGCTTTGCGGCACAGCTTTCCGCCGGTGTCTGTAGCCAATCCAATCAGCATCAAAACACCACGTGCTGCATTTTGATACAGAATCGCATCCGCGCTGCCGCCATCAATCACCCCCAAAAAGAAGTGCGAAATCCCAATTAGCGAAATCCCAATTCGTGCCACCCACCTTTCCGGACTCCCACCAGAAATTACCCCCCACTGGAACTTGTTCCCGGAGTCGTAATCGCTAATCGATGACGAAATCCGCAACCCAATGTTTGCATGTTAAATTCAGCTGCTTTGAAGCAAAATAAGACCCTCTTGTTGCTTGGATGGCGATTCATCGGAAGGTGTCGGCCAACCAGCCAACTTGTCGACGCTATCAAAAACAGCTCCATCCTCTAAACAGACAACCCACCCTTTGGGGTGGAATCTCCTTCTAGTTCGTGCCTGGCACCGATTGGGGTCGGCACCGATTGGGGTCATTCTCGTGTTACTTGGATAGCAATTCATTAGACGGTGGTGGCCAACCCTTTGGGGTGGAATCTCCTTCTAGTTCGTGCCTGGCACCGATTGGGAAAAAATAATCCCTGCGGGGGTGCCTTCAGTTTAGGGGAGTGCGATCTGTTTCAGTTTGGCGACCGCCCTGAGCAAACTCTGAACTTCTTTGGTCGTCCGATCCGGGAATCCACTTTCGAAGGCAAATCTCCTCGCGCTGGCATGGAGCACCTATCGAATGGGCATTTTTTTCGATTGCTGAACACGGGTCTGTTGGATCTTGGGAGTCGAGTCGTCGTGTTGATGATTTGTGGGATCCTTTGCATAAGCAGCCGGGCGTGGCATCGACTTGCCTACCATCGGATGCCCCCTGCAGACGAATCGGAAGAATCGATTCAATCTCTACAATCGATTCAACCGATACCGGATGAAGGGCGGATTCGGCCTGGCAAGTGCCAGCATTCCCGAAACGTGATGGTACGGTTCGTACTAACCGCCTCTTCCCGCGCAGGAGCCCAGCGATGGCGGACGTTACAGGTCGGAGCATCCTGACCGTCGTGAGCATCCTTTTGTGCTTTTCAAGTGGCTCCTCGGCACTTGGATTCCAGGGGGAAAGGTCGCCCAATTCCCGCGCCGACCAGGTCTCCCAGCGAGGTGGCTCCTCCTCTTCCGCAGCGGTTTCTTCTCCGAAAGCGAGAGGTGGTTTCTTCCAACAATTCCGATCGGCCACAGACAAGTGGTTTGGTGGTGACGACTCGAGGCAGATGCGAGCCGATGAGGCTGCGAGAAAGGGTACGCCGCGACGCAGAGTTCCGTTAGAGCCGTTCTCGAGTCAACCGGCAGTCATGCAGGAGTTGCCGTCCTTGCCGACCCCCCCCAGCGATTCTTCGATCTCTGACCTGCCTGCACCGCCCCAGGTCGACCCCGAGGCAACCGCCGCTCCAGCTCCACCGCTAGATGCAGCATTGAATTCGTCCATCAACACTCCCAGTGCATCCCAGCATTCCGAAAATGCCGGCCTTCTCGACCGCGAGCCTCGGATCGAATCGCGACCGGTGACCTCGCTGTCACCTAAGTCTTCCAGTCGCCGAGCCTCGGGCAAGTCGGTTGGTGTCGACGAGGTTCCCTCCCCACGCTTGTCCTTCAACGAACCGCCGACGCCTGCCACCGATGCGGTCGAGCAGTTGAAGCGGGAGCCCCTGTCAAAGACTCCATCGCCGTCCTCGAATCCCCCTGAGAATCTGCAGGAGTCGCCTGCCAATGGGGAATCCTTCCTCAACCTTGATCGTCCTTTGACCGAGGCCGCTTGGCCCAGCGTACCGCGACGTCCGGTCCCCTCCCGTGCGGCCGCCCAACCCGATTCATCGGCTACCCAGACCACCAATCCAGCCGTCAGTCCCACACGCCCAGCGGAAATGGTGCGGGTCAACACAAACGATCTGAATCCAGCAGTCCAGAATGAAGATTCGGTCCTTCCATCTACCCCTATGTCCCCGCTCCCTTCGAGTCTTGTAGTGCCTCCTTCCAAACTGGAGTCATCCGCAGGAAACGATTCCAGATTGATGGCGCTACCAGGTCTTCCTGAAGTGATGGAACCAGCGCCGATGGAACTGAGACCGTCCGACGCCTCGCCCCCTCCATCCAGCGCCCCCGTGGCACCTTCAGATTTCGCTCCCTTGGCATCCAAGAAAACACCTTCGGCACTAGCGATGCATCTGCCAGCGATTGACGTGCGTGTTGTGGGCCCGGAGACAGTTCCGATGGATCGGCCCGCCACCTTCGAACTGGTTGTATCCCACCGAGGACGTCAGCCGGTCGAGGGAATGTTGATTCAGGTGAGCGTGCCGGACGCTGTTGCGATGTCGATTCCGGAAGCGAACGAGCAGGTATTGATCGACCAATCGGAAGGACTGCGCCAATTGGTCTGGCAGGTCGATCAGCTCCCAGGAGCTACAGAAAAGCGGCTTGCCTTCCAATTGCAAGCTTCCAAGCCGGAGCTGTTCGCTGCCGAGATCGAGTGGACAGCGCTCCCACAAACCGGTTCCCTTCCGCTTCAAGTCGCTGCCGCCCAGCTTCAGGTCGCTCTGGAAGGGCCCTCCCAAGTCGTCTTCGGACGTCCCGAGATTTTCCGGGTCCGGGTCAAGAACCCAGGGACTCTTCCTGCAGAAGCTGTCCAACTGATGGTAAAGGCCGGTTCACTCGCCGAAAGCATGCTTCCGATCGGGACGATTCCTGCTGGCGCCGAAGAGGTCGTCGAGGTCGAACTCGATTTCAAGCACTCCGGGATGATTCCCGTATCGGTCGCAGCAGAAGGCGCTGCCGGCTCCCTGGAGGCCAAATCGACGATCGATGTCGCCGTCCGACAGGGTTCTTTGGACCTCTCCTGGGCCGCTCCCGAAACCAGTTTTGTCGGCGCCACCGCGCAATGGACCCTGCACCTCAGTAACCCCAGCGATATGGCGATCGATTCGATCCAATGTTCCCTGGAACTGCCTGATGGAGTCGATCTGATTGAGGCACCCAAGGGAGCCACGGTCGAAGGTCGAACGATCCAGTGGCAGGAAGATCCTCTCCAGGCTGGGTCGAGTCGGCAGAGGGGCCTGGTGGTTGCCTGCCAGCGAGAAGGCACGATCGCATGGAAATCGCAAGCGGTCGGAAGCGCGGGGGCAGCCGCTACTGCATCTTGCGTGATGAAGGCCGAGGCGGTCACCGACCTACAGCTTCAAGTTCGCGACCCAGCCGCTCCAGCATCCACCGACAAACCGGCTGTCTATGAGGTGATGATCACCAACCAAGGGCACTCCACTGCCCGCGATATTGTTGTGGTGGCTCAGTTTTCCGATGGCATCGAACCGATTGAGGCGAGCGGCCATGCCAATCGCATGGTTCCCGGACAGGTACTATTTGAAGCAGTTGAAAAATTGGAGCCGGGCCAATCGATTCGACTTGCGATCGCTGCCAAGGCATCCAGACCCGGCACCCATCGCTTCCGCGCCGAAGTGAGCAGCTCGCAAGGGGATGCCCAGTGGAGCCAGGAAGAATCGACTCGATTCATCGAGGGAAGCGACGCCAGATCCAATCCAGCACCTCGACCAGATCGCCCCAGCTCCCCAGTCGGTTTGGTTGCTCCACCGGTTGCTCCACCGGTTGCTCCACCGGTTGCTCCACCGGCATCAGCTCGCTGATCATCCATCCCGTGGTCGCCGCAACCATCCGCTCGATCCGACAACCGATAGAATAAGCCCTGGGGAGGGACGTGCAACGAGTCCTCTCCGATCAGGTTTTCTGGCCCCTATCGGATCGGATACTTTATGCGATGCCCACTGCATGTATGCTTTTGGATTTTCTTCCTGGCAAGCGTGACGACGACGCTTCCATCCTCTCCTCTTCCGGCTCAAACACCCCTTCCGATTTCTGAAATCACGATTCCGGAAGCCGATTCGGAAGTCCCCAATTTCTATAAGCAGCAGATCACTGTCGACGGTTACATGATTGTCGCATCGGATCATGTGAGCCCATTTGCGTTGAAGGAAGCGGCTTACTGGGTTGCTACGATGATGCGACATCGCCCCGATGTCTTGGCTGCTATGCGAGCCAGTGGCTCCCGCATGTCCATCATCGCCTGGAATGAATTCACCACCGATCTTCCTGAATGGAAATGGCTGGGCAGCCCCGACCAAGACGGCAAGGAAGCCCCCGGCGTATCGGCTCGTGACTACTGGGATGGTCGAGCCCGTGGCATGGGAGGCTCCCAGACCGATCCCTACTGTTCCTGCGGTGAGGAGAATCTACTGGGCTATCCAGGCGATCCTTACGAAGCCGAGTGCATCCTGATCCACGAATTCGCGCACAACATCCACTTGCGCGGCATGAATCGAATCGACCCCACATTCGATACCCGAGTCGAAAAGGTCTATCGCGAGGCGATCGAAAAGGGGCTCTGGAAGGGAACCTATGCGTCGGTCAACCACCATGAGTACTTCGCCGAAGGAGTGCAGTCCTGGTTCGACAACAATCGACACGATGACCACGATCACAACCATGTCGATACGCGACAGGAATTGCTAGAGTACGACCCAGGCCTCGCGGAATTGTGCCGCGAGGTCTTTGGCCCGACGGAGCTGATCTACACCAAACCAGTCACTCGTCTCTCCGGACACTTGGAAGGCTTTCTTCCAGAGCAATCGCCAACCTTTCGCTGGCCCCAGCGAGTCGAGACGGCTCGAAAGGCAATTGTTCAACAGGTAATCGAACGAAACCAGCGAACCAGCCCTCCGCCGATCAACCAATGGACTGCCGAAAAGATCTTCAAAGCCCCGGAGCTTCAGGAGCAAGGTCCGGGACGGATCGCGTGGCATCGCTCGGGGGAAATCGCCTATCGGATTCCGCCCGGCGATGGCGGTACGGCTATCGAGCGGTGCGATCCGAAGTCCGGCCGCTTCGCGCCGTGGGTCTCCCGGAAGCAGTTGATCCCCCAAGGCGCCACCGCGCCGCTCGCCATTGAAGGCTTCGAGACAAGCGACGATGAATCGCAACTGCTCCTGTACACCAACTCCCAGAGAGTCTGGCGTTACAACACGCGAGGGGACTACTGGTTGCTCGACCGCAGCAGTGGTGGGCTTCGAAAGCTGGGAGGTGACCAGCAGCCACCTGCATCGATGATGTTCGCTAAGTTCTCCCCAGACGGCAAGCATGTCGCTTTCGTTCGCAACCAGGATCTTCACGTCGAAGACCTTGCGACCGGATCAATCCGCCAATTGACCTTCGGCGGCTTGGAGGGAAAGATCCACGGGACGGGTGACTGGGTCTATGAAGAAGAGCTGGACCTTCGGGATGGGTATCGATGGAGCCCGGACGGGCGACACATCGCATTCTGGGAGATCGATACCTCTCAGGTAGGCATCTTTCACCTGATCGATAACACCAGCGATCGCTATGCGCGGCTGATCCCCATCCCCTATCCCAAAGCGGGACAAACCAACCCATCCTGCCGGATCGGCGTTGTATCGATGGAGGATGGAGAGATCGACTGGATCGAACTGCCAGGAGATCCTCGCAACCACTACATCGCTCATACCCAGTGGAATCCATCCAATCAGCGACTTTTTCTGCAGCGATTCAATCGATTGCAAAATCAGAACGATGTCTTCGTCTGGGACCGTGCAACCAAGCAGACCAGTCTCCTGTGGACCGATCGCGATGCCGCATGGCTGGAGAACGAGAATCCATTTCGATGGATCGATGGAGGCAGGAGCTTCCTCTGGTTGTCGGAACGCAGTGGTTGGCGAGGGCTCTATCGGGTCAGCGCTGAGCATCCGGACCAGGCCACCCCCATCCTGGAAGCTCAATGGGATGTCATGGAAGTTGTTTCGATGGATCCATCTGGGAACAACGCCCTGGTCAGTGCCTCCCCCGAAGATGCCACACAGAAGTATCTCTATCGAGTCGATCTTCAGAATGGAAGTTCCGAACGAGCGACACCGGCTGATCAACCGGGATGGCACACCTATCAAACGGTTCCCGGTTCCCCCTGGGCGCTTCACTCCTGGTCCTCAGCAGAAAGACCGACTTCTCATGAGTGGCTGGAACTGAAGGGGCATCGCCCCCTGCAATTGCTGGAAGATAATGCCGAACTATCTGCTTTCGTAAAGTCGCTGGCACTTCCCGCACCGATCTTTCGAACCATCGAAATTGAACCGGGCGTCCAGCTGGATGGTTGGTTGCTGGAACCTCCCGCTCCCAAAAGCAATGGGCATCGGCAGCCGTTGCTGGTGCATGTCTATGGTGAACCTCATGGGCAAACGGTCCGGGATGCCTGGTGGGGGAGACAGGGACTGTGGCATCGCTGGCTGGCGTCGCGGGGGATGTTCGTCGCAAGCTTTGACAATCGGGGGACCAAGGTGCCCAAGGGCCGTGCATGGCGCAAGGCGGTCCATCGACAGATCGGGGTGCTGGCTGCAGAGGATCAGGCCAAAGCGGTCGGTCGGCTGTTGCAGGAGGTCCCTCGAATCGATCCCAAACGCATCGCCGTCTGGGGCTGGAGTGGCGGGGGGAGCATGAGCCTGCATGGGCTCTTTCGATTCCCCGAACTCTATCGTGCTGCCATCTCCGTAGCTCCCGTCCCCGATCAGACGCTCTACGACACCATCTATCAGGAGCGCTACATGGGACTGCCGCAGGAGAATCCGGATGGTTATCGCGCCGGTTCCCCCATCACCTACGCAGATCGGATGGAAGGGGCACTGCTGCTGATTCATGGAACCGGGGACGACAACTGCCACTATCAGGGAGTGGAGCGATTGATGGATCGCCTGATCGCTCAGAGCAAGCTGTTTCAAGTCCTTCCCTATCCCAATCGCACTCACTCGATCTCCGAGGGAGACAACACAACACCCCACCTGTACTCCAGCATGACCCGATTTCTTCAGGAGCAACTGGAACCGGAATCATCCGATCGCTGAACAGGAGTCGCAGATGCGAAGTACTTTTGAACTTCCTAGCGCGGTTGGATGGGAAGATTGGACGCTGCGAACTGGCTTTGCGTCACATTGTCCACCTGCGCCACTTCAAGCGTCATCTGGAATTCGTTGCCCCGCTGAAGCCAGATGCTTCCCTCCGGTTGACGCTGGATCGCCATCACACCATGGTGGCGAGTCAGCTCCAAGGTTGCCAGGAACATCGCCACCAGTCGACTCTTATGAGCCTTGGCGGGGAATAACGACTGCAGTTCCAGAGGCCCCTCCTTGGCGATGCGCTGATGCAGTTGCTGCATATGCTGATGAATTGGCGTGTCATCATAGATCGTCTGCTCGGCTGCGGGAGCTCGATTGGCTTTCAGAATCCGACCAAAGGCGTTGACCAGGTCCCATACCTCCACATCCGCAATCGGTTGACTGGCTAGGTCATTTCGCACCGGAAGCGATTCGGTTGCCAGACGTGGGAAACGCATCTGCCAGCGTTGTGCCTGCTCCTCTAGCAGAAAGGCGACATCCCGAAAGCGTTTGTACTGAATCAGCCTTTCGGCCAATCGATCGGAAGGCTCTTCCAACAGCGGTTCGTCGCTGGCCTCCTGTGGAGTCGATTCCATCGGCAGCACGGCATGCGCCTTGAACTCGATCAGATGGGAAGCGATCTCCAGGAAATCCCCCACCTCATCCAGATTCAGTTCCGTCAGCACTTCGAGAAATTCCAAATACTGCTCGATGATCCTTGCCAACGGAAGTCGCTCCACCTCCACCTCCTCCCGCCGCACCAGATAGAGCAGCAGGTCGGCGGGGCCGGCGTATCCTGGCAACTGGATCGCGAAGTCCATGGCACGCCTCTTTCGGTCAGCGCGTCACGCCGACGTTGAAACTGAAGACCTGCCTGTCGTCGGTATCCGAGTAGGAAACGGGGAAGGCAAAATCGAAGGCCAGTGGTCCAGGACCCAACGCAGGGACGGCAATTCGAAAACCAAGTCCAGGTGCGACGCGGAAGTTCTCGCTGTTGACTTCAATATCCCGTTCGATCGTACCGTAATCGACGAATGTCACCATCCTCAGCATGTCGTCAGCGGTGATCGGGAACATGTATTCCAGGGTTCCAAGAAACATGAAGCGACCCCCAACCTGCACACCGCTTTCCACAGGACTGGCTCCACGAAAACTAAATCCTCTCAGCGTGGTGAAACCACCAGCAAAAAAGTTTTCAAAGATCGGTGTCTCTTCCCCGCTGAATCCAAACCGCCAGGAGGAAGTCAGAGTATGCCGTCCCCCACCGTCGGCCCGCTCGCGGATCAGAAAGTACTTGCTGTAGTTGATCTGACCTCGCGGGAAATCGAAATTCCCGAAGACCTGATCGTAAATCAGCTCCAGAAAATGCCCTTCGGTCGGCAGGAATGGACTGTCGCGTGTGTTGTGAGCCAAACGGAACCGACCGGTCCACAATTCGTGATCTCCCACGACCGAATCGAGCGCTTCGACGCCGGTGATCCGAGGATCCGATATGTCGACATTTTCTCCGCGAACCTCCGTGCTGAAAGAAAGATCAGGGGTGATCTGGTAACCCAGCATCACACGCCCCCCCAACCGCTGCTCATCCCAATCCTGGTAGATGCGATCGAACAAAAACCCACTGACCGAAAGGCTCCATGGCGAGTATCCAAAGAGGTTCGGCTGGGTCCAATTGACGCTGTACCGCTGCACCCGATTGCCGGGCATCAACTCCATCCGGAAGTTCTCACCGTTCCCTCGGAAAGCTCCATTGAACATGTCTTGGAAACTGCGAGGAAAGCGGAGCAGATCGAAATTCCGTTCCTCGATAATCACCTGACCAGCGACCCCCAGGTCGGTGTTGACCGAACCGCCGAAAACCATGCGGCCCGTCTGAGCTTCCTGCACGTAGACATCGATCGGCGCGTTGCGCACCCTAGGTCGGTAACCGGTTGTTGGCGATACCGGTCCTTCGGCCAAAGGTGTCTGGAACTGCATCGGCTGCCCCAGGGTCGATCCCACTGATGGCATCACCGGCTCACCCGCAGGTCCCGCAACGGGCCCAGGCGGGAAGGCGCCGGATGCGGAGGACCAGGGAGAGGGAACCGCGTAGCCAGGAGGAGCTGCACCGTAGGGGGCTGGAGGAGCTCCACCGTAGGGGGCTGGGGGAGCTGCACCGTAGGGAACGGCAGCTGCACCGTAGGGAACGGCAGCTGCAGCGTAGGGGGCTGGAGGAGCTGCACCGTAGGGGGCTGGAGGAGCTGCACCGTAGGGGGCTGGAGGAGCTGCACCGTAGGGAACGGGAGCTGGACCGTAGGGGGCTGGAGCTGGACCGTAGGGGGCTGGAGGAGCTCCACCGTAGGGGGCTGGTAGCGAAGGGGAGTTATTGAGATAGGGATCCGGAAGGGACCCGTTGTAGGAGGGGGGCACCTGAGCGGTGCGGGTGCTTGGCGCGGAGGATGCCGGGCCACCTGGTGCAACCTGTGATGGCACCATGGGAGTCCGATACAGGTCACTGTTGCCCGGGGACTGCTGCTGCGATGCTGGAGGGCTCGACAGCAGAAATGAATCGGACTGTCCCCAAGCGATCGGCAGGGTGGCAAGCCAAGCAGCCCAACCGCAAAGCAAGCGGCCGGCGAGCAACCGGACGAGTCGCCTTCGGTGGACGATCTGGCGATTGTTTTTTGGTTCAGACTGCATCGGGCGCCTCGGAGCCACTTTTGGGAGGTGACGATCTGCTTCCCAGGGAATCGATCGATTGGGTTCTTGGTGCTTCTTCATCACTCGTCCAATTCCTCATCAACCTGAGGAAGGATCTCTATCCGAGGCGGTTCCCCATCGGCCGGATTGTTCACGAACAGCTCGGAAAACCGCAAACGACGTTCGGCATCGTCCACCTTGCGCTGGTCGATGATGCCTCCCTCGTAAAGATTCCCCATCTGATTGAAGACGACTCGTTCCTTCGTAAAATTCTCGCCCGCTATATGCACATTGATCTGACTGGCACGATAGACATCCCCCTCCTCGATCTCATAGACGAGGTTGACGCGGCGCCCTGGAAGATAGATGGGAACGGGAGTGACATCGACGAAGATGAAGCCACGGGCGCCGTAAAGCTGTCGAATCAACCTGGCATCAAAATCCATTCGATCCTGGTTGAAAAAGTCCCCTGTCTTTAGTTTCATTCCGGCCGAGAGATCTTCGGAGGTGTAGAACCGGTGCCCCTGGAAGGTGATCTCTCCAACACTGTATCGATCCCCCTCGCTGACGACGAAGGTGATGGAAAGCCATTTCCCCGAGTCATCGTATTTCAGTCCAAAGTCGACGCGGGCATCGAAATAGCCTAGTCGCCGGTAGTATCGTTCCAATTCCTTTCGATCTTCTTCGATCTGACCGCGGTCGGCGACATTGAAGAAATAGGGTGTTGCGCCGTTGCGGGCATCCTTCGATTTGATCCGAGTCTTCAGGACAGCTTCTGAGAACGCCTGGTTACCAACGATTCGTATGTCCCAGATCCGCTCTTTGTTCCCTTCGCTGATCCGAAACACGACATCTCGATCCCCCGGCCGGTTGCCGTCGGCGATCTGAATATCGGCATGCCCAAAGCCCTGATCCTGATAGTAGGTCAGCAACCGCTGCCGGGCCTGTTCGACCGCTACCGGGCTGATCGGATCTCCCTGATCGATACCGGCATGCTTCTTGAGTGTCGAGTCTTCGATGCGCGTATTGCCGTGGTAGACCACCGATCGAACCGAAGGTTTTTCGCGAACCCGAACCCGCAGTCGAACTCCCTCGGGGACCTCATCGACAAACGTTTCGATCTTGTCAAACAGTTCGGTGCGATACAGTTCCCGGGTATCTTGATTGAGCTGTTCGGGATCGTAGAGCCGATCCGGGCGGGACTGCATGTGAGAGAGCACCTTGTGCTCGCTAACCGTCTGATTCCCTTCGATCTGGACATCGACAATCATCTTGCCGCTGCGCGCATCGCGAAAAGTTGGCCCCCCGGCCTCCCAGAGTTTGTCGCGGAACGAAGGATCCTCGAATGCAGGCATGTTCTGCCCCCCCCCCATCTGCGCCTGGGTGGGGGTCGCTTGAGCACACACCAACGCCACCGTAAGAAGCTGGACAGCACCCGAAAAAACCAATCGAAAGTTGGCGCAATCGTGATTTCTGGGTGATTGGGTAGCCAACAAACTAGGCATCCAAGAACCTCCATGAAGCCTCTGGTGGAACCGCCTTCCCCTTGGCGAAAAGGAGCGGCAGGTGGGGTAAATAGCGGTTTGAGCAATCGGTTTCAATCCGAATCCTCTCCAGCCGGCTCCCCAACTAGGCCGCGAGGTCGCGAGCAGAACAGAGCCACTCCATGCAAATCAAGCAACATTTCCATGCCATGTTGATTCACGAAGCAATCAACCCCTTTGAAATTCCCTCTCCCCGCTTGCGGGGAGAAAGGTTTGGTAAGGGAGAGAAGAAAATGCTTGATGGATTCGAGAAAAGTTGGTTCTTGCCGACCGACAATTCCTGTGCCAGCCCTCCGGGCTAAAAGAAGAGCCAATCAGGGGGTGGGAGTCGATTGTGGGGCAAGATGCATGGGGTGACTCAATCTTCACGATCGGACCGACGGGCATGCAAGATCTTTTGACGACAGGCCTGGCCAACCCGATTTGCAAGCCAATCTGGACAATTGCTCGATCAGCCGTCACGATGATTCGTGGAGGCAATCCCCCTCAGGGAGGGGATTCGATTCCAGCGTCGGGTGGCATGGGCAGAACTCAGGTCTGCAAGTGAGGTAGCGATGGCGAACATCACATTGGTGGGAGGTCCAGAAGAGAAGCGAGGTCAGAAGATCCGGCTGGAGCATCGGGAAATGGTGCTGGGCCGACATCCCGACTGCGACATCGTGCTCGACTCCGGTTCGGTTTCTCGGCAGCACGCAAAGATTTCCTTTCGGGACGGACGCTACCTGCTGCAGGACATGGGAAGTCGCAACGGTACCTACCTGAACAGCGAATGGCTTCACAAGCCGGCGCTGCTGAAGGATGGAGACGCGATCCGGATCTGTGATCTGGAGTTCACCTTTCATGAGACGCAGGAACTGACGGTACCGCGAAGTGCTGGTACTCTCCCCAGCAGCAAGGTGGAAGTGGAGATGGTTGACGATCCGCTTCAAAGTGGGTCACGATCGATTCTTGGGAAAAGGGAAGATATCGGCAGCGGTTATGGAACCGCATCGAAGGTCCCGGCGCAGCAGCAACTGTCTGCCATGGTGGCGATCTCACGCGCTCTGGATGGCGCGGTCTCGCAAGAGGTCGTTCTGCCCAAGGTACTCGATGGTTTGTTCGAGATCTTCACCCAGGCGGATCGCGGCTGTGTCCTGCTACTGGATGACGAAGGAGAGCTGCTCCCCAGGTGGATCAAAGACCGCAAGGAAGGGCAGGACGAAACCATACACAAGATCAGTCGATCGGTGTTGAGGTATGCGATCGATAAGAAGGAAGCACTTCTGGTCTTTGATGCGGCGAAGGACGAGCGATTCAAGGACTCACAGAGCATTCTCGATTTTTCGATCCGCTCCGCCATCATCGCGCCGATTGTGCTGAGCAACTCGACGACGATTGGGGCCATCCAACTGGACTCCCAGAAGAAGGCTCGCTTTGAGGAGCGCGACCTGGAGATGCTGATGGCGGTTTCCGGGCAGGTTCGCATCGCGTTTGAGAATGCGAGGATGGTCGAGCAACTGCTGTTGCAGAAGGTACTGGAGCAGGATCTGTCGCTGGCGCGTCAGGTTCAGTCGGCGTTTCTTCCTCAAATGCCGCCAGGCATCGATCGCTTCGAGTTTTCCCAGTTCTATCAACCCCAACTGGATATCGGTGGAGACTATTTCGACTATATCCAGTTGAGCCACGGGCAGTGGGCGATTCTGGTGGCCGATGTGGTCGGGCATGGTATTGCAGCGGCGATGTTCATGGCCAAGCTGTCGGCCGAAACTCGTTTCGCCTTCGCCAGCTCCACCGATCCAGTCGTCGCCATGCAATCGCTCAATCGACGCATCTGCGCGCTGGGATTGGACAATACGGTCACCATGTGCGTGATCTTCCTGGATCCTTCCCGAGGCAGCGCCATCGTCGTCAATGCCGGGCACATGCCACCGCTGCTGAAGCGGGCCGATGGATCGATCGAAGAACCAGGGCAGGAAGAGTCTGGGTGGCCGCTGGGGACCGAGGAGGAGGCTAGCTATCAGGGTGCGAGGATCGATCTGGCGCCGGGCGATTTTTTGTTGATGTATACCGATGGCGTCTTTGAAGCTTTTGGGGAAGACAATACCCAATTCTCCATCGATCGCGTCCGCAAGTTGGTCGCTGATCATCAAGGCAATCTGGATGGCCTGATGGAATCGATCGTCCAGTCGGTTGTCGCCCACATCGGCTCGGGGAAACAGGAAGATGATATGTGCATGGTGGCGATCGGATTCTACTGACGACGCCACCGATGGGCGCGTCGGTCCGTTGCACCAGAAGCGGAGCGCAGGCTCGCGGAGCGTCACCCTCTGGATGACGCCGATCCAGTTGGTGTGGTACTCGAATGGCGCCGGCCGACTTGTCCCAGGATGACCACCCTGGGGAGGCGTCAGGGCTGGAAGGGCCGGGTTCGCGTTTGATCTGCGGTCGGGAAGTCGGCAGGAACTTCCGTCGTCACCTGACCGGTGGCAGCCCACTGAGCGCCGCGCACCAGCAAGGTTTGAAACCCAGCGCACTGGACCGATTCATCGGCGTGCCCCATTGGCGTATGAAAGACTCGCCCCTTCCCATATTCCACTGTCATCACCATCGGTTCGTGCCTTCCTGAACCCCCTTTTTCGGGACTGGCAAAGGCAGTCGCCAGAATCGAGAGATTCTCCCCTGGCCCTCGCAATCGATCGTACAGTTCGTCATTGGCGTGGAGCCATGTCTGGGGCAGGCCTCGTGTGATCGGATGGTTGGTATCGCGCAGAACAACCAGGAACGGGTGCTGGGCTCCATGGCTGCCACCGGAACCGGCCGAGGTATCTCGAATGGTCTTCCCCGATTCATCCAGATAGATATAGGGGCCACTTTTCTCGTTCCTGCCTCCCCATCCCCCCACGCCAATCATCTGATTGAATGCTTTCCAATCGCCGAAAGAGTTGTTGGCTGCGTGAACCACCACCAAGCCCCCACCCTCACGCATGTATTTCTCAAATGCCCCCTGCGTCGTTTCGGGCCAGGGAGCGGCTCCGAATCCCAGATTACTGAGGATCACGTCGTACTGATCGAAACGGGGCGCAAAATCTGGATCGGGCCGCGGTTGCTCCGTCGCCTCCCGTGTCACTCCATCTTCCAAGGGAAACTCCTTCAGCAGCGTCTCCCCCTGCCAGGTATAGCGAGTGCGAGCAACGTCGACTTCAAAAAGTCCTGAAGACTCCAGACATCGCTTCATGATGACGGTGGTCTTGGGCCAGTTACCGTGATTGTTCTGACCGTCGACGATCAGCAATCGAAGCTTCCCGGTGGTCGTCGCTTGGGATGCTTCATCGGCCTGCGCCTTCACCGTAACCATCTGAAAAAACAGGACGGCAAGCAGAGCAAGCAGGGTGACCGGCCTGCTGCTGGACGCATCCGGCCGGCCCATCGCCATGGCGATCCGCGATCTCCAGAGGGACGGTTTTGGCATACAACGCGAGTGAATCATGGCAATCGCCTCCTGGACTACTTACTGGTCCACCCATGTCTCAGCGGTGCTCGCAACACCAGGTGGAGATTCCTTAGTACCTTAACAGCTTAAGGCCCGAGCCGTTGCGATGCCATCAGGCACCCTCCGGATATGGCCGCCGTACAGATTGTCGCGCGGTTGCACCGGCGCGCCTGCGAGTGTATCGATCGGTCCCTTCGGCGATGCCTGTCGCGATCCGCTGCGACGTCGGCCCCAAGAGCCATAGCACGGAGCGACTGGCAACCCCAGGAACGGAGCGATGTTTTTTGATCGCTTGCATTCGATCGGAAAAGCTGGTGTGAACAGGTCAGCTGGCCACTGGCGATTGCAGTCGGCGCCAGGAGCATTCCGCCGCGTTATTGCCGCAGTCGGCCATCGATATCCGCCTGAAAAACTTCCAACGTCGACAGATCGAGTGCCGACAGCCAGCCCCCCCCGTAGCAGAAGGTATCCAGACAAATCAGATGGGGATGGAATACCACTTCGCCATCCCGCGCCGGTGTATGGCCGACGATCAGTCTTTTCACCTCGGGGTTGGGCTGTGGGAAACTTTCCGTCAGCTTGATCCATCGAAGAAAAGCGGGAGTCTGATCCGGAAGGGGAACATCGGAATCGTAGTTGGCGTGCAGGCAGAGAAACTCATCCAGCTCCTTGTAGGGCAGGAGGTTGTTGAGAAAGTCGAAGTGCTCCTTGGGAATCACATCGACATCTCCAGTAAAACCATATGATTCCATCGTTTCCGTTCCGCCATTTTGAAGCCACCGAAATGGCGAGACTCCTCCCTGGAGGCTTAGAAGCATCATTTCCTCGTGGTTTCCCATCAGAGGGTAGAGCGTGCAGTGGTTGGAAACCTGGATCAGTCGTTCGATCACCCCACGGCTGTCCGGGCCGCGATCGATATAATCTCCCAGGGTGACAATCACATCCTCCGAGGTAGGGGCAATGGTATCCAACAGGGTATCCAGGGCGGCCAAGCAGCCATGAATATCACCGATCACTACGGTTCGCATTGAGCAATCCTGAACTGGAGAGGAAAACTTCTGGAAATCAGAGAGGGTCCTTGCCCGTCCCCAAGTCGACCAGCCGGCATGCCGCAGTCGAGTTCGGCTCTCTCTAGCCGACTCCCAGGCGATGTCTCTCTGGAGTCACTTCGGTAGCCCCCAGGGCAGGTCCGCAATGATTTTAGGAAACAGTGTACCGATGGGCGACATTTCCTCCGTATTGGAAACCCCTTTCGCAATGGCATGCATTGCTAGTGGCGTCGTGACGCCGCAGCACCTGGAGACGGCGATCGAGCAGGTGGCCCGAGCCGCTGCTGCACCCGGGAGCGCTAGCCAATCGCCAACTGCCGACCAAATTGCGCAAACTCTGGTTCTACAAGGGGTGCTGACCCGCTACCAGGCAGACCAATTGCTGGCCGGTCGCTCTAAACTGACGCTCGGGCAGTACTTGATCACCGACTGGATCGGTCAAGGGGGGATGGGCCAGGTTTTCAAGGCAGTCCATCAGGTGCTGAGGCGCCAATGCGCCATCAAGGTATTGCCGATCACGCGGTCCAGTCCCGAGGCGAGGGAGAGTTTCACCCGGGAGATCCGGATGCAGGCGCAGCTGGACTGCCCCTATCTGGTGCGAGCCTACGATGCGGGTGTCGACGGCAATGTCCATTTCCTGGTGACGGAGTATGTCCCAGGGATGGATTTGCGGCGATTGGTAAGAATGCATGGCCCCTTGTCGATCCAGCAGGCAGCCAGCATCCTGATGCAGGCCGCCCTGGGATTGCAGTATGCGCACGAGCGGGGACTGGTCCACCGCGATGTCAAACCTGGGAACATTTTGGTGACTCCCGAGGGGGTCGCTAAGGTTTCCGATGTTGGCTTGGCTGGGTTCGCTGCCGATTGGAGCAAGGACCCGCTGGCCGGAAAGATCGTTGGCACCGCCGATTTCATTTCGCCGGAACAGATCACCTCTCCGATGGAAGTTCAGGCCGTCAGCGACATCTATGCCCTAGGGTGCACCTGTTACTACGCAATCTGCGGCAAGGTGCCATTTCCCGGCGGCGACTCGCGAAGCAAGCTTCGTCGTCACCTGGAGGAGATGCCCTACCATCCCAGCAAGTTCAATCCACAGATCAGCGAAGAATTTGTCGACATCATCGCCGACATGATTGAAAAGGACCCCAAGAAACGGATTCAGACGGCGGCGGAAGTGGCGGTGCGGATGGAGGTATGGGCTGGGGATGCTGCGCTGCTGACCAGCAGTCGGCTTTCGCGAGGCCCCTGGATGGCCGCTCCCATACCCCTTCAAGAAAAGGAGGCGGCTTGTGTCCCGCACGAACCGACCGATCTTTCGATGAGCGGTGCGGACGGGTCGACATCCGCCGCAGCCATGCCGCCGGGTTGGACTGCCAACGATGCTCCCTCCAGCAGCCTCCCCGAACCAGCTCGCCTCGCCTCCTCGGCTTCTGCCAGCCAGGGGCTGGTGATGAGCGAACAGAGCCTTCGCGCGACTCGCCATGCCTGGATTGCAATGACGGTAGCGATTGTCCTTCCCCCAGCCCTGCTGGTCGGTGCGATACTTGGATTTCTCGCCTGCAAGGCTTTTTTCTCCTGAAGCGGCTTTGCTTCGCAATGGAAAGCGTCGTCAGCGGTCTGAGCTCCATCTTCGGACCGTGGAGTGGTCCACGACTTCGGGGGATTTTTGGGCAAAAAACCAAACTTTTCGGGCCAAGTATCTGCCACGTCAGTCGCTCTTGTCCTGCCTGCCCGCGCGGTGGTAGGATCCGCGACGAATCGAGGGCCAAGGGGCTTTTTTCCTTGGCGCAGCCCGAGAAGGACTTGCGGGGCGGAACAGGCAGATGGAGCGATCGTCAGCAGGGAACCATTGGCGATGGATCGCGCTGCTTTGGATTGGTGCATCGACGCTGCTTGCTGGATTAGGCAGCAGCCGCCTTCTGGATCGGGATGAACCGCGCAACGCCCGCTGCACGATCGAGATGCTGGAGGCGAACGACTGGATCGTTCCTCGTTTCAACAACCAGTTGCGAACCCATAAGCCGATTCTTCTCTACTGGGCTCAGATGGCCTCCTATCGGTTGGCGGGGACAAATTCCTGGGGGGCTCGCCTTCCCTCAGCGATCGCAGCCATGGCGACGGTCCTGTTGCTTGGCCTTTGGACGCGTGTCGTCGCAGGCAACTCTCTGGGATTTTGGTCGGCTGCGGTTCTTGCAACCTCCCTGTTGTTTGTGATGGCCGGTCGCGCGGCGACGCCCGATGCGCTCCTAATTCTCTTTGCGACCTCCGGCCTACTCTGTATGGCGATGGCGATGATGCACCAGCGAGAGGGAGTTCATCGCCCGCAGTGGTTCTGGCTGGCGTATGCATCGTGGGGAGTGGCGATGCTGGCCAAGGGACCTGTAGGCCTCGTCCTGCCGCTGGCCGTTGCGTTGACCTGGGACTGGATCGAACGCATGCTTCTCAGCCCCGCTATCGACGGGTTTCGATCCACCCATTCCCACCCTGCATCTGCCCTGAGATTGGCGCGAATTGCCTGGGACAACGGATGGAGAGTCCTACGAAAGGCTCGTCTTCCCTCCGGCCTGCTGATCGCGCTTACCGTAGCCGCTCCGTGGTACCTGTGGGTGGGTTACCGAACCGAGGGACGCTGGCTGAGCGGTTTTTTCCTGGAACATAATTTGGGACGAGCCGTGACGGCGATGGAAGGTCATCGTGGTGGGTTGTGGTTCTATCCAGCAACACTTCTGGCGGGGATATTCCCTTGGTCGCTTTTCCTTTTGCCGATTGGCTGGTCGGTGGTCTGGGGCTGGAAGGACCGCAGCAGGACAGGCTCTTTGATCCGCCTGGGAACAGTGTGGTTGTTTCTTTACGGAGCCGCATTCAGCTTGGCGGCGACCAAGCTTCCCAGCTACCTGACCCCGGCTTATCCGGGAGTTGCATGGGTTGTCGGTGTCGCGATGGCTCGTTGGACCCGCGGCCAATGGAAGATCCCACGCTGGCTCGATCCGGTCGCGATCGCCATGCTTTCGTTGGCGGGCATCGCAATTTCACTGACAGCGGCGTACGCACTGGACTTGCAGGGTTGGCGCGACCTGAGGCCCTATGCCGCATGGGGGCTGGCGTTCCCGGCGGCTGGCCTGGCAGCCTGGACGATGAACCGCAGTCGCTCGGGCCGTTCCCTGGTCCCGGCATCGACCCTGGTGGCCGCGTCGGTCTGGATGGCTGCGATTCCGATGCTGCTATTGCCACAGCTGGATCGGCGGCGGAGCCATTTGGATCGATTCCTGGAGGCATCTGGGAATTCC
>JBIINB010000061.1:0-27157 GCA_044337705.1 Pirellulaceae bacterium | reverse complement strand
CGTCGGAACCAACGGTGATGGCATCAGCGATCTTCTGGAGCGGAACATCATCGCTGGGAATGCTCAGGTAGGCGTATGGATCGGCGCATCAGGAACCAGCAACAATGTGATTGCTGGGAACTACATCGGCCTGAACTTAGCAGGTAATGCGGCAATCCCGAATTCCAATGGGATCTTGATCAATGGAGGAGCCAGCAACAACCGTATCGGAACAAATGCCGACGGACTGAGCGATGCTCTGGAACGAAATGTGATCTCTGGAAACAGTTCCAAGGGTATCCTGATTGCGAATACAGGATCCAGTCAGAACGTGATCGCAGGAAATTACATCGGAACCGGGGCAGATGGGCTATCGGCGGTTCCGAATCTCAATATTGGAATCGATGTGCAGAGTGTTGCATTCACCACAATCGGTGGAGCTACGGAGGCATCGAGGAATGTTATAAGCGGTAATCAATCTTTCGGAGTCCAGCTATACAATGCCTCGGATACCGATCTGTCGCGGAATTTCATAGGCGTTGGAGCGGATGGACTCTCCCCCGTGAAAAATCTATCTTCGGGGGTTTATGCTTTCCAAAACCAGAGGCTATCTCTGCGGAATAATGTGGTCTCGGGAAATTCGTCAGGGTTCAACCTCAGTAGCGGCGATACGGTAAAAATACAAGGCAACATAGTCGGATTGGCAGCCGACGGACTCACCCCGATTGGAAACGATCAGCGAGGAATTTTTGTCCAGGGGGGCTATCAGAATGTACTGATCGGAACAGACGGTGACGGAGTCGATGATGCGGCTGAGGGGAATGTCATCTCCGGCAACCGAGTTGCGAATCTGTTTTTTTTAACCGCTTGGACTGATATTCGCGTTGCGGGGAATCGGATCGGCACAGATATTTCCGGCGAGATTCCCATTGCGCATCCTGACGGAGTCGATGGGATCGTTGTTTGGGGATCGTGGAATGTCACGATCGGTACGAACGGATCGAATGACTTGTTCAATGGCTCCGAGAGCAACATTATTGGTGGAAATACCGGTTACGGTATTCGCTTGGTGGGAGGAGGCAATCAATCCAAGGATCACGCGATCTCCGGGAACTATATCGGTGTCACTGCCAGTGGGACCGTTGTGCCGAACCGTTACGGCGGAATTCTAGTAGTCGACCCATCACCAGGGGTGCGGATTGGAACCGACGGGAATGGTGTCGCGGATGGCATGGAGCGGAATGTGATTGCCGGAAACGATGGCTACGGTATCACTTTCGACAGCTTCGATGCCACCGAAGCTGTCATCGCTGGCAATTGGATCGGATTGAAGCCTGATGGTGTTCAAATCGCCCCCAACGCATCAGGTGGGATCCGATTGGCCAAAGGTTCAGGTGCTCGTATAGGCACCAATGGTGATGGTCAGTCGGATCTGCTGGAGCGAAATGTCATCAGTTCAAATCAGGGGCCGGGAGTCAAGATTGAAGGTGGGGTGACGGAACTTCGATCGCTCCCGATTGTCGATCAAATCATTTCCGGAACCTTACCTTCGAATCAGTTCACGACGACGCTACCGCATACGGATTTTGTCGATCCAGCCTTTCCATTTTCTGGAATGCACCCCTACGACCATTCATTGGCCTACGCTTCTGGTGATGATTTCGTGGTCGTACTATCGGGTACCATCGAAGTACTGACGGCGGGGAAGTACAGCTATGCTTTCCAAGGAAATGGACGCCTGAAAATCGATGGGACGCAAGTAGGTGCGGCCACACAGTATTCGGATTCGATGTTCTTTCGCAATAACAGGGATTTTTCCGTTGGTCTGCACACGTTTGAATGGACCTACTACCAGCGTGGAGGGGCTGGCGGCGCAGAGTTCCTTGTCGCCGAGGGTGTCAATACTTCGCTTTTGACCGAATCGAATGGTTGGCGCGTGCTGGGTGCCAGCAATCCGACTCCCAATATTCGTTTGGCGCCAGGTACGACGATCACGGCGCGTGTCTACAAGCCGACAACGGTTGTGACAGGCACTAATCACACCATTGCCGGTAATTACATTGGGGTCGATCAGTCCGGCACTTTGGCACGACCCAACGCGGGTGATGGAATCTATGTGGGGCCGAGCACTAGCGGGATGATCGTTGGGGGCGCGACAACCGCGTCCCGGAATTTGGTCTCTGCAAACACAGGCTCCGGGATCCATTACGACGGATCGGTCAATGGAGCGATTCGCAGCAATGTTGTTGGGCTCGATTCATCCGGACTGCTTGCTTTGGGGCAGACCGGACATGGTATTCTGCTGAGCCCTGGGGCTGATGGAATCGTCGTCGACAGTAACTGGTCTGCAGATAATCTCTCTGGAATCAAGGTCCAGGGAGTCGGCGACGCAGTTCTCACCGGGAACGTTGTCGGTCTGGCGATGGATGGAGTTACCGCAATTGGCAATTGGGATGATGGAGTGTTTCTGGACGGTGATAACGGGACCCGCGTTGGCACCAATGGCGATGGAGTGAACGATGTTGCGGAACGAAATGTGGTGTCGGGAAATCACTACGCCAACGTTCGCCTGAGCGGTTCGGTTTCGAGCAAGATCGCCGGCAACTACATTGGGCTTGGTACCTCCGGAGTTCCATTGGTGGGGGCAGTGCCTTCAGGTTCCGGTTTGGACATTCGCAATTCGTCGTACACGGTCGTTGGTACCGACGGGTCCAACGATGCTTTTAACAGCTTTGAAAGAAATGTGATTTCCGGTAACTCCGGTAAGGGCATCTGGGTGGTCGGCGATTCTCAGGGGGCGGTTATTGCTGGGAACTGGATTGGACTGGGCCCCAATGGCCAAAGCGACGGTGCGTACGGAAATGGCCATGGTGTCTTCCTCGACGAAGGTCCGACGGACAACCTGATCGGCACGAACGGGGATGGTGTCGCAGACGAAATCGAGCGGAATGTTGTATCCAATCATTGGCATGACGGTATCCTCCTACTGCTGGCTCATGGGAACACCGTCCGGGGGAATTATGTTGGAACGGATCCGACTGGTTCGATCGCAGTTCCCAACGTGGACTCCGGAATCCGCCTGCATATGGCTCATCAAAATGAGGTGAGCGACAATCTGATTTCCGGCAATCGCGCAGTTGGTTTGAATCTGAGTCAGGTTAATTCGGGTCTTGTTCGAGGGAATCGCATCGGCACGACGGCGGATGGCCTGTCTGCACTACCGAATACCCTTCAATCTGTTGTCATCGATCAATCCGATGAAGTTGTCGTGGGTGGATCCACGATCCCGGATCGAAACATCATCGCTTACGGCAAGGGCAGCGGAATACTATTCACCAATGGTGGTGGAATGGGCAGTCGGATACAAGGAAATTACATCGGGCTGAATGCTTCCGGTCTGGTCGATGCCGGCAACGCCGGGTATGGAATTGAGGTGATTGATTCGCCGGCGGTCACGATTGGTGGTTCAGTCGCTGGTGAAGGCAATCTGATCTCGGGGAACGACCTGGGCGGGATCGCCATGGTCGGAAGCAGCACGCTTTATGGGGCGATTCACGGTAACTGGATCGGTTTGGACAAGTCCGGTTTGGCGGCGATCCCGAATCAGTCGTTCGGCATCTTTGTCGGCGATGGTTCGCTGGTAGGAATTCCTATGGTAGGGTCGGCCAGGCAGACTCTGATCGGTTCCAGCAGTCCCGGCGGGCGCAACGTCATCTCCGGAAACAATGGTCCCGGGATCTGGATCGGGGGTGCAGGGGCCAGCACCAACACGATTGCCGGGAACTATATCGGCACCAATGTTCTGGGTCTTGGCAGCGTTCCTAACACCCATGGAATCCTGCTTAGCAATAGCGCCGACGGGAACATGATTGGAGGGTTTTTGCCGGGCGATCGGAACGTTATCAGTGGAAACAGCCAGTCTGGTATCTACGCCATCGGTTCTTTCCCCTTGGAGAACTACGTCCTGAACAATTGGATCGGTCTGGACAGCACCGGTACAACGCGGCTGGCTAATTCGCGATATGGGATCGAGCTGGTGGGCGTGGAGGGATTTTGGTTGCTGGACAATTTCGTCTCTGGGAATTCGCTCGGGGGGATCCTGCTGCAGAATACGACGAGAACATGGCTGGAAGGGAATTCCGTCGGCACCGATGCCTCGGGTCTCCAGGCGGTCGGCAACGGAACTGCTGCGTTACCGGCAGATGGCGTTCTGTTCGTCGATTCCTCGAATAATCGTGTTGGAGGCCCTGATCTTGCGCAGAAAAATGTGCTGTCGGGGAACACGGGAAGCGGCCTGCGGATTTCGGGCAGTTCCACCGCTAACGCATTTGAGGGGAATGTTTTTGGAGCGGATCGGAGCGGAACGTCTTCGGTCTCCAATGCAGCTCATGGCATGGTGATCGACGCTGGAGTCGCGGGCAATCTAGTGGGAAGCAGCATCAGCGAATCGCGCGCCAACTGGTTCTACTACAACTTGGGCTCGGGCTTGCGACTGCCTGGTGTCGGACCGTCGACCAGCAATACGATCTTAGGTAATTACTATCGAGGTAACATTGATCTGGCGATTGATCACGGGGCAGCGGGGCCAACGCTAAATGACAGCCCGGACGCAGATGGACTTGCTAATGCTCCGGTGATCACGAGTGCCTACCTTGCTACTGCTGGCCTGCTGATTCTGGAAGGAACCAGCAATCCCGGACAGATCATTCAATTCTACCTATCCGTCCCCACCACCAATGGTCGCGGCCAGGGGACTCGCAAGTTGCATCAGGGAGTGGAGTCGAACGCATTGAAAGACACAGACCCGGTTGTCGGTGTCTTTCGATTCGAGGTTCCTCTTGGAGCGACGCCGATCGTGGAGTTCGGTGATTTGCTGACGGCTGTCGCCATCAATCCGACATCGGAGTTCGGCAACACCAAGACGATCGGCGATATTGCCAGCCAACAGGCTCCGGTTGTCACCCTTGCGTCCTCGTTGGCGACGTTGAATGCCGGAGATACGCTTAGCCTTAGTGGATCGTTCTTGGATTCAGATTCGACAAGGTGGAGTGCGACGGTCGATTACGGAGATGGCTCGGCGTTGGAGGTTTTGACGCTGACGGATCAGCAGACTTTCACGCTGAGTCATCGGTACGGTCTGGCATCACCGGCCGGGAATCCTTATACGGTGACTGTCCGAATCACCGACAACGGAGGTCTGGTAGGCACCGCCAGTTTCTCTCTGCCGGTGATCAATCAGGCGCCGGTGTTGAACCCTTCCGATGTGCGGATCACCAGTCAGGTGACTGAAGGTGGTACTGCAACGCTGACCGGGTCTTTTACCGACACCAGCGATCAGGAGGCCCACACCGTCGAAATCGATTGGGGAGATGGTACGACACAGAATGTTGCGCTCGCGCAAGGCGTGTCGACTTTCTTGGTGCCGCATACCTACGTCGACGATCGTCCCACCAACAGTAGTCGGGATAGTTACGTCGTGCGGGTGCGAGTCGTCGATGATGGCGGGGCTGCCAGTGAGGCGACGGCTGTGATGGTTACCGAAGTTTCCAATAGCCTGCCGTCGGAAGTGACTCTTGGTCTTCCCGGGCTGACGTCGGTCGGCGGGATTGCTGAGGTGTCGGAAGGGGCGTTGATGACGCTTCGCGTCAACTTCTCAGATCTAGGGCTGGAAGACAGTCATCAAATTCGGGTCGACTGGGGGGATGGCAGTGCGCCCGACGTGATTTCGCTGAGCCCCACAACCGGTCAGCTGGTAGCTCGCCAATTGGATATTCCTCATCGATACCGATCCAGCCCCGAGACGGCGGGCAGTGCCTACACAATCACTGTAGGTGTCGCCGACGATGACCAGCCGCTGGATTACATTGCTGCAACGGTAGATGTTCGTGTCGGTAATTCGATTCCGGTGATTACTGCTTTGGAGCTGGCGCAGTCAACGATCAACGAAGGCAGTGCTGCTTCTCTGACGGTGCGATATTCAGATGCTGGGGCTGGCGACTCCCATCGCATCTTTGTCGACTGGGGAGATGGGACGCAGGAAGTCATGCTGACGGCAGGTCCGGGCGAAAGCACGATATCTGGTATCACTCATGACTACCGCGACGATCAGCAGCCTTACACGATTTCAGTGAGCATTCTGGATCAGAAGTTGCAACTGGCGGATAAGCCATCAACGCTACAGACCACGTCGATTACTGTGAACAACGTCGCACCGCAGATCATTTTGCCACTGCAGAGATTTGTGCAGAGTGCACCGGGCATCTGGGATCCAGTGATTGGTGACTGGCAGATCCAGGAAGGTCAGAAGGTTCGGGTCACGGGGTCTTACACCGACGTCAGTTCGCTCGATACCCATACGGTTTCTGTCCGCTGGGCGAGCGGGGAGTTGACCGAAGCCTCGGTCAATCAAGTCGACCGAACCTTCAGCGCGACCTATGTCTATCGCGATGATTATGCCGCAGGTACGTCTTTGGACCTGGAGACGATCTACGTCACGGTCACCGACGACGATGGAGGATCTGACCTAGACGAGTCGACTCAGATCACCGTGTCGAATGTGGCGCCGGAGGCGATTTTCGTCCCCTTGGAATCAAGCGGAAGCGGATTGTCGGGAGGCATTGGAGGTGGTCCTGGCGCAGTGGTCGGAGATAAACCCTTGACTTTTATTGCGTGGGTCACCGATCCAGGAGAAGAGGTATTCGTCTACCGATGGGAAGCGAAAGTCGTTGGTACTACCGTCGCATTGCAAACTGGATCGGCCGAAACGTTCACTGTGCTGCCTGAGCTATTCAGCGGAACGATCGAGGTGACGTTGGTGGTGGACGATGGTGATCTTGGGGTTGACACCTACGTATCGACTTTGCTTCTGGGCAGTGAGGACAATGACTCACTGCAGCTCACCGTGGATGATTTTTCGAACGGCGTGAGCAATCTGACGGTGATCACCTTTGGCGGAAGTGACGTCGTCGACGCTACCCGACTGCCTTCCGGATACAATGTGGTGCTGGATGGTGGTGTGGGTCAGGATTTTCTCTTTGGTGGTGCTGGAGACGATACCTTCATCCTTCGCTCAGGGAACGATGTGGCCAATGACGCCAGCAGCGCGCCAGCGGGAGTCGCCGTGGTCGACGAAGGGAATGATCAGTACATCCTAAGCCCCAACAGCGTGCTAACCATTCGCGACACGACTGGTTTCAATACGTTGAACTTCACGCGCGCGGACATTTCGACAGCTGATTTTCCGGATCTCGGGATCACTTTCGATCTGGCCGCTTCCAACAGCAATTATCTAGCCAACAAGGATGGTGGCTCAGTGGTCTATCTGGAGACCGATGTCGCTCCCGATCTTGGGCTGGCCTCAGATAGCGATCCCAATACATCGCCGCACCTGCTTCGGACCTGGGGGATTTTTTCATCGGTTGTTGGCAGTCAGTTCAACGATACGTTTACGACGCACGCCAACACGACGATTCTGGGCGGGGACGGGAAAGACGAGATTGTCATCGGTTCCGGCAGCAGTGGTGCAGGGGGGCTGCGAGGATATTTCAGTGGTGGTGCGGATGCGGACACGTTTGTCCTTCGAAGCGGAACCATGGGAGACATCAGTTTCGAAGGGGATTCCGGAATGGATGTCTTCGAAATTGAGGGTGGCATCCTGACAGGAATCGATTTCGGAGGTGGGGCTGACGCGGACACGTTCGTGATTCGCGGTGGGAACCTGACCGATATCGATTTTGGTGGAGGGGCTGATGCTGATACGTTCGAACTTCGGGGGACGATTACCCTGGGCGACATCAGCTTTGAGGGCGATTCGGGAATGGACGATTTCATCGTCTACGATCGGGTCATGGGAAACATCAACTTCGGGGGTGGAGCCGATGGCGACACCTTGACTCTGGTTGGCACTTCGGTGGTTGACTCAATCAGCTTTGAAGGGGATTCAGGAGCCGATACCTTCATTTTGGATGGACGTGTCACAGGGAATATCGACTTTGGAGGTGGCGCCGATGGGGATACGCTGACGCTTTCGGCCAGTGCGGTGGCTGGAGGCATCAGCTTTGAGGGGGATTCCGGGATCGATATCCTGGAGATTCGCGGCACGATTACGGGGGGAATTGATTTCGGAGGCGGAGCCGACGCCGACACATTGCTGCTGACGGTCAACGCTTCCGCTGGAGGCATCAGCTTTGAAGGTGATTCCGGGATGGATATCCTGGAGATCCGTGGCACGGTCACTGGGGGGATTGATTTCGGAGGCGGCGCCGACGCCGATACGTTAACGCTTCTTGGGACCGTTGCCAGTGGGATTGATTTTGGTGGCGGTGCCGATGCGGATACTCTTCTTCTGACCGTCAATGCTGCTGCTGGCGGGATCAGTTTCGAGGGGGACTCCGGAATGGACATTCTGGAGATCCGCGGGACTGTCACCGGCGGGATCGATTTCGGAGGTGGAGCAGATGCTGACACTTTTGTTTTGACAGCAACTGCAGCAGCCGGGTCGATCAGCTTCGAAGGCGACTCTGGCGCCGATACCTTTGTATTGGATGGTCGTGTCACGGGGAACATCGATTTTGGTGGCGGGGCCGACGCGGATACGCTTCAGCTGAGTGCATCTGCTGTCGCTGGATCGATCAGCTTTGAGGGGGATTCGGGCGCTGACATTTTCATTCTACGTGGTACCGTCAACGGTGGGATTGATTTCGGCGGTGGCGCCGATGCCGATACTCTGCTGCTGACCACAACCGCCGCTGGTGGATCGATCAGCTTTGAAGGAGATTCCGGAGCCGACACCCTAGAGCTTCGGGGGACCATTACGGGTGGGATCGATTTTGGTGGTGGCGCCGACGCTGACACTCTAGTGCTGACAGCGACGGCGGCAGCCGGATCGATCAGTTTTGAGGGGGATTTTGATCCTCTGGATCCCAACCCTCAAGGTGATTCGGGAGCCGACACCTTGATCATCCGTGGCACCGTTTTTGGCGACATCGACTTTGGTGGGGGGGCGGATGCCGACACCTTGCTTTTGACAGCGACGGCCTCTGCTGGAAATATCAGTTTTGAAGGGGATCAGGGTGACGATCGTTTTCAGAACTTGGCGAATGTCAATTCCATTCTCTTCCAGGGGGGGGATGGGAAGGATACCTTCAGAAACGATGCGTCGAATATCGCTTCGATCGTATTCTACGGACATGGGTCACAGACCTATGGTGGCACCGATGATCTGGATCGCGATGACGTATTTGCCAACTATGGATCGGGCATAGCATCTCTGCAATTCCATGGTGCAAAGGGGCGTGATGTTCTGATTTCTGATGGAGATGACATCGCGTTGGTCTATTTCCGTGGTGGTTCCGACGCCGACACGCTGGTTCTGGATGGACGCAACATCGGTCACATCGACTTTGGTGGTGGAGCCGATGCCGACACACTGACTCTGACTGGAACGCGTTTCGGGGATATTGACTTTGAGGGAGACACTGCGTCGGATGCGGCTGGCGGGGATCGTTTCCTGAATCAGGCGACGGGGATTCTGGATTCCAGTGGAAACGCGACCAGTTCGATTCGATTCTTCGGCTTGGGTGGCGAAGATATCTTCCGCAATGAGGGTGGCGACTGGGCCAGCGTCGTTTTCCAGGGGGGAACAGGGCAGGACCGTTTTCTCAATCAGGCTACAGGACTGGATCTAGTCACCTTCGATGGCGGTGAAGATGCGGATTACTTCGAGAACGAAGCCGACGATCTCAGCAGTCTGGTGGTTCTTGGTGGAGCAGGGGACGATCTGGCAATCAATGATGGTCATCGTGTTTCGAATTTCATTTTCTTCGGTGGCCTGGGTAACGACCAATTGCGCAATACGGGCACGGACACATCTTCGTTCCTCATGGTGGAGACCAGTGGAGCGAATGTCATGGCCAACAGTGGTGTGCGGGCGTCTGGTTATCGAATGCAGGGGGGTAGTGAATCCGACTCGCTGCTCAATTACGGCGCTGGAGCCAGAACCTGGGGGCTCTTTGGGAATGCCGGGTCAGACCGTTTCGTCAATTATGGGGGTGGATCGGGTTCCAGCGATCTTTCCTTTGTGGATAGCGGAACGGTCGGATCGATTGTTTGGCCTTACGCTGGATTGCCTCCGACCACTCTTCCCGATGTACCCTTGGCTACATTGGATGATGCAGCTGACATTTTCGGCAATCGTGGTTCGGATGTATCCAATCTGTTTTTCGAAGGTGGTGGCGGTGCTGACTTTTTCCAGAACTCGGGTAGTGGAGTTTCGTCCGTAACTTTCGATGGAGGGACTGGAAGTGATTCGGCACTCAATGACTCAACTGGTTACAAGTTCACCAACTTCACTTTCTTAGGCAGTGATGGATCAGATGCGTTCGAGAACGATGGGGCCGAGGCGACAAACCTGACTTTTTGGGGAGGTACCGGCAACGATTCGCTTTACCAGAATGGCAACGATACGGGAACCATCACCTTTTATGCAGGCGATGGATACAACGTTTATGTCAACTGGGGTGTGGGAGGTCTGGTTCATTCCATGACGGGAGGAGCCGAAGATGATCGCTTCCAGAACAATGCGGATAGAGCGGGGCTTTTGGAGTTCATCGGAGGTGGCGGAACCGACGCACTGCAGAACAATGGCATCGGAGTGCAGAGGATTTCGATGGTCGGTGGTGAAGGAGACGACACGCTCTTCAATAGTGGCCACGAAGTCGGATGGATCGAATTTCTTGGTGGTGACGGCAACGATTCGTTGGTCAATGCGGGAAGTGCCTTGGGTGCCAATGCTGCTTCCGGGACTCCTTCGACAGGTGTGCGATTCGATGGTGGCGATGGGGCCGATGTGCTGAGGACGCAAGGGGTCGGATTGAGCAACCTGGTTTTTGAGGGTGGATTGGGATCCGACGCTCTGATTTACAATACCACCGAGGGAGGTGCAATCGACTACAAAGGCGATTCGGACGATGACGGCTTTGTTTTCCGAGGAGGTGCGCAGGCGATTGCGGTAGATCTTGGAAGCGGAAATGACTCCTTTGCATACGCGGGCTTAGCGCCTCACGATGGACCGATCGCTTCGGTGCAATTGACCGGAGGATTCGGCGACGATGATTACCGCTGGATTGGTGCTCCGGAAGGCTGGGTGCGCATCGTCGAGCTACCTGAGGCTTCAGCGGATTCCAGTAGAGATCGCCTTGATTTCTCGTCTTACACCGTTGGTGGCGTGGCCTTCGACATGATGTCCGCTACCAACCAACCGATTGCTCCGCGATTTCTGATACAGCTCTCCAGTGATTCGGTTCAAGGATTTGAACTGATTGCCGGTACGCGCTATGCGGATACTCTGTTTGGAAATGATCGCGACAATCGGATGGAAGGTGGACTTTATTCAACGCGCACCTACAGTCCGGGAGTCGGAGGTCGCACCGCCACTCAGTGGGTGCTGCTGGATTTTGCATCGAAGACGGACGCAGTGAAGGAATTCACCTACGAGGCTGCTGATCAGGCGGCAGTGATCGAAGGGATGAAGCGTTCGTACTACGGGATTAAATCAGACGGTAGCGTTCGCGATTACAGCGATCCGGATCGCTGGTTTGATGTGCGATTTACCACCGAGGCGAGCGAGATACCTGCGGGAATTGATTATGTTACGATCTATTTCAACGAGACGCCTCCCAATGGAAGTCCTGGCGGTCTGGCGAGCGAGATCGACCTGGGGAACATCAACCTAGGTGGTCAGGCAGTGGTACAGGTTCATGGGCTGCTGGGTGGAACGGTTCTTGCCCCTCGGCTGTCGGTGACTCCGACGGAGATTGCGGGTGATTTCCTCAGCGCTCCTGCCGATGGTCATTTGACCTATGGGCAGCGCAATCCCGACAACAGTGTCGAGAACTTTATCGCTCTGTCGGTAAAGATAGCAGCACACGAGTTGGGGCACCTGATGGGGCTTCGTCACTATGATGCATTCGGACCGATTGGTTCGGGGGTGCACACCCCGCCGGGCAGTGGAGCGTTCAATCCAGCTTTCACCGGATTGTCCGAAGCATACGAAACATTCCAACACCTGATCAGCTCCCCGGCAGCGGTCGGCAGCGACCGGAAGAACGACATCAACAAGTTGTTCTTTGGGGAACGCGAGGCGATCAAGCTTGCCTATGCGCAGTCGGATCCGTCGATGGTCCGGGTGCCGGAGACAGCTTCGAGCAAAAATAGTCTGAATGCCGCACAAGAAACGGGGTGGTCGGTTCTTCAGTTGCCCAACACGCTGTCCAGCGGCGTGAACAAGGGAAATCAGCTTTATGCTGAACTTTTCAGCGTGGTTGGGAAGATTGAACTGGATGTATCGACGGGCAGGAGTGAGAGCGACTATTACTCTTTCGATGCCCAGCAGGGTGACTTGCTGACCATTGAAGTTGCCTCCAGGGCGCTCAGACGTTACTCCAATCCCGGTGGCAGTGCTTCGCTGGTTCCCGGGTCCTTCATCGATCCGATCCTTCGCGTGCACGACGCCGACGGGGTGGTGATTCCCTACCATGCGTCGATTGCCGAGAACGACGATGAATTCGAGTCGGGGGATGCGATCCTCATCGATCTTCTGATTCCTACCACTGGCACTTATTACATCGAAATCGATACCTTCAAGGAGCCGGAATCCGAAACAGTGATCACCGATTTCACCGGTTGGCCGGCGGAGTTGATTCAGATTTACCAGGACAGCGTGAATGATACCGATGTAGGAAATTACGAACTGCTGGCCTATCGATTCCAGCGTGCGAACGCTTCCGATTCCTTCAATACCATGAAGGGTCGCCAGGGAGTCGACACCTTTATCGGGACAGCTTCGGAAGATTATTCGCTGACCGTCCTTAGTTCATCGATTCCCGTCGGAGCCACCAGTGGAGAAAAGCCTGATTATTTCTTAGCGATTCCTTTCGCCGATATCGGTGGCGCCGATTGGACAGCGACGGTAGATTTCGGGGATGGGACCGGTGTGCAGACCGTCCGCGGGTTCACACCGACGACCGGGCTTCCTTTGAATCATTCGTTTGTCGATGATGGAATCTATACGATCCATTTTACGATCAGCAACGATGATGGAAAGTCATCTGGAGATCAGAGCTTCCAGATCACGGTATCGAATACCGCGCCCACGGCGTCCATTGAGATCTCCAATGCCTTCGAGGGGGGGGCGACCGGGATCGATCTGACGGCGACTGACTCACCTGGGGATATGGCCTCGGGGTTGAGATATTTCTTCACGCGGAATGCAAGTGAACGAACCGGCGTCACGTACGATTCTGTCTCTTCGTCCGCGACCGACACCGCATCCTTCTATCACGATGACAATGGAACTTATACGGTCTATATCCGCGTGATGGACCGAGATGGTGGATTCACTGATTATGATTATAGCTATGCAGTGGGCAGCGTCGCGCCCACCGCGTCGCCTGCACAGAGTGGTCCGATTGTGGAAGGGAGTTCGGTGCTGGTTTCGCTGGATGCAGCCACGGATCCATCACTGGCGGACCGGACGGCTGGTCTGCGTTACGGTTTCGCAAAAACGTTGGCGGGTCTTCCAGCCAACTACTCTTCCGCCAGCGGATCGAGCAGTGCTTCGATTCCTTTCCGGGATGAAGGTGACTTTCCAGTCTTCGCTCGGTTGATCGATAAAGATGGTAGCTACACTGACTACACCATTCCTGTGGTCGTACACAATGCAGCTCCCGTCATTGCCTCCGTCACGGCGACAAGCCCTTGGAGATTTGGAAGCAATGGGCAGTTTGTAGTCGCTGCGAGTGATGCTGGGGTCGACGATATCCTCGTTTACGATTACCGCATCTATCAGGGTACGACAGTGGTGGCTGAGTTCCTCGGGCAGGGAAGCAGTTTGACTTGGATGCCGTCCGCAGTTGGTGATTATCAGGTGCGAGTCGTGGTTGCCGATGGTGATGGAGGGGTATCGATCGAGTCGACTGAGGATTTCCGGATTTCATCCCCCATCAGCATTCAGATGGAGGCAATTGCTGACGGTTTCAATGGGGTTGCGGGTCAGGAGCGGCTTTTCCGTCTGACTGCCGAGCATCCTACCCAGTCGGTGCTCACTTATACGATTCAATGGGGTGATGGATCTGCTCCAGAGACAGTCGAATCCGGTTTGGTGACCACGATAGGACATCGGTTCCTGAACGCAGGAACCTTCCAGCCCTCAGTTACGGTGAGGGATGCATCTGGGGATACAGTTTCGCACACGATGAGCCCCGTCAATATCTTGCGAACCGAAACGCAATCGGCGACGCTGGCGGTTGGCCTGAATGATAGTGGTTCCGACGACGACATGATGCAGGTGGTTTATTTGGGAACAAACCAATTCCGTCTGACATTGAACGGCGTCGTCCTGGGATCCATCAGCCATCCTGGTAGCGTCATGTTTCATGGCGGGGGTGGCTCGAATCAATTCCAGTTGGTCGGAAGTTCGGCGGCGGATACTTTTCGAGTCACCGATTCAGTTGTCCGGATTGGATCCAATTATCAGTTCCTGACAACAGGGATCGCTATCCGCAGCATTTATGGTGAAGCCGGCAATGATCAGTTTGACCTGGTCCAAGCTGCTGGGGCGACGATATTTGGCGGGCCTGGAGTCGATCAGATTCGTAGCGTTGAGCCTGTTTCATCTCGTCAGTGGCGTGTGGAAGCACTCAACGCAGGCAAGATTCGCGTCGGCTCGGGCGATTGGTCCACAACCTTCGGTGAAATAGAGACGCTCACCGGAGGGGATGGATTTGCCGATACTTTTTCGATGGTTGGTACGGGGGCATTGTCGGGTTCGATCTTCGGTGGCACCGGATCCGATCGCGACATCCTGGATCTCAGCCAATTGACTAGCGCCACTTCCGTCTTGGCTGGAACCTTCAAGGCAACAGGCATTTCCGGTACTTGGAATTCCATCGAATCTTTTGTTGGGACCAATGCCGCTTTCACTGGAGCCAATGAGGCGACCAGTTGGACTATCAGCGGATCGATGGAGTCCCAGTTGATTTCAGCGACACGAAATCTGGTGCTTCAGGGTTTCAGTACACTGACCGGCGGAGCCAGTAATGATTCATTTACCATATTACCAAATGGTCGGGTGACGACCATCTTTGGCGGGACGGGTACCGACACGGTGTACGGCCCCAACGTACAGACCGTTTGGAATCTTCTCGAGGCTGGGGGAGGCAATCTACTGAATTCCGTCAGTTTCAAGCAGATGGAATCGATTCGCGGGGGAGCGGCGGGGGATCACTTCCGCGTTTCACGACTCGGTACGATGAGCGGGCTGGTTGATGGTGGCTCGGGAGATAACGTGCTCGATTACTCCGTCAATACGGCTGCAGTGACGGTGAATCTCAATGCCACCACGCCGAATGCAACGAATCTTCCGTTGCTAACCGATACCTTCGCCATATTGATCGGCACTAACTACAACGACATCCTCCGCGGCAGCTCCTCGCGTGGCATGGTGATCAATGCGAGTGGTGGGGTCGACCAAGTGTATGGGGGAAGCGGGCGCGACATATTGATCGGAGGGATCGCCGCCGATCAGATCTTTGGCGGTGGGGGTGACGATATTTTGGTCGGTGGCCGGGTAACTTATGATGGTGTCATCGCTGGTCTTTTGGCGATTCAGAAGGAATGGCTGCGTACCGATCTGGGGTATATGGAGCGTCGGGCTAACCTCAGGGGGCAGACGGCAGGCGGAGTAAACGGGACTTACTATTTACGGTCCCGAATAGGTTCTTCAGACCCGCTGCCTGGAACATTGCCGGAGGATAGTGCGGTCGATGCTCTGATGGGTCAGTTGGACCGGGATTGGTTCCTCGCAAGTGAGAAGGTCGGGTTCGTCGATACGACCTCCGATCGTCAGGGAAATCCAGCGCTTCCCGATTTCGAGGAAAAAGAACGGACCGGCGACGTCACTTGGTGATCGACTTTCCGCAGCCAATCGATGCTCGGCATTTTCAGGTACTTCGATGGCTCCGACTGCAGGCCGGGATGTGGATCGTCGTCGATGCGTCCACGGATCGCAGTCTTGAATTCATCAGCGTGCCACCGATGGGGTGCGTTACAATCAAAAAGCGGGTTTTGAACTGGTTACAGGATGCACGAGATCGGTGGCCCCAGCAAGAACGAAGGCGGATTCGAATGATCTTGGCGATACGATGCAAGGTAAATGAAAGCCCACTTATGGTAGGTCAGGGGTCGGTATGCACATCGCGCGATGCTCAATCGCAAGATGTGTCTCGCATTTTGAGGATCTCTTTTGCTCTGCTACTGGTCTTAGGGTGCTTCTCCTTTCGGAAGCTTTCATTGCGGGCGGGGGAGCCGGAGGTTGAAGCCACCAAGGGGATGGTCACCATTCCAGAGACACGGCTTCAGCGCGTCGATGCGATCGTTGAGGAAGGGATTGCCGAGGGAAAGATGCCGGGCTGCGTGCTTTGTGTCGGCGATTCCAAGCAGCTTTTGTTTTTTAAAGCCTATGGGAATCGGCAGACCCAGCCCGACATCCAGCCGATGACGGTCGATACCGTTTTCGATATGGCATCGATCACCAAACCGGTGGCCACCGGCATGGCGATCATGCAGCTGATCGATCGTGGGAAGCTGAGGCTTGGAGACCGTGTCGTTGACTTTTTCCCCGACTTCGGTGTCGAAGGAAAAGATGCGATTACCGTTCGCGACCTTTTGATCCACCAGAGTGGGCTGATTCCTGACAATGCACTGGCAGATTATCAGCAAGGGCCGGAGGAAGCCTGGAAGAAGATCTGTCA
Source organism: Pirellulaceae bacterium (assembly GCA_044337705.1). GTDB lineage: Bacteria > Planctomycetota > Planctomycetia > Pirellulales > Pirellulaceae > JBEISR01. Next base: position 10,370 of record JBIINB010000061.1, on the reverse strand, counting down.
GTTGAAGCTGGTGGCTCCCGTCGGAAAGGAGTTCAAGTATTCGGATGTCAATTTCATCGTCCTGGGGGAATTGGTCGAATCGATCAGTGGTCAGTCGCTTGCGGACTATTGCAGTAAGGAACTTTTTATTCCGCTCGGAATGGAGGAAACGGGATTCCTGCCGGTGGATGGATTGAAGCAGCGAGCGGCGCCGACGGAGCAGCGGGAAGGTCGATGGATGCGAGGTGAAGTACATGACCCCCGTGCCTATCTGTTGGGCGGTGTCGCAGGGCATGCGGGACTGTTTTCCACCGCAAAGGACCTCGCCAATTTCAGTCAGCAGGTTCTTCGAGGCATACGGAACCAGGGGCTTGGTGAAGGGGGCAGTATTTTGTCCAGACGGGCCATGGAAGTGATGACTTCAGGGCACAGGGTCTCCAGCGGTGTGCGCGGCTTGTCCTGGGATAAGCAGACGGGCTACTCAAGCAACCGTGGTGATTTGCTGAGCCCTGAGGCATTCGGTCATGGAGGGTTCACCGGTACAGTCCTTTGGATCGATCCGGCACAGGATCTGTTTCTGATCTTCCTAAGCAATCGCGTCCATCCGGATGGTAAAGGAGCAGTCAATCCACTGGCCGGAAGGATTTGGAATGTGCTGGTGGGGGGGGCGGGGAAGAGACAAGGCTTGGATTTGGCTGGTGTTGGCGATTCGACGAGCGGTCGACTAGGTGCTGTTCTGACGGGGATCGATGTGCTGGAGCAGTCGGGCTACCGGCAGTTGAAGGGCAAACGCATCGGATTGATCACCAACCACACAGGCCGAAGTCGCTCAGGTATCTCCACGGCCAAGTTGCTGCAGCAGGCGGATGGTGTCGATTTGAAGGCATTGTTCAGTCCCGAACATGGTTTCGAGGGCGCTTTGGACATATCGAAAGTCGACGATTCGCTCGACCCCGAGACCGGTCTTAGGGTGTTCAGTCTTTACGGCGAAACCCGCAAGCCGACTCCCCAGATGCTGGAAGGGCTTGATACGCTGGTCTTTGACATTCAGGATATCGGTTGTCGTTTCTATACCTATGTGTCGACTATGGGGGAGGCGATGAAGGCAGCCGTTGAGTCGGGGAAAGGCTTCGTAGTATTGGACCGGCCTAACCCGCTAGGCGGCATCCAGATTGGCGGGCCTCTTCTAGATGAAGGAAAGGAATCCTTTGTTGGCTATCACCGGATTCCTTTGCAGCATGCAATGACAATCGGTGAATTAGCTCGGTTGCTGCAAAAGGAGAAGTACCCGGAATTGGACCTGACGGTGATCGAGTGTCAGGGCTGGCGCAGATCGATGGCTTGGGACGAAACTGGATTGCGATGGATCAATCCCTCTCCCAACATGCGAAGCCTTAACGCGGCCTTTCTTTATCCGGGGATCGGTGTCTGGGAGATGACCAACTTATCCGTCGGGCGCGGCACGGATGCACCGTTTGAATGGTTTGGTGCACCGTGGATGGACGCAAGTCGCGTTGCCGATCAGTTGAATGGCTGCGGGGTGGCAGGGGTACGTTTTGTTCCTTGCGAATTTACACCAACTGGCAGTAAATTTCAGGGAGAACGATGCCAGGGAGTTCGCGTAGTGATCGTCGATCGTCGCCGTTTAGAACCCGTGTCGCTGGGACTGGCCATGGCTCACACGCTGCGCAGGGTGCATCCTGATCAATGGGATATCAAACAACTGAACCGACTACTCGGAAACGAAAATTTGGCTCAGGCGATCCTCGACGGCAACGCAAGCAGCGAAGAGCTTACGGAGATCGCCAGCAGTGACTATGGGGATTTTCAGCGAAGGCGAAGTGTCGTCTTGCTGTATGACGAATAAAACGATCGAGGTAAATTTCAGCCGCTTGGAAGATCGGACTGGATGAAAAGATGCACAGCGACGATCGTGGCATGACACCGGAAAAGATCCAGGTCTTCCTTGCGGGCCTGTCGGGGATGGCACCTGAGGAGATACAGAAGGCGAAACTTCTATTCCTGAAGAATGAGCTATCCCGCGTCAGAACGACTAGGGATACCATGGCTAGTTTCGGCACTGCGACCGGCTGTTTTAGTATTATTCCGATATTTTGGCCGATATTACGCGCGCAGAAATCGATGATGAATGCAGCGCTCAATGGTCAGGTGCAGCAGCTGCGAAATGCCTTGGAGGTGTGGAAGGACGACCTGGGCGTTCAGGGAACGGAACTGGAGCGGGAGTTGGAGATTTTCGTGCAGGATTTGAAGGCCGGACGATGATCGTGCGATCCAGCGGTCGTCCGTTGGTCATGAGCTGCTTTGAGCAAAAAATTTGGTGACATGATGGTTCCACGACTTTTCACCTTGTTGCTCCTTTTGTTGCCGACCATTGTTCCGGTTTTGACAGCTCAGGAAGAGTATCGCACGTACCGCCAGCGGGAGCCACAGCAGCGGGCCGGAACGAATCTCTGGAGTCAGCCTGCCTATCGTCAGCCAGTGTGCATGGAGTGGGTGGATGACCGCTTGCTGGTGGTGGGATGCAGGAAGACAGGCGAGCTATTGACGGTGGATGTCGAGCAGCGACGGATGGTCGATGGCCTAGTCACCGGCGAGGGGATCGACGGTCTGCTTTATGATCGATCCTGCAATCTTCTGGTGACATGGCACCGGAAGGAGTCGCAGGTGAGATGTTGGGCTCGGAAAGACCAACAGTGGATATCCTTGGCGACGATCAACACTCCGATCGACCCGCGTTCGGTGGTATGGCAGAAAGAGGAGAATCGGCTTTGGGTTGCTTGTGGCTGGTCGCGTCAGATCGCCTGCTACGCGGTCTCTTGGATCGATAAAGGGCTGTCCGTGGAAATGGAGCGGCTTACCGACTGCGATTTTTGTCCTGGGAAGCTTTGCCTCCTGGAGGATTCCGACAGGTTGCTGGTGGCCGATGCCTTTGGCGGCGCTTTGGGGATACTGGATACATCAAGCCGGATTTGGGCTGGATGCCACGACTTTCTAGGGCAGGCAATCGCACAGTCGCAGCCGACCAGCGATGGTCGATTGCTGTTGCTTCACGGTAGTCTCAACCCGACTTCGCAGACAATCCAGAACGACATCCACTGGGGTGTTCTCATGGCGAACGATTTGCGCTGGATGGAAATCGATCGGTTGTTATCTCAACAGGGAGAAAATATCTACAACGGAAGCCGGGTGCACCCTGTCGGTGTGCCGACGCGAGGGTCGGGAGAGCTGACCAGCTTCCAGACCGACGCGGACGGGCGGATTGCAATCACCATCGGTGGCATGGACCAAGTGGCGCTCGGAACCGAGGACGCGTACACCTTCCGGTATCTTCCAGTGGGTGATTATCCGATTGATTGCCGATTTTCGCCCGACGGTCGGTCCCTCTGGGTACTGAATGCATTCAGCGATTCATTGACGCAAATCGATCTTCAGAAGGGAGCCGTGCTGGACGAGCTGATGGTGTCTCCCAAGCGGACTTTGTCCGATGTGGAGGCAGGGGAGCTGCATTTTCACGATGCATCTTTATCGCACGATGGTTGGATGAGCTGTGCGAGTTGCCATGTGGAAGGTCATGGCAATGGTTTGCTGGTTGATACTTTGGGAGATGGTCATTATGGGGCGCCCAAGAGGGTGCTGTCGCTGCTTGGGCTGCGAGGCACTGAACCGTTTGGATGGACAGGCAAGGATGCCGAATTGAGAGACCAGATCGGACGGTCGATCGCTTCCACAATGCATCGTGACTATCCCGTGTCGCCAGAAGTATTGGATCAGTTGGTCGCCTTTTGTGAGAGTCTGCCGGCGCCTCCTGGAGTTCGCGCGGCGCGTCGAGTCGCCGAGGGCCCCGAGGTTGCTAGAGGGAAAATGTTGTTTCAGCAGTGGGACTGCGTTCGCTGCCACCAAGGAACGTTGTACACTTCCGGTCAGCCTGAACAGATAGATTTGGAGGATGAACGGGGGAATCGGAGGTTCAGCCCTCCCTCGCTGAAGGGTGTCAGCCAACGGGCTCCTGTTTTTTTTCATTCCGGCATTCATCGGACTTTAGCCGATGTGATAGGCGATTCTCGCCACAGTGGGCTGGAGGAGTTGGATCCTGAGGATGTCGCCGATCTCGTAGCGTTTCTTGAATCGCTGTAACGGGCGGTACTCGTGAGCTGGAAATCCGAATCGGATGTAAGGAGTTGCAATGTCCCCGCCACTCCTCCCCATGCTCATTTCCTAGATGGCTCTTGAGCAATCGGACGGGTGGAGATGGCTGCCGTACTCAGAGCGTTGCAGACCGAATCCCTCACCGATCGTCCCTCGCGACCCTCCCAGGGCGAGGGTGAGAAATTATTGAGATCTGCTGAGAGTCGCGGAGGAGGAACGGCGAATCGGGGAGGTGAGTCTCCAAGGGAATCACCAGACCTTCATTCACTTGAATCGAGGGCCTCTTATCGTTTGCATTCCATTTTCGGTTCACTTCCTAGGTGGTTCAGGGCGATGGGATGGGTGGGAACGGTTGCTAGCGAAGAACATCCCAGAGGCTGCTGGACTGATCGGTCCATAGCAATGGAGGGGAGGGATCCAGCGGTATGTGCAGGAGATCAAAAGGAGGCTGTTCTTCCAGTAGTGGGTCCTTGGTCAGCACGATCCAATCGGAGGCAGTGGTATGGAATCCATCGGCCTTGGTGGTGTGCAGCCGAATGCTGTGAAGGCCTTTCGACTTTGCCAATCCATCGATCACCGGGTGGAGATTCAAGTAGCGATTGCTGATATGGAAAGCGACAACACCGCCGATGGCCAGGTGTTTCTCGTAAACCGCCATTGCCTCGATCGTCAAAAGATGAACCGGAATTGCATCGCCGCTAAAGGCATCGACAAAGATCGCGTCGAACTCCTGTGGCTCCTGCCGTTCCATTTGAATTCGTGCATCTCCGAGTACGATCTGCTTATCGGCTGGACAGTCGTTGTAGTAGGTGAAGAATTTGTCTTGAATCTCGATGACCAAAGGATCGATTTCGTAGTAACAGAGCCGGTCTTCGGATGCCAGGTAGGTCGCGATCGTGCCGACACCCAGCCCGATGACTCCGACGCGAAGAGGCTTTTTGATCCCCTTGAAATACTGGATGACTGCATCAGGCGCCGAGTCGGGTCCGTAGTAGGTAGTCGCCGCGTTTTTCCGAGATGGATCCAGGAACTGGAATCCGTGGAGAATCTTCCCGTTGTATAGGCCTCGGCCATGCTGGATGGGCCGATCGCGATCTAGCTCCCGGACCGAGATCACTCCATAAAATCCTCGTTTTCGGGCAAGCACCGGATCGCTCCAGGCAGACGGAAGGAGTGATGCGCCGACCAATACGGTGCCCAGTGGCAGCGCCCTGGAGAGAGTCTTCCGAAATCGATTGCTTTGTGGTGCGAATCGAATCAGCTCTTGGCTGAGTATCATCGCTGCCAGAATGGCTCCCAGGAAAAGACTGCCATGAAACTCCCAGTAGTGATTCATGACCATCGGACAGACGATTCCGACAAAAATACCGCCTATCGCACCGCCTGCTGAGAGACTCAGGTAAAAACGGGTGGCTTGGTATGAAGGAGGTTTGCGGGTGACAGCTTCGCCATGGCATACCACACAGATACAGAACAGCCAGAACAGACAGATGGGTATCTCGACGATGGGCTTTCGGAGCCACTTCGAGATCTGCCATTCGAGTCCAACGCTCTTTGTGAACGACTGCAATTCCTGATGAAAAATCGTTGCTACCAACAGAAGTGTCGCCAGCACCAGCCAGCGACTCCAGGGACGTCGCGCATAGAATCTCTCCCACTCGAAAGTGGCGATGAAGCTGAGAAGATAGAGCACCAGGGGAGCGATCCAGAGGAACGGCACTACGGCAACATCGCGACACAGGTGGTTGGTTACGGAAAGCAAAGCGATGGTGGCCAGTGCAGGAAGGGCGACCCAGTGAAACCAGTCGATCGACGCAGCATGTTCCTGGGGTCCCGATGGATCCAAGACCTCGCCTATCGGCGCACGGCTTGCCAGGATCCAGTTCAGGCCGATCCCGGCGATCGCATAACAGAGGAAGAGAATTCCCCACCACCAGCCCTGTTGCTGTAGCGTGAAATTTGTTTCCACGAACCAGGGATAGGTGAGAAGCGCCAGCAGCGATCCAGCGTTCGAAAGGGCATAGAGTCGGTAGGGTGAACGATTTGGAAAAAGCTGTGAGAACCAAGATTGCAGCAGTGGGCCTGAAGATGCGAGCATCAGATAGGGAAGACCGACGGTAGCGGCAAGCAGCAAGAGGATGCGCACCACTGGTTGCTGACCATCGAGGGGCTTCCAGGTCACCCCAGGCACAACCGGGAGGAGAGAGGCGGCGGCTGCAAGAAGCCCTGTATGGATTAGGAAGTTACGCCAGCGATTGGGACTGCGGTTCAGAAAATGTGCATAGGCATATCCAGCAACTAGCAGCGACTGGAAAAAAATCATGCACGTTGTCCAGACGCTGGGGCTGCCACCGAACCAGGGCAAAATGGCCTTGCTGATGAGAGGCTGGACTTGGAAAAGAAGAAATGCGCTCAGGAACACCGTTCCTGCCAGCACCCAGGCAATCATGTCACTTCGTTTCCCCATCGTTGAAATCCTCGATACGGATTACGTAGATCAACGGGCTATCCGATCGAGGCGGACTTGCACTTGCTCCGTCAGCTGGCCTGTGGAAGTCCCTTTCCTGCTACGTCAGGGGCTCAAGTAACGAAGAAAATTACGGAAGGATTGCCCGGGGACATAGACTGTAGGCTGCCCCACAATGCCTCGCCCCAATTGCACGTTGTAGCGATCCTGTCCCAGGGAAACCAGTGGTTGGTAGCCGCCAGCGTTCCATGCATAAAGCTGGGGTGCTTGGTTGGGCATGATCGTTGGGGGTACGACGCGATAGGGCATCTGTGTTCCGGTGTATGGGGCGCCGGTGGGGCTGGTCAAGGTGGTCGTCGCTTGCGCAGTGCCAGTCTGGTAATTCGCCGGGTGGACCATCCAGTAGGCGTCAAACGAGCAAGGAGGTTCCGTCACGAATGGCTCGCCAATCGTGATGCGCCGATCTTCGGGACGAGCGAATGGGCCACCGGAGGGTGGCATCACCGGGTTGACCGCCGTTTGTCCGGCACTGAGCGATGGGGAGCTCGTCGAAGGCAGAACGGGCCCGACGTTTCCTGGCAGCACGGGGCTATTGGCCCCGTAGGGATTGGATGGTAGCACCGGTGACGTCGGACCACCACTTCCACCGGGAAGAACAGGTCCCTGGGCTGCAGCACCTGGGAGGACGGAGTTACCCGGAAGCACTGGCAGATTGGGAGGAGTTTCGGCAAAGGGATAGCCGTAGGGGTCACCCTGGGCCTGGTAATTGGCCTGACGCACTGAAACAGGCGGAGCTGATGAGGCATCCGTATTCGAGGGTGCCAGAGATGGAGGAACAGTGCTTTCAGAATCGTATGAGGGATCAAGCGCGTTTTTGGACGCGAGGTCTTCGATCAAGCGTGGGCGTCGCACCGCTTCCGGATCATCCGCTCCATAGCGAGGGCGCGACGGAGACCAGCCAAGATTGGCAGGATAGGCCGATTGCGGAGCGAGGGGAGATGCAGGGATGACACGGATTGGCCCAAGCGATCCCAGGATGCTTGCGGGTTGCGAATTGCTGCGCGAGCTGGTGCTACCTGCCGGGGTATTAGTCCAGGGATCGATGACCGATTTCGATGGTGTTGCAGTTCGGTTGCTAGGAATTCGGTCTCCGCTTGCCATCGTGTCCAAATTGCCCGGGATAGGCACGGAGGTCGATGGAGTCGAATCCGAATCCAGACGAGGTGCGATCGACGCCGACGGAACGCTGGCCACGTCGGTTCTCGGTCGCAATGTCACCCCCTGTCCCCAGGTGGGAGGGGCAATCGCAGTAAGCAAAGGGGCAGCGAGCAGCCATCCTGCGCGGATGAGACCGTTTTCGGGGCAGTTGGTCAACTTTCGCTTGGACGGGCTACGCATCTTCCCAGCACCTTAAGGCCGTGGCATATTCGATCGCCGACAAGCCGAAGACGCTGGAATCCGTTGACCCGCGCACTGGCTCACAGCACAACGGGGGGATAGCAAACCCGGTCATTAGTAGCAAGGCCAGTTGCAGAGCTCATCTGGCCCGACAGGAGTCAGCTGTGGTTGAATCGACGTCGACCATGCGCTAAAATGATGAAGCACAGCGGGTGTAGTTCAATGGTAGAACTTTAGCTTCCCAAGCTAATAGCGAGGGTTCGATTCCCTTCACCCGCTCTTTGCTTCCTAACAAGCCGTCGGCGAAGAACGGATCGACATCATCCCGGAATTTTTTCCGGGGTTTTCTTTTTCTTCCTCTTCTTTTCTTTTTTCTCGGCAGGGGGATTACCAGGAGCCGCAGACGGTTCGGCAGTGCTCGGTTGCTTTGGAGCTTCTGCTACGGGTGATTTCTCCTTTTCCTCTTTCTCTCGTGCCTCCTTGGCTTTCGCTTCTTCGATTCGTCGAGCCCGTTGCATCGGGTTTTCGCCTTCTGGGATTCTTCCCTCGCCACTTCTCGATTGGAAGATTCGGAAGCGACTTGGCTCGATCTTCGGTGGGAAGTGATTGTTATCGCGATTCGCATCGGCTGTTTCCCGACGCGGATCCAATTCGAACTTGGCCACGGGTTGGGTGGTTCGGAAGAAGACTGATGCCTGCTGGGCATCGGTGCGCCAGATCTCGGCCGGATAGTGGAACATCTTTTCCGATCCATCTTCGAAGGTGGCTTTGAAAATAATCGGCATAACCAGTCCGCCGACGTTGCGGAACCGAAGACGATAAAAATGGTGGTCTTGGTCCAGGATATTCCTTTCCTCGTCGGATAGCTCCTTCAGGAATTTTTCATGCGCATCGCGTTGTTCGTCCGTGACCGCGTTGGGATCGTAACTGTTGTAGAAATCCTTCAGCTCGGGGAACTCATTGGCCCGTTTGCTCAAAGTTTCGTTGCGTTCCTCGGAGAGCGTCTTGGGAGTGGACTCTTTCGTCTCTTTGTCCTGCTGGAACTTCTCGTCCGGGCTTCGCATATCCGGGAGGAACATATCGACCCCTTCCAGAGCGATATCGACATGATCGGTGGTGTAGAACCACCCTGCCCAGAACCAGTCCAGGTCCACTCCGGAGGCATCTTCCATGGTGCGGAAAAAATCGGCGGGGTTCGGACGCTTGAATTTCCATCGCCTCGCGTACTCCTTGAAGGCAAAGTCGAATAGCTCCCTGCCCAGGATGGTTTCGCGAAGTATGTTCAGCGCCGTTGCTGGTTTGCCGTAAGCATTGTTCCCAAACTGCAGCACCGACTCACTGTTGGTCATGATCGGAACCTGATTGCTGCTGAGCATGTAGGAAGTGATGTCTTCCGGTTCTCCTCGCTGGGAAGGATACCTGTCTTCCCACTCCTGTTCGGAGAGGTATTGGAGGAACGTATTGATCCCTTCATCCATCCACGTCCATTGACGTTCGTCGGTGTTGACAATCATGGGAAAGTAATTGTGCCCGACTTCGTGAATGATGACGGAGATCAGCGCGTACTTGGTTCCAGCGCTGTAGGTTCCATCTTTCTGCGGCCGTGGTCCATTGAAGCAGATCATCGGATACTCCATCCCGCCCACTGGTCCGTTGATGCTGTAGGCGACCGGATAGGGATAGGGGAAGGTGTATCGGCTGTAGACGTTCAGAGTATGGATGATTGCATGGGTGCTGTACTTGCTCCACAACGGCTCGGCTTCGTTCGGATAAAGGCTCATCGCCAGTACTTCATTACCCTCGACTGCATGGCCCTGAGCGTCCCAGATGTATTTCCGGCTGGAAGCGAAGGCGAAGTCCCGCACCTTTTTGGCATGAAACACCCAGGTTTTGGTTTCCGATGACTTTTCCTTCTCGTTTTCCAGTGCTTCTTCGGGGGTTACGATGAAGACCGGTTTGGCCGCCGATTTGGCGTCCGCCAGTCGCTGTCGCTGCAGTGGCGTCAGCACCTCCTCTGGATTCTGTAGAACCCCGGTTGCTGCGACGACATGGTCTGCCGGTACGGTGATTCGAACCAAGTAGTCTCCCAGTTCCAGGGTGAATTCTCCTTGGCCAAGGTATTGCTTGTGCTGCCATCCGGTGGCGTCGGTGTAGGCGACCAGACGCGGGAACCATTGCGCGATTTCGTAGATCGCATTGGAATCCTTTTCGAACCATTCGTATCCCGTGCGACCGTTGGAAATATCCGAATTGTTGATTGCGTAGTCCCAGGCGACACGGAAGACCATTTCCGCTCCGGGTGCAAGCGGCTCTGGTAGATCGATGCGCATCATCGTCTTGACGACGGTATGGGGCAGGG
>JBIINB010000060.1:0-27204 GCA_044337705.1 Pirellulaceae bacterium | reverse complement strand
CGACGTATCGGGCATATCTTCCAGAAGTTTCCAGTGGCGGACTTGATCGACTGATTTCATAGAGAATCGATTTGCTCGGTCGATTACGATGGTTCAGGAGGAATGGTTTACAGCTTTCGGAGTTCGACCACCAGGAGATTGTAGATGGCGTGAACCAAGACTGCAGGGAAGAGCGACCCGGTATAGGAGACCAGCAGATGCTGGATGATGGCGAATCCCGCAATGGCGATCATCGATCGCCACCCCTGAGCCGCATGAAGCGCCGCGTAGACAACAGCACTGAGAAAAATAGCCAGCGGCATGCTACCTAGTGCATAGCTGAGAATGGCCACCCCGATACCGCGGTATGCCAGTTCGTGACTGAAGCTTGCAACCAGGATCGCAATTCGCCGAAGCCACCGTTGGCTCTGACTTTGCGGCTCCATCCATCGACTCAGCTTCAGCCGCTCCGGATCGCTGCGGATCCATCGAAGCGATACCGTTCGCAACGACAGACAGGCCATCAGCGCCAGCAAAGTAGCCGCCACCCATTCCTGCCATGGCCTGACAGGCCAACCCGGCGAGTACCCAAACGTGGTGCCCACCATCCAGGAGAGCAGCCCTAGCATCGCTGCCTGGGTCAGATTGCGCCACCAGATCTTGGAGGGATTCCAGTTGATTTCCGCCGGATTCGCATCCAACAAGCGGCGAAGAATGCGGCGAGATCGCCATGCTGCCCAGGGAAGGAGCAGGCAGGCATACGCGATCCAAAGCAGCGACGGAAAATTGGGAAGATGCACGTGCGAGAAATCACTTGGTTCCAACGGAAAGAAGGTCGGCCCCTTGCATTTTGACAAGGGTAACCGATGCGAACCCTGGGGAAAGGGGCGAGGAAATGTCCCCAGTGAGTCTCGGAGGGGGCGAGGTATTCGTGAGCTGGGGCCGCACGCTTCCAAACATACCAGTTACGAACCGGCCGGTAGCTGCTGCGGACGCATTTCGGCAATCTCCGATTCCTTGGATGACCGATGTCGGCGCAATCGAATCACCCAGGGGCCATGCTGTCCGGTCAGGCGCCAAGTCCCCTGCATCAAGCCCTCGCCATCGTACGTCCCGACGTAACGGACTCGGTGTTTCCCGGCATAGCTTTTGGTCATGTCGATCAGCCCGTCGGTGGTCATGACGCCGTCCAGGGAAAAAAGACCCACGCAGTCATAGCCACTTCCTAGAAGCTGTCCTTCTTTCCAGGAAATCTGCAGCTGGTCCATCGTCTGGCGGCCCAGAAGATTCTGTTCCCACCAACCTTCGCAATCAAACAAGCGGTCCATGGGACAGCACCCTTTCTCCGGAAGCCACCTTGGGTGAGCACCGCCGCTCATTGGAGGCCGGCCTTTCCCCTCATCTACAACCTATCGCGGGAAATCGTAGGATCCGTGTCGCCTTCAGAGAAGCGGCCGGCGACGAATTTCCGGAAATCTCGCCGCGCGCCGCGAAGCTGTTCAGTAATCGAGCGCCGCGCCGCCGTCGGCTTCGATCCCCTGACCGGTCAGAAAACTGCTGTCTTCGGTCGCCAGGAACAGGGCAATCATTCCGATTTCGGTCGGCTGGGCCATTCTTCCCAGAGGTTGCAGGGCGGCGATCCGCTGGAGAGCAGCCTTGGCATCGGGCAGCGTCGCTGCCCACTGGCGCATCAGCGGAGTATCGACATTGCTGGGGAGAATCGCGTTGACTCGCACGCCATAGGGAGCTGCCTCCAGAGCCAGCGCCTTGGTGAAGCTTAGCTGGGCTCCCTTGCTGGCAGCATAGGCGGTCGAACCTTTCTGCCCCAGCACGGCGGTCATGGAACTCATGTTGACAATCGTGCCTCGCGTCTTCTTCAGATGTCCCATCGCCGCCCGAGAAGCTGCGTAGGTGCTCAGGAAATTGACCTGCTGTACCCGAAGCGCCTCGGCCGATGTCATCTGCTCGATCGTCAAATCTGGTGGATGGACTCCGGCGTTGTTGATCAGGCAGTCGATACGGCCAAAATGCTGTGCGATCTGGTGGATTACCTCCTCCAGCCGCTCCGCATCCGCCACATCGACCTGCCAGTGCCTGTGTCCCTTACCAGAAAGCGAAGTGATGCGTGCTTCGGCTGCTGTGGCATCTCGATCGATCACCGCCACAAGGCCTCCTTCGCGCGCGAAGACCTCGCAGCACCCGCCGCCGATCCCCATGGCGCCACCTGTGACAATCACGATTCGATCCTGAAACCGCATTGCGATTCTCTCCTGGTTGCTCCCTGGCCCAACTGCGGTCCACAGCAGTTCGTCACTGGCTCATCGCCTTCCCCAGGCCCACTTCCATGCGACCACGGCTGTCGGCCACCCCGCGCGCCATCCCTGGGGTGTTGAAGGGCATCGCCACATTTCCCTGACGATCGACGGCGATCAAACCGCCCGAATCTTCCGGAAGGATCTGGTGGATCGCTTCATCGGCAGCGCGTGTGAGCGGCATATTGGCGTACTCCATCTTGGCGGCGATCGTGGCAGCGATCACGTTGCGGATGTAATACTCCCCAGTTCCGGTGCAGCTGATGGCGCAGGTTTTGTTGTCGGCAAATGTCCCTGCACCGATGATCGGCGAATCCCCGACACGACCAAACTGCTTGCCCAGCAGCCCGCCGGTGCTGGTACCTGCAGCGAGATTTCCATTCGCATCCAGCACCACACAGCCGACGGTTCCCAGGTAGAAAAGCGGGTCATCGACCGCCAGGGGATGCCTGGAGGTTTTTCGCTGGTCTTCCTGCCTCGCCTTCCACTGCTGCCACTTCTCGATCTGCTCGGGAGTCTTGAAGTACTCCGGTTCCACCTGCTCCAGGCCGATCGACCGCGCAAACTGGTCTGCACCGTCACCGATCAAGAGGACATGCCGCGTGTCGCTGATAACCCGACGCGCTGCGGTGATCGGATTGCGAATCGTCCGAACGCCAGCGATCGCGCCGCTGCTGCGATCGCGTCCGTCCATGATGGAGGCATCCAGAACAGCATCACCGGATTCATTGAGCACCGCGCCTCGTCCAGCATTGAATCCCGGGTGATCCTCCAGGACTCGTACCACCGTCTCCACGACATCCATCGCCTCGGCACCCTGTTGGATCCGGGCCACACCGGCTTGCAGAGCCGACCGCAGCCCCTCCAGACGATCCTGCTTCATCGCTTCGGACCAGCGGTCCGGATCCGCGCCGGCACCACCATGCAGTACGATCGTCCAATGAGCCGACTGAGGATCCTTCACCGGCGGAGCTCCTTGAGCTTGTAAGGCGGAAAGCTGGTGAGACAACCAGAGCCCCACCAGCATGATCGAGACGATTCGTCGGAGCATCGGCGGTCCTCCATGCAACCATTGAAACCAACCTGTCAACCGTCTGCATCCAGTCGTTCATCCCTGCTGGATGGTTGCTGCAACAACCCTTGTGGAAGCATTTCGGGCAGGTCCCCGATTCTATGAGAAGTCGGGACAGGGAACAACGCGCCACCGAGTGTTGACTGCCTGCTGTCGTGGCATCAAAGGGGATCATGGCTGCTGGCATCCCCATTCACACCGGCCAGCCAAAGCCCATCAAAGCGAGCATGCGGCCTCCCAGGATCACCAGCCCGATGATGGCCGATGCAATCGATGCCACCAGCACGGCACCGCTGGCGATATCCAGTCCTCTCCCCAGTTCCGCATTCTCCTCCCGGCACAAGCCCCGCGCCATCCACTCCAACGCGCTGTTGAATAGTTCCGCTGTCACCACACCACCGATGCAGAGAATCAGCAGCAACCATTCGTACAGACTGCAGTTGAGCGATGCAGCTAGAACCAGCACGGCCATAGCCATCAATCCATGGACCAGAAAGCTCGACTGCGCCTCCATCCCCCAGAGGACTCCCCGCGCAGCCTGCTGGAACTTTCGCTTCCAGTGGCCAGCATCCCAGCGGTGCGTTCCTTTCAAAAGGTTGTCTCCCATCGTGATCGTTTGGATCGGTTCCCCTGCTGAAGACGCAGTTCCAAGGATGCTTTCCTCAAGTTGATCGAGCCTTCTGGCATTGCTATGGATTGGATGCAGCCAGCCAGAAGCCACCTGCATAGCCGACAACTCGACGGGGATCTCCACCCGCATCGGCGCTGGTGGCATAGCTTTGCAGGTGCCATCTGGAATTCAATCCCAGTTGACGAAGCGTCTCCATCACCAGCGCCGCCGGAATGACTCCGCACATGCTGATACGCTGGTCGCGACAGACCTCCAGCAATTGCTCGGGATCCCCCCTTTGAATCGCTTCCAGCGCCAGAGCGTCGCGCCGTCGGTTCTCGGCATCGGCCGCATAATGATTCAAGTCGGAGGAGACCACCAATAGCGGTCTGGTCGGCTGGCGTCCAATCACTTTGGCCAACTCCACGGCTGCCCTCTGGATCTCACTCCAGGAAGCATCAGCCAAAACCATCGCTGCGATGCGACTGGATGGGCTCCACCGCTTCAGCATCGGCAGCAGCACTTCGATTCCGTGTTCCCTGCGATGTGCAGCGACATCCAACTGCATCCCCGTGACCTGCGTGGCGATCTGTTCGGTGAGCGACAGGTCGACTTCCATCGGAGCACTATCCGGAATCTCCCAGGCCCTGTGCGGACTGACCGCCCAATCGACTCCTTCGCGCGTATGCTTCGGCCCGATCAGCAACACCGACGTCGGAGGCTCGATCGACGAGAACAGCTCGCTGACAATCTTGCCGCTGTACCCCCAGCCAGCATGAGGCACCATGGCTGCCAGTACCGACTGTCGCTCGGCAGGTGCCTGGATGATCCATGGAGCTTCCCCTTGCCATCGTTCCTTTTCAGTTGCCGGGTAAAAGCTACCGGCCACCGCAGGTGGACGAATCCCAGGACCTGTCTGAGCTCCCGCCGCACTGGTCGCGATCCCCCGCGGCCTTGTGGCGACCACAGCCATCGAGTAGATCGACACGGGAGCAGCGCGACGCGTCAGATGCTGGAGCCCCTGATCGATGAGAGCATCGGGGGTGGAGAAAGCGTCCCACGCCACCGATACCCGCTCTCCTCCCTGCATCGCGACGATCGCGCGGCGACTTGGATCGTGCCCGCGCCAGTCCAAACCGCTTTCTTCCAGGTTGGCCACCGATGGGGTTCTTCCCTCCCATCGTTCGTTGGCAAGCGTCCCGCCGATCGGAACCGGATCGGTCAGCACCGCCAGCTCCACCTGAACCTGCAGATGTCGACCTGGCCTTGCTTGCTGAAGAATCTGCGAAGCGGTTTTGGCCAGTTCGAAAAGGGTCGACTGCAGTGGGACTCCGGGGCGCAAGCTGAGTCGGATCAGGTGCGCCATGGCGTTTTCTGCTCCCTCCTCCCACAGCGAAAGCACCAGTCCCTGAACCGTGCCGTCGGGCAGATCGGGAGCGGTGTACGATGGCGTGGCTCCCTGCGCGATCGCCAGCATGTTGCTCCCCACCAAGGCCCTCAGATTCTTCACTTGATCAGGATGGAATGTCCCCCGTCGAACCGACTTGGGAAGCTCAGGCAATGCATCGATCAGCGGAGCTCCGTGAACCCGCCCCTCAAACCGCTCAATCGTCACCGGCAATTCCTTCCAAGCTCTCTCCTGGAGTCCCGCTTTCCTGCAGAGCCCTCCTAGAAACTGCTCAGCATTCCACCCCTGTTCGATCGGCACCGACACTAGCAGCACGCCATGGTGATCGCGGTATCGAAGACGCAGACCATGGGTTCCCAAGACGATCTGACCTGGCCACTGGTCGGCATCGCCCACCAGCGGCTCACAGGGCCCCAGGACGGTGACATCCAGGTCCAGATACTGCAGCTCGTTGGGAGACAACGACGCCATGCGATGGTCTTCGCAGGCCGTGCGGTAGCTGCAGGTACGCAGCAGATCTTCCAATCGGCCCCGCCCCAGACTACCGCAACATCCACGCAGCAGCTTTCCGCGACGTACGCTGACGAAGCATCCCTCCAACTCCACCCCCGCCAGTTCGGACAATTCCTCCGAAGCCGGCTCACCAGGCAGCGTCTGCTGCATCGCGGACAGCGCCAGCCATCGCGCTGCCTGGCGATGAACGACTTTCCATTGATCGATAGTCCATTCGGGAAGGGTCACCGAGGGGTTCGACGGCTGCATGCCTTGAAGTCCTTGAGGAGAAGAATCGGTTGGAATTGCGATTAGAATCGGCTGACGACGAGCCCCCCAGCGACCCGCTGAGGCCCCCCAGCGACCCGGAATCGCACTGCCACATCGGCTGCAGTTCCCATCGGTCACCTGGTAGTCATCGATCGTGTAGCCGCGTCGACGCACTACCTGATGCCGACAGTGTGGGCACCAGGTCGACTGATGATCGCTGGCCACATTGCCAATATAGACATACTTCAGTCCGCAACCGATGGCGGTCTGGTGAGCTTCCAGAAGAGTTTCCAGAGGCGTGGGAGGCCGATCCATCATCCGGAAATCGGGATGGAATGCTGTCAGATGCAATGGTACTTGATCGCCGACGTTCCCGAGAATCCAATCGCACATCCTCCGAAAATCGTCCGGTGAGTCGTTGGCGCCAGGAATCATCAGGTTGGTCAATTCCATCCAGCAGTCGGTTTCGCGATGGACATGACGGATCGTCTCCAGAACTGGCTGCAAATGGGCTGATGTGGTCTTCCAGTAGAACGATTCGGTGAACCCCTTCAGATCGATGTTCGTCGCATCCATCGCTTCAAAAAAGGGACCTCGCGCCTCGGGTTCGATATAGCCGGCCGTAACAGCTACGGCGGCAACTCCAGCCTGCCGACACGCCCTCGCCGTAGCGATCGCATACTCGGCCCACACCACCGGATCGTTGTAGGTGAAGGCGACGCTGCGGCATCGATGCTCCAGCGCCGCAGCTACAATCTCATCCGGCTCGGCCTTCGCACTAAGCCGCTCCACCTGCCGACTCTTGGAGATGTCCCAGTTCTGGCAGAACTTGCATCCCAGGTTGCATCCTGCGGTCCCTAGCGAAAGCACACTGGTGCCCGGGTAGAAATGAAATAGTGGCTTCTTCTCAATCGGATCGATGCAAAGTCCGGTGCTTCGTCCGAAAGTGCTCAGCACCATTCGGCCATCGCGATTCTCACGCACGAAGCAGAACCCTCGATCCCCGGGCTTCAACACGCAATGACGCGGGCAAAGCGTGCATCGAATCGTCCCATTCATCCCATCCTGGTTTTCTTCCGCCGGACGCCACCAACTCCCCTCCATGGCCCCATCGGCCAGCCGCGCACCGGGAATCCACCGATCGGATCGATCGCCTGATCCTCCCTGACCATCCAGCCTGCCATTCATCTCAGCCGCACCGGCATGGGGAACTCCAGAACGAATTTCGTCCCGCGATCCAGTTCGCTCTGCACCCGAATCCGTCCGCCGTGCGCCTCGATGATCTTTCGCGCTGTCGGCAGGCCCAATCCGGATCCACCTGCCTTCGTCGAATAAAAGGGCTCGAACATATTCATCGCTGTGTTCTCGTCCATCCCACAACCGGTGTCGATCAGATCCAGCGCTACGCCACCGGCCGTCGCATGGGTACGCACCACCAGTTGCCCTCCCTCAGGCATCGCTTCCAAAGCGTTCTTCACCAGATTGATCAGAGCCGCCTGGAGGGAGTCGCTGTGGAGCATGATGGAGGGAAGGTTCGGGTCTAGGTATCGGACGATCTCGACACCCGACTTGGTCGCCTGTGCCTGATAGAGCTTCAGCACCGTATTGATCTGCTCGTTCAAGTCCCCTGGCGTCATCTCCAGGTCGCGCATCCGAGCGTACCGCAGAAAATCCCGCAGCAAGGTCTCCATCCGCTCGCACTGGTGCCGGATCATATCGACCTTGGCCATCGATCGACGCAATCCAGGAAACTGGCACTCGGCCAGTTCCTCGCTGAGCAGATCGACGTTCATGTGGATGACAGAAAGAGGATTCTTGATCTCGTGAGCCAACGAGCCGGCCAATTCAGCCAGTTCATGGTACCGTCTCTGAAGATCCTCGTAGGTCTTCGCATCCACCCCCAGAGATTCGTTGGCCATCGGATGCGCTCATGTGCCCTTTTAGAATCGATCGTCCGCCAGAAAAGGGCGATCCCATACCGCCTCCACTGCCCACTTCCCATTGTAGACTCTGCCTTGAGCATCACCAACTGGCAACCCTTCGCGGGAACGGGCCAAAAGGTGACCCATGCCTCTTCGGTGATTCTCCCGGCCAAGCCTTTCCAATGGACTCTTGGGCTCCCAAGGGGACCAAGCGACGACCTTTTTGCTTCTGCTCGGCACCCCGCCGCCTCTCCAGACCGATACGATGGATCTTCAGGGAATCCCAGCCCCCCCACGTCGACTTGGACCGATCGATGCACAAATGGACCCGACAGAACTCTCACCAGCACCTGGGTAGCGACAGGCGTCCAGGAAATTTCCGTCGCTTGGGACTGGCAGGATGGCAACTAGCCGCCCTGGGCACGGTCCATTTGGTGTTGCTGCTGGTTCCTGTGACCGTTCTGATGGCGATCCTGGCGGCTTCCATCTGGCTGGTGCCCGCCCTCAGCGATTCGATCGCAGTTCGCCTATTGCTTTGGCTGCTCCTGCTCCCCTTGGCATGGATCGCAGCAGCGCCCTTGGAACTCTATTGGCCTGTCCCTAAATCGAGGTCCACCCCGATCGAACGGTCGATCGATAGGAGCGAAGCTCCAGAGCTCTACCGACTGATGGACGAGGTGGCCAGTTTACTGGGGGCGTCCCCCCCTGACGCCGTCGTCCTCGATCTGGAGGTCAATGCATCAGCCCAGTCCCGCACCCTCTCCAAACCGGCTCCAACCACCTCGACAGTTTCAGAATCTGCATCAAAGCCTCTGCGCGTGGTGCAATTGGGACTCCCCCTCCTGCTGTCGCTCAGCCAGCGACAGCTTGCCGGTGTGGTGGCTCACGAACTGCGGCATTTTCAGCAAGGCTGGGCCGCCCGGATGGCGGCCGCTGTCGGCCAGACGATTCAGCGCACCAAGCAGTGGTCCCGCCGAGTCAGCCCTCTGGATCGATGGCTGGATGAGGCATCTAGCGATCGCGATCTTCGGCTGGCATGGCCTGCTCGCATGGCAAAGTACTTCCGCCATCTGCCACGTGCCCTGTGGTGCCGGATCCTTCCCAGCTTCGAACGTTCGCTTGGCTGGCTGACACATCCCCTGGAGTATGAAGCCGACGAGGCAGAGGGGGAGGTCGCAGGTAGCGATTGCTTCGCAGCCACACTCCTGGAACTGATGCACCTCTCGGCCGCATCCGCTCAGACCCTCCCTTCCGCCCAGCTCGCTACGCTTGAACTTTTGCGCATCGAACGACTGGCGGAACTGGTAATCCATCTGCGCACTCTGCAGGAAACCCAGCCCCAGTATGCATGGACCCGATCGCTGACCCAAAACGACCTCGATCAGTCGCATGGGACACACCCTCCACTTTCCAGTCGCATCGCGAAGGTGGAACAGATGGCGTCCCCGGGCAGGATGGGATCAAGCGCCCCCGCATGGCAATTGCTGGGCTCGATCGAATCGTGCCAAGCCATCGACCTGGAATTGACCAGCACCTTGCTGGGTCGGCTGACCGACTCCGCCTCCATCCCGCCCGACTCGTTGATCCCCTGCGATCCATCTCTTTGGATCGCACGCCACACCGCTCAGCGACATGCCCTTCAGTCGCTTCTGGCCATCGCCGGTCCTATCGATCCTTTTCCAGGAGACTTCGCGTGGAATATCCCATCGTACCTGGGCAACCAGTCCCCTTCCGAAGTTCGGCAGGAACTCTTTTCCTGCGCCAGGGAGATGGCTGTGACGCGAGATGCCATGCTTCGTCAGATGGAGCGATGGAAGCACAGAAAAGCTATTTGGCTGCAAGGCTGTCCACCTCCTGATGGAAGCATCGATTTATCTTGGGATCGATGGACGAAGGACTGGGAAGCGATTTGGAAGGATCAGCCGGAAGCGGTGCGGTGGTGGAAGCTTCTCGGCCGGCGTGCCACTCTCGCTTTCCAATTGACCGCTCACCCGCGCATCGCCAGTCGCCTCGCTCCATCGCCGGAAGCTTTCCGCCTTCATGCCCTCCGATGCGCCCAGGTGGTGGAACGCTTTCGCGCATGTTTGGCATCCGGGATTTCCATGCAGCACCATCTGGAGCGATCGGCCCAGATGCTGGCTCGATGCATCACCGAGTCCACCGCCCCTGAAACCAACGAGATCCTGCAGAAGGACCTGTCGCACCTTCGCTCTCTGATCGACCAGATCGATGATCGACTGGGCCCCGCCATGCATCCCTGGCCCATTGCTGATCGCGTTCGTGTCAGCCACTGGCTGACGGCTCTTCCTGACGATGGCCCTCCCCAAAAACTCCTTCAAAAAGCTGACTGGATGACTCGCTATCTCCCCTGCCTTTGGCAGACGTCTCTAGGCGGCGTGTGCGGGATGATTCTGCAGGTCGAGGCCAGCGCGTCACAACCACCCTGATGAAGAGACTGCTACCGATCGATTCATGAGGCAGAGCCTGATCGGACTGCCACCAGCAGCACTCCCCCAGCCACCATGGCGATCCCAAGCCATTGGTGCCACTGCGGTCGCTCACCCAGCAGTGCGAACGCAAAGAGCACCACGCCCACCAGACTCAACTTGTCCACAGGCGCCACCAAGGATGCGTCCCCCAACTGCAGCGCCCGAAAGTAGCAGACCCACGACGCGCCAGTCGCCAGCGCCGAAAGGAACAGAAAGAGCAGGGAGCGGCCAGGGATCTGCCATGGAGGAATCCACTTGCCGGTGAAGAACACCAGAGGCGCCAGGACCAGTGCCACTACGATGGTCCGAATCAGGGTGGCCAGATCCGCGTCGATGTGGCGAACACCTAACTTCGCAAGGATGGCGGTCATCGACGCAAAGACCGCAGACAAAAGAGCCCACAGCAGCCAGTTTCCATCCTGCGACATGGGCTTGTTTACTCCATCGGAAGATCCCATGCGATCCGCAAATGAATCGTCCCGTCAGCCGCACAGATCCCGCAGAACAATATCCGGCGGCGATCCCCATTCCATGCGATCAAACCGCAATGATCGTACTGCCAAAACCGTCGGCGATCGGAACATGCCGCAGTCCATTTGCTTTGCAGAACTCCTGCACTGCCACCCTCGCACCCTTATACTCAGGATTGGTGTAATCATGGATGAAGATGAACCCGCCTGGATTGATCCTCGGTACAAAGTAATTCAGGCCTGCAAGGGTCGGTTCGTAGAGATCCGGATCCAAACTGACGAACGCAAATCGTGCGTCCACTCCCTTTGCACTCTCCGGGAAGTAACCCTGTTTGACAATCGCTTGTTCTCTATGTTTCAGCTTGCTTAGCACCAGTTCCACACTGGTGGATTGAAACCCTGGCTTTCCCGCAGAGAAACTCTTCTGTCTCTCCGTCTGCTGATCCTTCTCGGAGAATCCTTCAAAGGTATCGAAGAGATAAAACTTTCGATCTGGAAAGAGCACGTTGATGTAACGTGCGAAATCGCCACGGTAGACCCCCAATTCTGCGATATCTCCGGGAACATTGTTCTCGTAGATTTCGTCTCGCAGATACTGAAGGGTCCCCACTCGGAACAGATCCATCTTTTCCCTGAGTTTGGCGTCACGCAGAATCGGGAGATCCTTGGGGAACGATGCCAACGCCATTCCTCGTCCCAGAAGGAACGGTTGGATCGCGTTTGCCAGCAATCCACGAATCAGATTTCCCATGAATGAACAACTCCTCGAATAGACTGAATGACCGCCCCAGGGCAACCACATGGGCTGCCAACAGATAGCGCCAGGCGCTGGCTATCAGGTGGCTGCGAAGATCGATTGCTGATCGCCTTCACTTCCCCACAATACCCATCGTCGTTTCACTGAAAAGAGACTCCTTCTTCCTATCCGATCAATTGTAGTTGCTCATTTGGAAAACGGCAGAGCCATCAAAGATTCCCATGCAGAAAGTCAAATCCAGCGTCGGGAAAAAGGAGGTTGTGCAGCCCCCCCGGCTTGCGTTGCTTGATGACGAACGAAACACCCTCGCGGGAATGCAGGTATCACCGCTGGATATTGGATACTGCCGCCCGATGAGAAATCATCTCCAGGAGCCCCTCATGACGGGTCGTCCATCTTTTCCAGCAACCGGATCCAGGGACCGACAAAATGGCCGTTGTCGTGGAAAGTTCTGCCGCTGACCAGGTTGCCGTCGATCACGCAGGGTGCATCGACGTAGATGCCCCCGCATACCTCCAGGTCGAACCGGCACTTGGACACGGTCGCCATCCGCCTGCCTCGCACGCAGTCTGCGCGTGCGGGTATCTCCACGCCGTGACATACGCTGCCGATCGGTCTTCCCGTATCAAAGAAGTACCGCGTCATGGCGATCAAGTGCGGGTCATCGCGAATGTACTCCGGCGCTCTTCCCCCGGAGAAAAAGATCCCCGCGTACCGGCTTGGGTCGACCTGATCGAAGGCGATTTCCGCTTCGATGGTGTACCCCTCCCATTCCTTGGTGATGGTCCATCCTGGTTTGACTTCGTGAAGCACCATCTGAAAACGTCGCTTCTCGGGTCCTGCCACCACCGGCTTCATACCGGCTTCGATCAGCCGGTAGTAGGGGTACATCGTATCGAGCGTTTCGGTGGCATCGCCGACGATGATCAAGACCTGCTTCATGGCGATGCTCCTGGTGCCAGCGACACTTCTTTCCAGACCGACTCTTCCCCGCGGCTCAACCTTCCAGACGTTCCGGTACCTGCTCCAGCAGTTCACTCAGCACCTGGTCGGTGGTACGCCCCTCCGCGACAGCTTCATAGTCCAGGACCACACGGTGGCGCAGCGCCGGTAGATAGACGCGGCGGATGTCTTCAAAACTGACGTTGTAGCGGGCATCCAAAAGAGCCCGAACTTTGGCCGCCAGCGCGATCGACTGAGCTCCGCGAGGACTGGAACCCCATCGCAACGATCGATTGGTTGCTTCCACCGCGTGCTGACCATCAGGGTGGGTCGCAAGAACCAGGCGAGCGATGTAATCCTGCAGATTGGGAGCCAGCACCACCTGACGGATCAGCTGCTGCCACTGGAGAATCTCATCACCATCCATCACCTTCTCCGGCACTACCTTCACGCCACGCGTAGTCCGGTCGATGATCGTATTGAGCTCCTCACGGGTCGAATACCCAACCACCAGCTTGAAAAGGAATCGATCCAACTGAGCTTCCGGGAGCGGATAGGTTCCTTCCTGTTCGATCGGGTTCTGCGTCGCCAGGACGAAAAATGGCTTCTTCAGTTCATAACGCGTACCGGCAGCCGTCACCGAACCCTCCTGCATCGTTTCCAGCAGGGCCGACTGCGTCTTGGGTGTCGCGCGATTGATTTCGTCGGCCAGGCAAATCTGAGTGAAGATCGGCCCCTTCTGGAACTGGAAGCTGCGACGTCCCTCCGGCGTCTCGACAATCATATTCGTCCCGAGAATATCGGAGGGCATCAGATCGGGTGTGAACTGGATCCGGTTGAAATCCAGCGACAAGGTCTCCGATAGCGTTTTGATCAGCAGCGTCTTGCCGAGGCCGGGGACCCCTTCCAGCAGGCAGTGCCCCCCAACGAAGATCGCCGTCAACACACCTTGGACGATCTCCTCATGGCCGACGATCACCTTTCCGATTTCCTCCCGCAACCTGCGATACCGGTCGCGAAACTGTTCGGCTTGCTGCTGCAACATCTGAGGATCGGTGTGGCTCATGTTCTTTCGTTCCTTGGAACCACTCAGGTGACCCCGGAGGGTCGACACTAAGCGGGTTACGGATTGGTAGGAGGATTCTTCTTCTGGGCGTCGCGTTTGGCCTGCAGCAATCGGGAAGTATAGCTGGTGTCTTCTTTTGCGACGGTCTTTCCTGGGGAAGTTGCAGGTGCGGTTGCCTCTGGCTGCGAGATCGGCTTGGTGGAGGAATCGAGCGAATCGAAGGAACGAATCGCAGCGGCCGCATCGCTCGCAGAGGAAGTCGTCGGTGCATCTACGCCCCGATCGGACGCGCCATCGTCGATGCCACCGGCTCGCCTGGCCAGATCTACACTGACCTCCGACTTCTGCTTTCGGAGTCGATCAAGTCGTTCATCGGGAACGACGGCGTTACGGTCCGCTCTCCGCTTGGCCAACCATCGGAGCCATGCGCCGGGGTCGATCGCCACGCGGCGGACCAGCACGTCGGTAAAAAAGAGCACCGATCCCAACAGCACCGCCCAGGGCCAGATATCCTGCAGGGAAATCGCTGGTGGTACCCCTTCGCGGTAGCTGTCCCACGAAAGCAACTCCTTCAGCGACATCGACTCCAGTGGCTCCGTCACCATCCCGGCCTGGCCACCGGACGCCTTGAGGGAGGCCATCTGTGTCAGCAATCCCAAATTGGCCTGACGCACCCGATACTCGTCGGAAAAAGGGACATTGACCCCCGTGATCAAGGGCGCTCGCCCTGGTCCCGGGATGACACTCAGCAGGTAGCTGCCCGACTGGCTGGCTTCGAAATCGCCGACGTATCTACCGGGAGCCGACTGGGCCATACGGATGGTAAAGGGCTGTAGGTCGGGCCCGACGCCTGCGGCCGACAGGTCGAGAAAGTTCAAGAATCGATCTTCCTCATCCAGGGCACTGACGACCAACTGCACCCGGCCATCTCGCACCTGGGTCGCGATCTGGAATCTGCCGTCATCCTGGGTGGGCCGCATCGTCCATCGTACCAGTTGACTGAAGAACTGATCGAACTGCGGCCAGGTAGCCCATTCAGCTGCCCAGCGCTGGCCGGCGTCGGTCGTGAAGGCGGCGGTACGCCCCAGTCCGTAGGTCCAGGTCGCAAGCAGCGTCGCATTCTCAGGCTCTGCGGGCATCGGTGAGCGAAGCGGGACTTCCACCAGAGGGCTTTCTTTTAGCTGGGTCAGCACGAATCCGCGTAAAGGGGGTAGCTGCTGTGGCAATCCCGCCAGAATCTCATGCCGAAATAGCATCTGGGGGACGACACCTCCTTCGGGTTCGTAGACCAACGGTCTGGCGACACGGCGGGCTTCACGAACGAAGATCTGGGGCAGCGCGTTAGGATTGGTGACGACGTAATAATTGCCTCCCGTCGTATTGGCGATCCGCTGCAGCTCTTGATGACCCGCAGGACCATGTGCACCGACGGCGACCGTCGACACCTTGATCGACTGCTTGACGAAGCCATCCAAAACCCCGTTCGAAGCGGGCGAAGGGTCGCCGTCGCTGATGACGATCATGTGCTTGGTTGCGGCGGGGGTATTGGTGAGCCCTGCCAGCGCCATACGCATCGAAGGATCGAAATCAGGCATATCGCCTGGAGTCATGCGTGTCATCCGCGAACGCATGACTGATCGATTCGGGCCTACCTTCAGCATTCCGTTTCGATTGCCCCACATCCACTTCTCCGACCCCTGGTACTCGATCACCCCGCAGTAATCGAGCGGGCCCAGGACATCGAGGGCGGCTTTTCCAATCATCTTCTGCCAGAAGTTTCCCTGCGCGATCTCTGATGCATGCATCACCATCGCCAGGGCTCCGACCGCTTCCATCTTGCTGTTCTTGATCTGGAAGTCGACCGGCATCGCCTCCTCCAGCTTGGTATTGCTCCAGCCACCGGCACCAAAAGCCTCGGGCCCACCCAGCATCAGCAATCCACCTCCGAACTGCTGAGTATTGCGCACCATCAATTCGATCTGCTCGTCGGAGATCGTCGTCAATTCGGTCGCCGCTTCGCCGCTGGTCCTGGGCACACCTGCGAGGATGACTGAGTCGAAGGCCTGAAGTTCGATCAGGCTGGAAAAAAGTGCTGTCGGATCGCGCACTTCCACCTCGATCTCGCTGCGCCTCAGCGCATCGACCAGCAACTGGAATTCGCCTCGCCGACCCGCATCCTCGATCAACAGCACCCGGCCTTTGCCGCGAGCATAAGAAAAAGCGGTTGCCTGATTGTTCTGCGCCAGAGCATCCTGTGAAACCTCCGACGGTATGAATTGCGCTTCGTAGGTATAGCCAGAAGCGTACTCCACACGATGCGGCACCGGAAAGACACTCAAAGGCCGGTCCAGCGAAACTTCCTCCTCCGCCAGAAGCTCCGCCTGATTACCCATCCGTCGCGTCACCCGAAGGACACCGCGTGTCGGTGGGGCGTTGGGATCTTGGCTGTAGCGCTGAAGCACCACTTTGGCATCGACCATCTGGCCCTGCTGCACCTGAGCCGGCACGTCGATCTTTTCGACGAGAACCTCCGACTGGGAATCCAGCCGGATGGGGACGATATCGATCCCAATCCCTTCGTCCGCCAGGCTTTGCGCCACCGGCGCCGCAGCACCCAGCGTCTCATTGCCATCGGTAAGCACTACGATTCGACGCGAGGCTCCCTCCGGAAAGCTTGCCTTGGCCAGCTTCAATGCCCCTTCCAGATTGGTGGCATCGGTCTTCCCCAGGTAGCTTTCCGGCGTGCGAATCGGGGGCAGATCGTCGTCCAATGGAGGGAACTCCACCGCCGCCTCCCGACCGAAAATGATCAAGCCCGCTCGGTCCTGCCGCGCTGCGCGCCGGTGAGCATTGGCATTCTCGATCGCAAACTGAAGCATCAGCTGCCGTTTTGGGGCCGGGATACTGTCGGACTGATCCAGGAGGTAAAGAACCGTCATCTTCTGACTGGTCCACACCCACTGCACTCCTGCCAGCGCCGCGACGATCAGAAGCAGGACCAGCGACCTCAGGAGAAGAGCAAGCCACCGACGCACCGGCCCCAGACCCGCCAGCGACTGGCGGCTGACCCAGAAGATCCAGGGCAACAGCAACAGCAGCAACAGTAGGTACTCGGGTCTTTCGAAGGCAAACCGCCCGCCGTACATCGATCCCCCTTCCTCCACCGGCAACCAACAGGTCCTGCAAGTCACCAGCTTCCCATCGCTCGGGACGACTTACTTCAGCGATCCCAGATACTCGATCACATCCAGGAACTCCGACGGCGCAATCGTCGCTCCCAGATTCTCCGGCATGCTGCTCTGCATCGCCACCTTCCGCTCCTCGATCTCCTCCTTGGCAATCGTCTCCCGTTTCCCCTCGGGCAGCAGTAGTAGGATCGTGGTGTCGGTCTCTTCTCCGATGAAACCTGTATGCACCTTCCCATCGGCGGTGAGGATGATTTCGGTCAGGTACTTCTTATCCATTTTGGCATTCGGATCGACAATCGACTCGATCAGATCGTAGCGGGTCAGTCGCCTTCCGACATCCGTCAGCTCAGGACCAAAAGCATAGCCCTTGTCGGCGACCTTATGGCAGCTGGCACATACCCGCCCAAATACCGCCTTCCCGTTGTCCTTGTTCCCCGAAAGCCCGGAGAGCGCCGAGTAGGCTCGCACCTTCGCCACCTCGCCACTTTCAGGATTCAGCAGGGTGACCAGGTGCCTCTGAGCGGCCAGGCCAGGGCGCGCCGAGGCGAGGTAGCGGTCGACCGCCTTCATCCCCTCAACCGGTGCATCCGCCAGCTTGCCCTGCTCCAGCAGAGGCGACCAAGCCGACTCGGTCGCTCCAATCGCGTGTTCAACCACATACCCCAGCCATTTATCCATCGGTTTGGAGGCGATCTCCAGCAGCATCCGAACCGACTCTTCGTTCGGAAAAAAGCTAAGGGCTCGCGCCGCTTCTGCACGCACCCTCGGGTCCGAGTCGCCAGATGCCGTGCGAAGAATCTCCAATAGCTCCTTTTCCGGGATCAGACGCTGCAGGTCCGAAACGACTCGAACGGCGGCCGAACGAGCCTCCTTGGAGCTGGCGCGCAGGACTTCGCCCAGCAATTGGAAATCGACCACATGGTGACGCTGCAGGATCCAGAGCGCTTCGGTGCGGAGTCGATCGGCCTGGGGATCCTCACTGCGGATCGTTGGCAGCCAACGTTCCACCGCCTCGCGCACCTGTCCGACCGGTCGTGCCGCCAGCGCATTGCGGACGCGATACCGAGTCCTCGGCTCCGGCTCCCGCAACTGCTCCAGCAACTCCAGCTCGCTCTTGCCCGCCTGCGTTGCAGGAGCGACCAGCGGTCGATCCTTGGCGACCAGTCGATAGATTCTGCCTCGCTGGTGATCCCGATTGGGATCGCGCTGCGAATACTGCATGTGGCCGATCAGCGCATTGCACCAGTCACCAAACCAGAGCGCCCCATCAGGGCCAATCTGCGGATCCGAAGGTCGGAAGTTCTTGTCGCTGCTGCGAATCAGATCATCCGGCTTCCCATCCGCCCGCATCAGCCGCTGCCCCGCCAGGCCAGCGCCATCATCACCAAATCGGAAACGCGGAAACCCGTTCATGTTGATCACGCAGGCATAGGTGAAATCCCCTTGATAGGCATCAGGCAGATGCCTCGAGATCAAAAATTCATTGCCGATCACAGGACGCATTCCCTGGTTGTCGAAGATCGGATCGAGGCCTCGGCGAGGCCCGATCTGCGCGCCGCTGAGGGCGGTAGCCCAGTGCTGCTGTGCGGTGGTGCCGTCCCCGACGATCCCCTGTCCCCAGGGGTCGTAGACCATACACCAGGGGTTGCCATACCCAGGGGTCGTAAAGCGTCGCAGATCCAGCGTGACAGGATCGAGCTCGAAGGCACCCGCCGCTCCCTGCCATCGCTTCGGACCCCACGGCGTCTCGACCGTAGTGCTCATCGCCACCCCTTCCAGCATCGTCAGCAACCCACCATGGCTGTTCTCGAAGGCGCCAATCGTGTGGTGGGTGTCGTCGGTGCCCCATCCATCTAAAAGATGCACTACCTGGTCGGCCACGTCATCTCCGTCGGTGTCCTTCAGCCAGATCAGGCGAGGCTGGTCGACCACCAGCACGCCGCCACGGTAGAACTCGAAGCCGGTGGGGCAATGCAGCTTGTCATAGAACACCTTGCACCGGTCTGCCTGCCCGTCGCCATCCTCATCTTCGAAAATCAGCAGTCGATCGTCGGGCCTGGCGTCACCCGGTCGCCACTGAGGGTAGGTCGGCATGCAGGCAACCCACAGCCGCCCACGGTCGTCGAAGTTCAGCTGCACCGGCTTGGCCAGCTCAGGGAATCGACGCTCATCGGCAAAAAGCTGGACCTGCAGATCCCCTGGTACTTCCATCGCGGCGATCGATTCCTCAGGGCTCAAATACCGCAGCTCCTCCGGCTCGCTGTAGTCCTGCTGAGGATTTCCGAAACGGGTCTCGGGCACCACCAGGTCGCCGGTCTGGGAGTCGTCAGGCTCAGCGGGAACCGGCTTGCCTGCCGCGAGGTCCCAGAGATACTGATCGCGGACCTCGGCCATCCTTCGAATCTTCAGATACTCCCTCGGAAATGTCTCGTGGTCCCACGTCCGACGGCCACCATAGACATACCAACCGTTGAGCATTCGGTAATCCTGGAGATGGATCCAGCTTTTGTCGTTCACCACGCTGCGAATCCTCGCAAGCCGCGCTGGATCTTTGCCGACTCCCTCGGCTCGATCGCGCCCCAGAATCTGTGGCAGTGCAACCGAAGCCAGCAACGCATCCCCCGCCTCGTCCAACTGAAAGCCCTGGATCGTGTACTGACATCCGGGCTGCGCCCCAAAGGCTTCCAGAGTCGGCTGAAACAGTTCGACCACCGGGATCGACAGCTGCTTGCCCACCTCCCGCACCGCTTGGGCATACTGCGCCAACCGCTCATTGGCCGCCCGTCCGTCGGCCTGCAGAGGATCGCCCGTCTCTTCGAATGCGATCGGGGTGAAGAGAAGGAATCGAGGCGGCGACCCTTCGTCATCGCGTGGGTAAGTCTTTTTGTAGCGTTCGATCATCGCCACATAGGCGCTCTGAAACGCATCGACTCCTGCAGCACCTGCGAACGATTCATTGAAACCGAAGAAACAGAAAAAAGTATCGGCACCAAACGCATCCAGCGGGTCGTCCAGTCGCGAGTAGTTGGCCGACCGCTGCTGGACCGCGACCTCTTCCGCCGGTCGCCCGAAGTTTCGAACCACCAGCTGCATGTCGGGAGCTGCTGCATGCAGACCCGCTTCCAAATTCCCAAAGAGGTTCTGCCGCTCGGCTAACGAACCTCCCAGAAACGCGATCCGCTCCCCTCGAACCAACGGCCATGGAAGGGCAGGGGAGGGTAACGCTTCCTTTTTAGCGCGGGACGGCCTCTTCAGATACTGCTTCCCCGGCACCTCTTCATCGGCAGCCAGAGTCCGGCCAGCGATCCCAGGCATCCAAAGTGCCAGCAAGGCAAAACAGAGACCAAAAAACTTCGCGAAGCGATTCCGCTTCCCATGCTGCTTTGCAACAGGAAAAAATGGGGATGGCATAAGCAACCTTCATTGGAGTGACAGCGAATCGAGTCGGCGCATCTTCCCGGCGCCAAGGCCGGCATCCTAGCCCGATCGACATTCCGATTCTACTCTAGGCCACAGGTCGGGTGCGAATCGCTACCGACGCGAATCGCTTCGTGCCGGGACGCGAATCCCGAACATCGACCGCCCACCTGGGTTGATCGCCACGAACGGAGAAACCTCCTCAAGCCAACTGCTTGGCAAGGCGTGGGTCCCGCAAGCGGCAGGGAGCGTCTTTGGCTTTCCAATACCTCTCCCGTTATCCCCCCGCTCGCTCCTGGATCGACTGACGCAGTCGCAGCAGTTCGTGGATGTCGACCGATTGCGGTTGCTGGTCGATCACCTTTTGCAGATCCTCCAGCGCCTCCTGGTATCTGCCATTTTGCCCCCGCAGTACAGCCCGCTGAAGTCGAGTGGCCACCTCGTCAGCATCGAGAGCCAACATGGCGTCCAAGTACCTCAGGGCGGTCTGGGAATCTCCCTTTCGTTCCGCCGAACCGATCAGATTGCGAAGCATTCGCTGCAGAATCTGACGGTTGGAAAAGGTAGGTAAATTCTCTGGCTGGAACCTTTGCCCGGTCGTTTCCATGAAGCGCTTTTGCAGCTGCTTCTCGTCGATCCATTCACCTGCCTCAAAGGGATCGATCCACGGGCCCTGCAAAGGATCAGCCGAGGCCATCCGGACCAAAAAGTGTCCCGGCATTCCGACCCCTTCCACTCCGATTTTACAGCGACGCGCCAAATCGATCACCAGGACCGAGAGGGCAATAGGCATCCCTTCCCTGTCTTCGATGACGCGGTGCATCTGATTGTTGGCAGTGTGGTAGTACTCCTGCCGACTTCCGTGAAAGCCGTTTTCTTCGAAGAGATACTTCAGCAGAAGGTCCATTTTCTGTTTCTCGCTAGAACCCTCGGGAAATCGGGCAAGGATCTCTTCCGCCATCTTCTCCAACTGGCTCACGTAGAGATCCACCTCCACGGCCGGATCGTCTAAGGCACCCAGCGTCAAAGCCGCCTCCATCAGACGCTCGGGTTCATCCAGCCTCCGGACCATGTTTTCCCATCGCTGGAATGCAGGAAGCGACTCGATCGCTGCAGCCGCCTGTCGCATCTGCCTTGCCCGCTCCTCCAACGAAGCAGCCGTCGACAGAATCGCATCGACGGAAGCAGCAGATCCCTCCGCCAAAGCGTCCCAGGCATCCCCTTCCATCCGAATCGGTTCGCCGTCGACTCGCTTCCAGCGTTCGATCGCCTCCAGCTGTCTGGCGTCGAGAGGTTTTTCCGCGAGGTCGTTTCCGACTTGAAATCCTTGAAACTCCGCGACGGTGTCGCGGAACTTTGCCAAGCCGACTTGCTGCCGCCCCTCGCCAGGCTGCAGGGCGCCACTGGCTACTTCCTGTCCATTGACATAGCAGAGGAACCGCTCCTTCTCCACATGGACGCGCAGGTGATTCCACTGCCCGGGTCGGTAGTGGGATGAAGCCACATCGGAGAGGACCTGCCACGAATAGATCGAGGGTCCTTGAAAATCGGTCAATCGCATTCGACCGCCACTGGGGTAAAACCCAAAGTGCCGCTCCTGGCCATCGCTTTGGAACACCAGTCCCGCAGCACCTCGCTCATCGTCCAATCGGACACGGACCACGACATCGTACGGCGGTTCGGGAGGCAACTGGGTCGACAGACAAATCGCCCGGCCGCCGAATCCATTTCCTGTTCCCCTAGCCACCAACCTCCCCGACTGCTCCGTCCATGTCGCTCCAAATCGCGTCTCCCAACGCTGCGCATCGAGCGAACCCCAACGGAGCCACCGATCCCAGGTGATGGGATTGGGTCGATCGATCAGCTTTTGCAGTCGGTCGATCGGAATCGCAAATCCCAGATTGTCATCGACGGCCGATTTCATGTTCACGATGCCGTGCACATGGCCATCCAGATCCACCAGTGGACCACCGCTGTTGCCCGGCTCAATCGGCATCGCCAATTGGATCAATGACTGGCCTTCCACTTCGCGTAGAGCCGAAACGATCCCTCGAACCACGCTGTACTCCAGCCCGAGAGGATTCCCGAAAGCAAGCACATCGGATCCCTGCTGAAGATCATTCATCAGATTCAGCGGCAGCGCAGGAAAAGGGGGCGCTTCCTGGGCGACGCGAACCAGTGCCAGATCTGCCTTTCGATCGAACGCCTCAATCCCCTCCACTTTCAATACGCGACCCTTCCCCCACTCCACCTGGATCGAGCGACCTTCGCCGATCACATGGAAATTGGTGGCGATCAGTCCTTTGCCGTCGACGAAAAATCCGGTCCCAATCCCCACCTGACGCCCATCGCGATCATCGACTCGGATCGCCACCAGCGACTCGCGCACTTTGGAAACCAGACTCTCCAGTGTCGCAGCAGGCGCCTGACGAGGGTCGGAGGAGGCATTGGCTGCAGCTTGTGGACGGTTGGCCTCGTCAGCCTCTTGTATCACTTGCGTCGATTCCTGAGCCTGGCAAAAAGAAGGAATGAGAATTGCCATCGCGCCGAGGCTAGCGAGGATCGCGAAATGACCAACCAACCTGATGCCAAGGCTTGAAAACGGGGGGTATGGCATCATGGCAGGATCCTTTTCGATGTTGCATTCGGCACTCGATTGCATCAATCTAACATGGCAGACGGAGAGGGAGTACATCCTGATACCAACGCCGGCCATCTGGCCTGGATATGGCCCTGCGGCCCGGATGCGCCAAAGGACATCCAGCGGAGTTCTTTGCCCCGCAGTGAAAGACCAACTCCATGGAAAGTCGCTGGAAACCCCATCTGGTTGAATGCAGTACCAACCGACGGCAGGAGCTGGGCGAACTGCTTGTGGTGGAAGGTGACTCGGCCGCGCGAGCGGTGCTTGCGGTGCGCGACCCGGTCCACCAGGCGGTGATGGCAATGCAGGGCAAGCCTCGCAACGCCTACAAGTGCTCCGAACAGCAGCTGCGAAATCATCCACTGCTTTCGCAGCTGCTAGTGGCGATTGTGGGATCCGGGAATTCCACCCAGACTTCCGCTCTCTCTGCCGTGCAGTACCGCCGCGTGGTGCTGCTGATGGATCCCGATGCCGACGGAGTCCATGCCGGATTGCTTCTCTTGCTCTTTTTTCATCGGATGATTCCCGCACTTCTGCAGGACGACCGGCTGCAAGTGACCATCCCCCCGATGCTCTACTGGGAAGAAGCTGGGACCTGGAAGGGGTTCCGCTCCGACGGACAGTGCGCTGATGAGGTGAAGCGAAGGAGTGAGGCTGGTCTAGCGGTTCCGACACGAACAAGGGTGCGCGGCCTGGCATCGCTGCCGCGACCGCTCTTGCTGGAATCTTGCGTCGCCAGGGAGACTCGGCATACCCGCTCGTTGTCCGCTACCGATGCCGCTGCCGCGATGCGATTGCTGATCCCGAAGATCGACTCAGTCGATTGAGCGAAACGAATCGCTCAGGATGCGAGGGAGCGGGAGACATCCGTTCGATAGGCCATCAATGCTGGTAGCAGGCCAGCCAGGATGCCGATGACGACCAACCCCGGAATAATGAACGGTTCGGCCACCGAATTCATGCTCCAGAATCCAACGCGAATTCCGGTTCTCGCTTCGACGACTGGGCTTGCGGCTGCGGCTATGGCGTGACCGATCGTCCAACCCAGCAATCCCCCACCCACCGAGATCAGAAGGGCTTCAGCAAGGATCACCAGAAGCACCGTGTTGCGACCAGCTCCCAACGCCCGCATCACGGCAATGTCGCGCGTCCGCTCTTGCATGGAATTGTAAATGCTCACCAGGATGCTGATGGCGCTCACCAGACAGACCAACACCGTAAGTGCCAGTAGAGCCCACTGGGCCGGTTGGAAGAAGGTCTCCAGCAACCCTGCGATTTCGCCGATGGGCGATACCGCCTGGGCGCGCGAGCTCTTGTTGATCTGCTGTTGCAGCCCGATTCCGACAAATCCTGCAGTCTTGAGGAGAATCGCCGAAACCTCGCGCTGGTCGAGAGGCAGCCGTTTGCGTCCCGCTTTGGAAGTGACCGATGGATCGACCTGCCGATCGGCCTGTGGCTCCTGCACAAGCCCGGCGGGCTTGGGGCCTTTCTCAAGCCCGGTCTCCTCATCCCGCTCCGGTGCCACATGCCCTTCCAGCAGATAGAAACCTTCGATGTTGATCAAGGCGACGCGGTCGGTTGGCGTCCCGGTCGGTTCGAGAACACCGACGATGGTAAAGCCATCGCCATGGGCTTCGCCATCGGGACCGTGGGAAGGATAGATGACATCCCCCAGCTTGAAATTCATCTCCTTGGCAACCATCGAACCGACTACAGCTTCGAAGAAACCATGCTGCTGCGAGTCTTCCTCAAAGTTCCGCCCCTCGGCGAACTCGAAGGTGCGGTCGTTATCTGGTCCGTGCCGCAGCTGACCAAGATAGTCGACCGTCGTGGCGACGATTCGAAATGGTCCGACGTAATCACCCAGACAGATCGGTAGGGCAAAACCATTGCCGACAAACATGCCGTAGCTACCATTGCGATCCCCCTCCTCGGGCGATCCATCCAGTTGCCGATATGCCTGTTGCCGCGCCGCCTTGGGCAGATACTCCAGGTAATAGCGATAAGGGAGCGTCCCGACTGGCTTGCTGAGGTAGAAGACAGAGCTGAGTGTCAATTGTAGGGGGCTGCCCTTGGGACCGACGACCAAGTTGTAACCGACATTGCTGTTGCGACGAAACGTCTCCTGGATAAGACCGCTGATGGCCAAGACCAATACCACCAGCGCTACCCCCAAGGCCATCGAGAGCAGTGTCAGCCAACTGGCCAGCCAGCGGTGCTGGAGGTTGCGCCAGGCAATGTGGAAGAGATTCATGAGACACCTTCCAGGGTACGATTGATCTGCTCCAGATGCTCGACCCGGTCCATCTGCCTGGCGACCTCCTGAGAGTGCGTCACCAGAAGCATCGCAACCTTCTCCATACGGCAGACCTCCCGCAACAGATCGACGATCTTCTGCTGATGCGCCGCATCGACATTCGCGGTCGGCTCATCCGCCAGAAGCAGCCTCGGGCGATTGGCCAAAGCCCTCGCCACGGCAACTCGCTGCTGCTGACCGACAGAAAGTTGGCTGGGCTTGTAATGCATTCGCTGCGCCAGTCCGACTCGGTCCAATAGCTCCTTGGCTCGCCCTAAATCACGACGGCCCTGAGCGAACGCCATTCCAAGCCGGACATTCTCCAGGGCAGTGAAGCCTGGAAGAAGATTGAAGGTCTGAAAGACATAACCGATCTTCGAGGCGCGGACTCGATCTCTCGCCGCCTCGCTCAGCCGCGTCAGGTCAATGCCGTCCAGCACCACCGAACCGCTGTCGGCCTTGGTGATGCCAGAAATGATGTGAAGCAGTGTCGTCTTGCCTCCACCACTGCGACCAACCAATGCCAGTTGCTCGCCATCGGCGACCTCAAAATGCGGGATATCAAGAATCTCGACCAGTCCTCCGGACGGATCAGGATACGATTTGCGAAGATTCTCGATCCGCAACACCCTGGCTACCCCTTTTTCCGCATCGCACGCTGAATGTCACGTTGAGCGTCCGCCTTCTTGAGCTGCTCCCGCTTATCGTGCAGTTTCATCCCCCGACAAAGGCCAATCAGGCACTTGGCGATCCCCCGCTCGTTGAAGTACAGCTTTAAGGGAATCAGCGTCAGCCCTTTTTCTACCGACTTGCCGACGAATCGGTTCAGCTGACGCCTATGGAGCAACAGTTGGCGCGGGCGTTTGGGCTCATGGTTCCAGAAGGTGGCTTGCTTGTATTCCGGAATGTCGCACCCGACCAGCAGCAACACACCCCCCTTCACCCGACCATAGGCTTCATCCAGCGAGCACTTGCCGTTGCGGAGGCTTTTCACCTCGCTACCCACCAGAACCATCCCACACTCGACCTGCTCGAGGATTTCGTACCTCTGGCGAGCCTTCCGGTTCTCGGCAATCAATTTCACGTTGGCCGGGTTGCCTTGCGCGGCAGCGCTTTTATCCGGGGGCGCGCCAGTTTTTTTCCCCTTCGACTTAGACATCCAGCAGCATGCTTTCGCCTTGAGCCAGCTCCTGGTGGAGTCCGTGGCTGATATAGAAGCCTGGTTGAAACGACGAACGTGCCGCCCGCGAAAAGGAACGTCGGCACCGTCAAGAACATTGTAGGCGGAAATAGAATCATGCCTACCTTGCCGCCCCAGCAAGCTATTCCAGCGGACCGCCACACCACTTCCGTACGAAACGGGGAACGTTCGCCAGGAAACTACCGTACAAACTGGGATCCGCATTGCCCAACACAGATCCGACATCGATCCCAATCTCTGCAATCGATCCATCGCTGCCAACGCGCTGGATTGGACTGACCTACAGATACGAACGGCATTCTCTATCCTCCTGGTTGGAACTAGCGATAAACAGGTCTCCCCCCGCCAGTCACCGCATGGAGCGGGCAGATGGAAACTCCAGCCTCTGACCCTCGAGGAAACAAACAGGTAGGCTCTAACCCCACCGGCGAACTGGCTTGCATGTCTCGTATCAGATGGCGCCTTCATCGATGGCAAAAACCACCCCTTCAGGGGAATGGAGCAACTCGTGGATTTGTGGCTTCCCTCTACGCTGAGAAATGGACGAAAGCCTCGCATTTCCCAATGCTCCTAGCTACACCTCCAGCCAAGCCCCCACGGGGAGTCCACCCCGAAAAATGCAAGAAAACAATGATTCGTGCCCAATGATTGGTGCCTGGCACCAATCTGGTT
>JBIINB010000059.1:0-27253 GCA_044337705.1 Pirellulaceae bacterium | reverse complement strand
CCACATGTCCGAGACGGCCATGCCAGGCGGCAAGTGATGATGGCCCAGGCGTAACGTGGCACGGGCGTCCCGCCCGTGTTGGATGCTACATGTCCGAGACGGCCATGCCACGCGGCAAGTGATGATGGCCTAGGCGTATCGTGGCACGGGCGTCCCGCCCGTGTTGGATGCTACATGTCCGAGACGGCCATGCCACGCGGCAAGTGATGATGGCCTAGGCGTAACGTGGCACGGGCGTCCCGCCTGCGGTGGATGCTACATTTCCGAGACGGCCATGCCACGCGGCAAGTGATGATGGCCCAGGCGTAACGTGGCACGGGCGTCCCGCCCGTGTTGGATGCTACATGTCCGAGACGGCCATGCCACGAGGTAAGTGATGATGGTCGGGACGGCATGTTGCCAGGGAACTTCAAAAGTTTTCAATGGCGTTAGCTCCAGCGATCCATCCCTCTTCCTGCAGAACCTGTTCCATTTGCTGCTTCGTAAGGTTTGTCGGTGGGCCAAGCCAGCCTAGTAGTTGTTGCTGGCGGTCCAGGTCCCTTAGATGGAGTGCCAGAGCGGCGACCTGGGCCTGATCGACAATCGACTCCGGGTGCTCGTCCTGCCATTGGTCGACCTGTTGTCTGGCTACCCCCGGCCATACTTCCGCCAGGACGATTTGCGGCCAGTCCGAAGACCTGTCGGTGAGGAAACCCGTCTCCATCGGCCAGACGCCGATTTCATCTTGGAGAGAAGACTCGAATCGCAATCGATGGCACATCGCTATCCCAAGCAGCGACTGACTGCCTACCGAGCCGATGCCCATTAGTTTCCAGAGTTCCTGCGTTCCTGGAAGTCGGGTCTCAACCAGTCGCTTGCGGGCTACTGAACGACCTTCAGGCGAGAGGAATGGGAAGGTGGGGCTGCGCGTTGGAAGGTTTTGTAGATCTACGCGTTGAGGCCGACCCCAAAAGGGGCCCGGCGACAGACCTCCCGATGCGACGGCATTCCAGTGAGCGGCGGCTTGGAAGCGATTGTTCGACTGATCGGGATGGTCTTCGATCACCTTCCGCAACTCCTGCCACCATCGCTGCCAAGGAGCACCTGGCCCATCGAGTCTCAGGAGGTCCGACCATCCAGAGGGCGCCCCAAGGGAAAAATCGACACCCAGTAAGACGCGTTGCCGAGCTTTGGAGCGCCTGACTGCCGTTAGATTCTGCTGCAAGTGCTGGAAGGCCTGATGACGCGTCCTGAAGTACTGCGTCTTCACCTCCTTCCCGGTCCGGGTGGCGTCGGCGATCCAAATCGCATCGGAACTGGGATGGGCTGGGGAGGGGTGGCTACGGGCACTCCAGTCGAGTACCCAATAGCGATCGAAGACAGCTTGAAGTTCCGCTTTTCTACACCTGTTCATCAACTGAATACCAGCCATGCTGGGCCTGCGACCGACCGGGAGACAGGCGGTTGGGTACCTGCAGATCGCAACAAATCCGAAAAATGTTGTAAAATTGGTCCAGGGACGGTGCGTCGTCCGATTTTGACCTGCGGTTCATTTTTCTCAACCGCTTGCGTGACAGTTGGTCAAGTTCAACTATACTGTTGTCTCTCGACCAAGTTCCAAAACCTTACCCCTCACGGTGCGAAAAACTCCGAGGTTACTGGATGCCTAAAGCATTTTGTTGGACCGGGTTTGGCGTTGCCGGCTTGGTCTTTCTTCTGTTTTTGCTCGATCTAGTCGCCGGGATTCCTTTCCAGAAGGCGTCCATCCTGATGGACATCTTTTTTATGATTGGATCCTTGATGCTGGCCTATTTGAGCTGGTCGGCGCTGCGAGAAGTCCGCTGACTTTTGCAATGCGGCAAACAGGGCTCCTTTCTCGGGAGTCCATGACGGTTGGGGGATTGTTCGTCCGTTCCAACAAAGAGGTTTCGCATGTGGAAAGTGGCGACGCAGATTTTAGGCTCGCTGCAGGCGGTCGTCTGCTATGCACCGGAGAAACCAGCGACCCATCTGGTCGTGCTCTGCCATGGCTTCGGGGCACCCGGAGATGATTTGGTGGGGCTGGCGGATCTCATTGCAGAACGTTCGGACCGGCTGGCGATCTCTCCCCTTTTGATCTTCCCGCAAGCCCCGATCGATCTTGCGGACGAAGGTATGCCGGGCGGCCGCGCCTGGTGGCGGCTGAATATGACCCAGTTGCTGATGATGGCTGAGTCGGGTGGATTTGACGAACTGAGGGACCAGCAACCCCCTGGGATGGAGTCCGCGCGGGCCGCGCTCGAGGAATTGGTGACGCTGGCAAGGCAATCCTACGGACTGGAAGACACTCCGCTGATCCTGGCAGGGTTTTCGCAGGGCGCGATGCTTTCAGTCGATTTGGCACTCCGTGGGGCGATTGAGCCACCTCAAGGGCTGGTCATTTATTCCGGAGCCTTACTCTGCGAATCGGCATGGCGGCAAGCATCGGGACGATTGGCAGGTACCCGAGTCTTCCAGAGCCACGGCACCCAGGACATGATCCTTCCGATCGAGACCGGCAGGTGGCTTCATGAACTGATCCAGGAGAAGGCGATCGAGGCCCACTGGTTTTCGTTCACCGGTCCCCACACCATTCCGATGCAAGGCATCGACGGGATGATGGAACTACTGGTGGCTATTGGGACAGAAAAGGCTTAACTCTTCCCGCCCCAGCCTGCATCTCGCCGGATGGAGCAATATCTTTCCATGGCTCTCGCACATCGCATCGATCAATCGATCTGGGAGCGGCGGTAGGCATCGGCCAGCGATTCATCCAGTCCGACGGTCCAGCGTCTGCCATCGCTTTCAAATTCCGCATAGTTGGCACCTACGGCCACCACCTTGCCGATCACGCTTCCCAGCTTGATTGGATCTCCCACCGAAAGGAACAATGTCTTGCCTTCCAGCTTCGATCGGATCCATACCTGAGGCTTGCCGTCACTGCCAACCAACAGTGCGCTGATCGATGCCTGCGATGCAATGTCAAACGAAGGCTCTTCCTTCTCTGGCGGCGGTGGTGGTGGCGGTTCCACGACTTTGATCGTCAGTTTCTGACGACTGCTCTGGCTGGGCAAGCCTTTATCGGTGATGGCGATCGCCACCTGGTATTCCCCCAGCTCCTTTGGGGACCAGGAGATTTTTCCGGTGGTCGGGTCCAATCGCATCCCCTGCGGGACTTCGCCATCCCAGGCGTACTCCAATTCGTGGCCGTCCGGATCGCTCGCCCCTGGCTCATAGGAAAGCTGGTCATCCTTGGCCACTTCAGTGCTGGCGATCTCGCGAACGCTTGGTGCATGATTGGCGGGGGCGAACAGATTGCGGCCAACGATCTTCTGCTGGTATTCGGCCAGCGTCCGTCCCACACGATGCGAAATCGACTCGGGTGGCTTCTGCTTGGGATCTGCTGCATCCAGGCTGAGCGCATCGATCGTCATGCCAAGCGAAAGTTTGTACGGTTCGTTGGGAACTAGATTGACCTTCAGGTTGCTGATGCGGTGCAGATAGTCTTTCTCATGGAACCGATAGAGCAGAGTCACCAACTGTTGGATGGTGCCACGCCCTGTGAGGTTGAATCGATGGCTGCGATATACACCCTTCTCCGTCTGTTCCGAAAGGCGGCTCCACGTCGGTTCGGCCAGCCCCGATTCATCGACGACTTCCTGAAGCCAGGTGCGATAGTCGAGGCTTGCCTGTTGCGGATCGGTTGGCAGAGAGCGGCTGGTCAGCTTCTGGAATTTCTCCCGAGCGAACAGACCGTCGGTGATCGTGTTTTCTTTGTCGGAGATCTGCTTTTGGAGGTCAGCGATCCGCAGGTTCTTATCGCTGAACCCTTTGCGGATCCGTGAGATCATGAACTGGGCTCCCACGCCGAAGACCAGTAGCAGGACAACTCCAAC
The DNA here is from genome assembly GCA_044337705.1 of Pirellulaceae bacterium. GTDB lineage: Bacteria > Planctomycetota > Planctomycetia > Pirellulales > Pirellulaceae > JBEISR01. The sequence continues at coordinate 23,360 of JBIINB010000059.1, read as the reverse complement.
CAAATAGCGTTCGCGCTGGTTCATCGGGTAGCTCCTTGATCCCCAGACTGAGCTGGATCGGGTAGTGCAGGTGCGGAAGGCTGAGCCTTTTCAGCTGGATCCACTTCCCTTTGCGAAGCGGGAACAGGAGCGGGTCCCGGAACCGCTGGGGGGATCGCTTCCGCAGGCTGCTGGGGTGAGGGTGGTAAGCCATCGGTAGGCGGTTGCACCAGGGCGGACTGGTTGTCCAGCGGCTTCACGGGCGCCGATGGACTGGAATCAGGAGAGGCTCTTTCCCCTGACGGTCCGAGTGGGGCCAGATCGGCCTCCACCGTGTCTTCCAAGGTCTCGGATGCCGCCGCATCGCTTGGGCTTACCGGCGATGCCTCGGATTGCTCGATCTTTCCAGGTTTGGGTGGCTTTTGAAGCAGTGCATCGATCTCGTCGACCGATTTGGGTTGGACTGCCATCGTCGTGGTGCCAATCCACCGGTACATCGATTTCTTGTCGCGAGTCTCGTTGACCTGCTTTCCGCTGACGACATGCCGTTCGTCCCGAAGCTTCTCTTCAAAATCGGTCATCAGCTCCGGTTCCACCATCGTCACCGGTCCGCTGAAGGTACCGATATCGGTTGCGGCGTTGAGCGTGTAGGCCCAGTCGCCGAACATCATCTGTTCGGGAGGCAGGGAGCGTTCTGAAATGTAGACCATTTCATCGAGGATGTTCGTATCGGCCTGAAGGAACTTTTCCACCTTCTGCCAGTCGCGAATGTACTTCCGCGACAGATCGACCGTCTGGTTCATCTCGTTGTTGGTTTTCTGCAATCGAGCGATTTCGGCATCTAGAGCCCGGTGGCGACTGAGGTACGCCCAAAGTCCGATCGCTCCCAGGAGCGCCGCCGCCGACGCGGCGGCGATGTAGTGCCACATGGGGCGTTTCACGTCGATTCGTCGACGTGGGTTGAGAAAGTCGATTGAATTGCTGGAGGTGCCCGCGGCCTGCGCCAGCAGTCCCACCGCCGGAACAAACCGTTCGGGATCATCGCCCGCCGCGGAGACGCTTGCTCCCGACTTCCATGTCACCGCATCGCTCAGCCCCAGCGAATCGACCGCAAGCCCCGTCTCCTGCCGCAATGTAGCGGCCAGATCCTGACCTAATCCAAGGTCGCCCCACAGCACCAGTCGATCGACAGAAGCCTTAGGTTCCTGAGATTCGGCCGCAAACCGCGTCCGCTTGATCTCACCCAGCAGTGACTTGACAGCCAGATCGACCTGTCCATCGGCGATTCTCGCCGTTCGCATCAGCATCACAATTCCAGTTTGCGATACGATCAAATCGAGTTCTTCGCCGGTGCGCTGAATCAGCAGGGCGGAACCGCCAGCTAGGTCGCCGCGAGCCAGTTGTGCGAGGGCCTGCGTGGCGAGGGGGCGCAGCCGGACTTGCTTGAGCGGAAGATTGGAGGTCGATGCAATCTTCTCCAATCGCGTCAGCGCGGGGCCCTGCATTGCGGCCGCCAGCACCAATTGATCGGTCGATCCCTCGGAAGGAAGCGGTAGATAATCGAGCGGCCATTGATCCCCCAACTGCGCGAAGCGGCTTTGGGCGGCAAACCGGACCATGTCGGGCAGTTCATTGGCATCTGCGGGAGGCAATTGCAGGGAACGCAGTTCGACGCTGCTGCGATTGGCTGTCAGCAACAAATCCCCTTTGCCGATCGCTCCCTCAGCCACCAGCTTGGTAAGCGCCTCGGCGACCGCGGCTTCCGGAGATCCTGTTTCGGGCGAAAGAGGAACGGCTCGCAGAAAATCGACCTGCACCGATCCCGATCCCGGGGTGCCACCGACCACCCTCAGCTCTTTGGAGTCCCAATCGACGGCGATATAGCGAGCCATTCGTGGGTGTCCTTCTGGTGAATCACCTAAAAACTGTTCGAACAATTGTTGTTTGCACAAGTATCCAGTCGATCTCAGGGAGGCGGTGGGGCTGACAGCCCCATCGCGGCTCCCCGAAGTCCCAAAGTCGCTGCCGGGAAGCCGCGTCCCAGGTGGTCAAGGCGCCGATAGGAAATTACGACAGGTGTCGCATCGGCCGCATCGATCACTGCTTCCAGACGAGCCGCCGAAGCGCCTTCTTCGAAGTAGCCAACCACCTGAGCGCGGTAGACGTCGCCTCCTCCAGTCAGCAAAGCTCCCATCGAACGCATCTGTTCCAAACTGATGTAGCCTTCCACCAGCGGCCATGTCTCAAACTTGCGATTCTCCGATTCGCTACCGTCGCTGCGAGCCTGGACGATTTCGTCGAGGATCTCAGTAGTCATGCCGGGAAGGCCAGCGAGAATTTCTCTGGGTGCTTCATTGATGTTAATTCGGCCCGGAAGAATAGGGCTTTCTACTGAGGTGAGTTTGTCCATCAGGGCGGGCAGATAGATCGCCATCGCGACGGGATCTGACGAAAAGGGGGATAAAAAGGTGGTCTGCTCCCCGTTGACATCGACGGTGAACGAGGCATCGATCAGCTCCAGGATCTGTCCGACTTGACCTTGCGCGGGTTGGGTGAGATCCCAGGCGACTTGACTGGTGGCACCTGCGGTCCAGGGGACCATTTTTCCTGATCCACTCGAGCCTCCGCCACCGCCCATGGAGCCTCCGCCACCGGGTCGACCACCACCGCCCATTCCACCGCCACCTTGTCCGCCACCGGGTCGACCGCCACCGCCCATACCACCGCCACCTTGTCCGCCACCGGGTCGACCGCCACCCATTCCACCGCCACCTTGTCCGCCACCGCCCATTCCACTGCCGCCTTGTCCGCCACCGGGTCGGCCTCCGCCACCCATTCCACCGCCACCTTGTCCGCCACCGCCTCCTGGTCTTCCCCCACCGGCGCCACCGCCTTGGCCACCCCCAGCGGGCCGGCCGCCTCGTTGAGCCAGATAGAGTCGATCTGGGTCAAGCCGCAGGGTCGGTTTGCGCACCGAATGCTGCCATGGAAAGTCGGAGGCTACTGTTCGATCGGACTTGAAGAGGGGAATCGCGCCGGTTCGCCCGCCACCTCTTCCTCCCGCACCGCCACCTGGTCTGCCACCACCGCCTCCAGCGCCTGGTCCGCCGGCACCTGGTCTGCCACCACCGGGCCGGCCACCACCACCGCCTCCGGGGCCCATGCCACCTCCCGCACCACCGCCACCGGGCCGGCCACCACCTGTTCCTGGCCTGCCATCGCCGCCTGGTCGTCCACCGCCCTGGCCACCTTGTCCGCCACCACCGACCGAACCACCTCCGGTGCCGCTTGCGGCCCCGGATGGTATTCCTGACTGCTGTTGAGACTTGAAGAGCCGGTACGCGATGATGAAGGTCGCCCAGTCTTCATTTCCAAGGGCGGTCGAGAGATCGGCCTGCAGTTGCGTCAGATCTTCTGCATTGACGAAGACGCGTGGTGTGCCTTGAAGGTCCTGGTTCTTTTCGCGGGAGTAGAGGGTCAGGTACTGGGCCCATCCCAGGGACGGCGCGGAATCCCCTTCGGCGTTTGTGGTGTTGGCGTTCATCATCGCCCCTGGCACGGTGGCAAGCACCCCGCCGTTGAGTTCCGAAGCTTCTAGAGAACCGTTGCGGTTCTGGTCGAGCCCGAAGAGCATTTGTGGCGTCACACCACGAACCAGCAGCAGTTGCTCTACCGACTGCAAGGGTTCGTTGAGCGACCGATAGGGATTGGGTAGCTGGCTGTAATAATCGCTTTCGGCACCAAACTCTCTTGGTTCCTCGTCTTCATCGATCCAGTCGAGGATGGCATCAGCGATCTCCTCGGTCATTCCAGGTAGCCCCATCAGCAACTGTCGGCCAACGTTGGTGAGCGATCCAAGGGAATCGGCGGCTGAGCTAAGTTCCGAGGGGATTCCCATCGCCGAGAGGTCGGCGCCTCCGGTCATCTGCTGCATTCCGCCAAACTGCTTATCGATCACCACCAGGGCATTCAGATTCAATCGAGCCGATTCGTTTTGGAGACCGAAACGGAGACCAGAATAGCTTCCCATTTCATCCAGGTTGGGGGAGACGATCGAGTAATTGCAGATCCGCTCGACGTTCGAGTCGGCGATGACATTGATCGCCTGGAAGTAGTCTGGGTTATCCCAAAGGCCACCCGCTTCCTCGCGGACTTCGCGGGGGCTGGAGAGAAACAGTCGCACGGCATCGAGGCCCGAGTCGGCGGCCATGCGCGCCTGAAGCTGCCTGCCGGCCAGTATCGACTCTTCGTTTCGCAGCACCATCGATTCGCTGAACGAGAGCGCCGACAGGGTCACCACAGAAATCACCAGCAGCACCATCAACAGCAGGAATGCATTGCGACGGGATGAACGCAAGGCGCCGCCTGCAGTCCCACAGGGGCGATGCAATTGTCGTTGCTTCTTTCGTCCGCTCATGTTGCCCTTCCCTTGTTCCTTCCCTTCCCTGCTGTTCATAGTCCAAGTGATCCCATGCCAGAGGCATCGGTGCCAGAGCCATCTTCGGTGGAAGGTTTGGGTAGGAGCATGGCACCCGGAATGGCCACCGATAGAGAATAGATCTGAATGCCGCTGGCTTGCAGGGAGCTGGTATCCAGTCCCGAGAGGACCAGGCCGGGTTGCACTGGATTGTCCGCGCCCACGATGGGATCCTGCATGGCGATAGTGATCGAAATGAGTGCCGGAAGCCCTAGTTGGCTGGAGTCCCATTCGGTCAACCACTGCGCGCCGTCGAAGTATTGGAACTCGATTCCAAGCACCTCGGACGCCAGGATCTCACCGGTGCGATTTAGGGAATCGCCCTGGCCCTGTTCGCTTGCCCACTGGCTGATCGATCGATCCAGTTCGCGGCGCACCAGGCCACCACCGTTTCCCACGGCCGCGCTAGTCGCCAGAGGATCCTGAACGCCGTAACTGCCAGGCGGCTGGACCGTGTAGGAGATCTGTTTGATGTCGCTTGGGACATCGGCCAATTGCCCACTGAATAGGTCTCGCTGTTCCACGAAATACTGGTCGGGGCGTGGCAAGCGACTGACGTCGATCTGAAGAATCGCCTGGGTCCCATAGAGTCCCGGCGGTGGTGGAAGGGTGGAGCTGTTGACGGTCGAGTTGTCCGAGGCCACGTCGGCCGACGCCGGATCGCTGGCGGCCCCCATCGCCTGGTCTATCAGTCCACCCGCAGCACCACCAACCATCCCCGACATAGCGCCCGATAGGACCTCTTCCAGAGCGCTGGAGTCGTAGGGCTGGTACCGAACGACGCTGCGGATATCTTCAGCGATCGTCGTCAGAATTGTCCTGGCCAGTTGGGCCCGCTGTATCCGCTCCCGGGCGGCTGAATTCTGTGCGACATAGAGCTGGATGAGGAAGCCGACAAGGCTGGTCACCAGCACCGTCAAACCAAGCGACAGCAAAAGCTCCAGCAACGTGAAGGCAGCTCGGGAAATTCCCCCCTTGAATTGCGGTCGTTTCCTTGAGCCGATCATGGCGAGGTGCCTCCTGAGCTGCTGGCGCTGCCTGCACCGCCCGAGGAGCTGCTGGAGGTGTCGCTAGGCGAGCCACTGGTGGGAAGCTGATCGAGTCCCAGGGCGGGATCGATCATCCATCGCACTAGCTGGTAATCGGTCGGTCGTGTGGACTGGCGGTTGGGGTCGTCGGTCACCTGCAGCAGAACGCCGATCATGTCGGGAATTTCGGGGGTCAGTAGCTGCAGCTGGATGTACCACTGGGTCGAGGAGATGGAGGATCTGACAGGAGTCCACGGCATCGCCTCCGGGAGGATCAGTCCTGCCACGATTTCGGACATCTTCGATTCGGCGATCAGTTGCGCAGCAAGAAGTTCCTGCGACTGCACGCCGCTGTCGCTGGCCAGTTGCATCGACTGCACCAGCACGGCGGTTGCTGCCCCCAGGATCACCAGGGCCAGCATCACTTCCAGCAGTGTCAGAGCCTGCCGTTGTGGTTGGTTCGATTGGATGGTTGGACGGTGCATTGGTTACAACTCCCCAGTGCCTACCGAGGCGAGATCGATGATTCGGCACTGACCGGTAAGTCCGCGGAGTTGGATCGAGCGTCGGCGACCTCGGGAGTCCTGCAGTACGATGATGGCGGTTGTCGAGGTGCCATCGGCGTAAAAGAGGATAGGTGTCGACCAACTGGTGGTCGCTCCACCCGACATCCCCGCCTCCTGCTCGGCCATCGCTGCTCTGGAATCACGAACCGACTGGGCCGAAGCGATCGTGACTCCCTCAGGCAGTTGGATAGTGGTGCCGGACGTCGGGGCGAGGGTAGAAGCGTAGGGATTGGACGAACTGACTTCCACACGCTGCCCGCTGAAGTCCATTTGTGTGGCTCCCGCTGCCGCATTGAGGCTGTCCTCCTGGGACAGCCAGGCATCGGAGACATACTGCCGCCCACCGATCTCAAAGCGAAAGACTTGAGCTTGTCCCGTGCGCATCGCTTCGACGCGCGAACCCTGCATCTTCAGTTCGATCGCTTCGGCCGACTCCTGCAACCGTCGCTCGACAATCATGCTGTCGTAGGTGGGAACCGCAACGGAGAGCGCTGCGGCCAGAATCGCCAGGACCAACACCAGTTCCAGGAGGGTAAACCCCGATCGGAATCTTTCGATCCTCTGGTTTGGCATGGCGAAAAGTCTCCCCCGCTGAAAACGACGTCAGCCGGTCTCCTTGCGGAACGACCGGCCTGGAGTGGCGGGGCGATCGAGCCAGCGACTCGATCGCCCGCAGGTGCCACCTGTTGCGACTGGTGACAACACAGGTGCTAGTTGACGATATCGTCTTCGGTTCCCGACTGGCCATCAGGCCCCAGGCAACGGATCTCAAAGGTGTTCCCGTTGAGTTTGTATTCGTAGGGGCGTCCCCAGGGATCGGGAGCGACCGGCTTTTCGAGAACCGGAGACCACTTCGATCCATCCGCCAGGTCGCTCGGCTTCTCGTGCAGAGCCGACAGCGAGGAGGGATAGGATCCCACCAGCAGACGGTACTGTTTCAGCGAGTTGGAGATAGCGCTGACCTGGCTTTGCGCCAGCTTCTTGAACGCCTCGTCCTGCGTCGAGAAAATGTTCACCACGACGATCCCGGCGATCACCGCCAGAATCACCACCACCAGGAGAACTTCCAGAAGGGTGAACCCCTTGCGACGGCTGCTCCGTCGCCTGCGCTGCATCATCGAACGATTCATCGTGTGAAACCAACTCCTTTCTTGAGCGGTTGGCACCGCTGGGTGCCTCGCGATCCTTGTTTACAAACTACTGGAACTCTTGAGCACTGGTACCATCAGCGCCAGGACGACGAACATGACCACCCCTGCCAACAGCAGCAGCATCAGTGGCTCTAGAAGTCGCACGGCGATCTCCAATTTTCGGAAGGTCGATTTCTCCAGACCCTCCGATATCTGTACTAACACCTTATCGAGCGTGTTGGACTCCTCGGCGACGGAAATCATTTCGACCACCGAAGGGGGGAAGTGGCCGCTTTCCCCCAGCGGCTTGGCCAAACGCTCCCCGGCGGTGATCGTTTCGCTGGCTTTGGCGATCGCATCCGAGAGGATCAGGTTGCCGGTGGCTTGCCGTGAAATCTCCAGCGAACGGAGAATCGGGACGCCATTTTCCAGGAGAGTTCCCAGCACGCGGCAGAATCGCGCTACGGCCAGGTTCAGGAAGACGGTCCCTAAAAGCGGCGTCTTGATTCTGGCCCAATCGGCCAGCCGCTTCCCTTTTTGACTTGCCAGGTAGCTTCGAAGAGCGATGAAAGCCGCAGCAATCAGACCCAGCACGATGTACCAGTACGACTGCATGAATCGGCTCATCGACAGAAGCAATTCGGTCGCTGCCGGCAAGGACCCCCGTTCCCTCATTCTCCCGAAAAGCGGTTCGAACTTCGGAACGAAGTAGACCAGCAGCACCGTGACGACGATCGCACCGACCCCCATGATGAAGAGCGGATAGGCGAGGGCTCCCAGGGTCTTTCCCTTGAGATCTTCCTGCTGTTCGATGAAGCCGCCGACCCGTTCCAGGGAGTCTTCCAGGAATCCTCCTTCGGTCCCGGCTTTGACCATGTTGACCGACATCTCGTTGAAGACGCGAGGGAACTTCGCCATCGCATCTCCCAGCGATTCGCCTTCCTCGACTTTTGCCTTGACTTCGCCAAGCACCGATTTGAGCGTGGGATTGTTGGTCTGCTGGGTGAGGACCGTAAGCGATCTGAGCATTGGCACGCCGCTTCGCAGCAAGGATGCCATCTGCGAGTAGACGGTCGACATGACCGAGCCTTTGACGCGTCCGGTGGCGCGAGCCCTGGTGCCTTTGGCGACGGTCAGTTGGATGGGAAAGAGCGATTTGGAGCCCAGCTGCGTGGCAGCCTCCCGTTCGGAGGCAGCCGTCAGCATGCCGGTCACTTTTTTTCCGGCTCGGTCACGAGCTACATAGGCGAAGTCTGGCATTCGATACGCTTCGTTCTTCTTGGGTGCCGCAGGCTACCGGTCCCCTTTGGTCGCTCGTAACACTTCGTCCATGCTGGTGGTTCCCTCGATCACCTTCCGCCATCCGTCCATGCGCAGGGTCTTCATCCCACCTCGAATCCCCGCCTTTTTGATCTCGAAGGCGCTGACGCGGTCGTGAGCCAGTTGCCGCACCTCTTCGGTGGCCACCAGCAATTCGTAGATCCCGAACCGACCAGAATAGCCCACCTGGCGACAGATCCTGCAGCCCACCGCCCGTTGGATCGACCCAGATCCGAGTTGTTCCCAGGGAAAATCGTCCGGTACTTCGTCGTGCTTGGGGCGATAGGCTTCCTTGCAGTGCGGGCATAAACGCCGCACCAGACGCTGGGCCATCACTCCTTCGACGGTACTGGCCACCAGGAACGGTTCAATTCCCATGTCGACAATTCGAGTGAAGGCGCTGGATGCATCGTTGGTGTGCAGGGTGCTGAAAACAGTGTGTCCGGTCAGCGACGCCTGTATGGCGTTCTCGGCTGTTTCGGCATCTCGGATTTCCCCGACCAGGACGATATCCGGATCGTGGCGTAGAATGCTTCGCAATGACGTCGCAAAGGTCAATCCAATTTTTGGATGAACCTGGATCTGGTTGATCCCCTCCAGTTGGTACTCCACCGGGTCTTCGGTGGTGATGATCTTGTTTTCGGGTGATTTGATTTCTAGCAGGGAGCTGTAGAGGGTGGTGGTTTTTCCAGAGCCGGTGGGGCCGGTCACCAGGATGATTCCGTGCGGCAGGCGGATCAGTTCACTGAAGATCCGGTAGGTGTCGGGGTCCATCCCCAGGCTTCGCAGGTCGAACTTCATCGCCCCCTTGTCGAGAATACGCATCACCAGGCCTTCGCCGTGGATCATCGGAATCACCGACAGACGAATATCGATCTCTCGGCCATGCACTTTCAGCTTGATGCGGCCATCCTGAGGTAGCCGTTTTTCGGCGATATTGAGGCGGGCCATGATCTTCAGGCGGGAGATGATCGCTGCCTGAAAACGATTGATTTCGACCGGAACCGGTTGGGTGTGCAGGATGCCGTCGATGCGGTAGCGAATGACCAGTCCCGAGCCTTGAGATTCGATATGGACGTCGCTAGCGCGCGAGTCGATCGCTTCGACAAGGATTTCGTTGACCAGTCGGACCACCGAGGCTTCCTGAGCCATCTCGCTCATTTCGCTGCCGTCGGTGACGATATCTTCGAGGAGTTCCACTTCCTCCCCTTCGTCTCCACGGGCTGCCATCAGTCCTTCAACCGTCTCGCTGCCGACCCCCAAGTGCTTCTTGACCAGTTTGGCGATCTCATCTCGTTCAGCCACCACCGGGGTGATCATCAATCCGGTGGTCGCGGAGGCTTCATCGAGCGGGTAGAGATCGAGCGGGTTGCTGGTGGCGACGACCAGGGACGATCCATCGCGACGGATCGGGAAGATCGCGTGGCGGTAGATCAGCTTTTGCGGGAACTGCTTGAGCAATTCCAGGTCGACGTCGATCTGCCGAAGGTCGACGTAGTCGAGCCCCACTTCTTCTGCAAGCGCCTGAAGGGCGGCCTCTTCTTTGACAAAGCCCTGCTGGATGGCCGATTCGATGACCGAACCCCCCTGGGCGCGCTGCCTAGCCTGCTGCAATTGATCGGGCTCTAGCAGCCCGCGTCTAAGTAGAATTTCGCCTGCTTCGGTAATCATAACTGGTCAGCGTCCCCCGCCACGATTGCTGCCGCCGCGCTGGCCGCCGCCCCCTTGGCCGCCCCCTTGGTTGGTGCCGCTCTGTCCGCCGCCTCCCTGGTTGCCCCCACCGAAGCCACCAAAGCCGCCGCCTCCTCCCGGGAAGCCACCTCCGAAACCTCGGAAGCCGCCCTGCCCTTGTCCACCTTGGCCCCCACCGCGCTGGCCGCCAAAGCCGCCGCCTCCAGGAAAGCCCCCACCGCCCGGAAAGCCACCACCTCCAAAGCCACGTTGCATCATCATCTGGCGGAACGCGTTGGGATCAAATCCCTGTCCATTCTGATTGCCGTTCTGACGGGTGCGATTGTTCGTGTTGCTGTTGTTGGCGGTAGTCCCCGTGGCATTGGTCTGAACCTTGGATCCCAGAATCGACTGAAGAGCCGATTGGACCACCGTTGGGTTGACGTTTCCTCCAAGCTGCACCACCTGAACCTGCTCTTCATTGGCGACGCTTGCCTTATCGAGCATCTCGACCAGTTCCCGAACCTGTTCGTACATCTGATTGCTGGAGGTGACGATCAACGAATTGCTCTTGGGATCGGTTGCGATCGTCATCGTCATCTCTTTTACCTTCGACTGCCCACCGCCACGGCCGCCACCACCGCCACGCAGTGCCTGCAGGAACTCCTGAGGCGACGGGGGACGTTGAGCGGCTCCGGAGTCCGCTCCACCGATGCGATCCGAAAAGACGCTTTTCACTACATTGGCGACTTCCTCGACATCTCCATTGAGCACCGGGATGATGCGAGGGCTGCCTCGTGTTTCAACTTCCACCTGGCTGTCTTCCTGATCGATCACATCGATCAGCTGTTCGATGAGGTCCAGGTCGAGCGGTGCAGCCTGGACGATCAGAGCGTTCAGGCGCGCGTCGGGTGTGATGGTGTAGTCGCCCGAAGCGATGCCTCCCGATGAGGACGAGGAGGAGCTGCTGGAAGAGCGGCCGCCACCCAGCAGACCACCGATCAGTCCACCGCCCAGTTCTCCCAGCATCCCGGAAGCCACATTTCCAAGAAGGCCACCACCACCGCCGGAGGCGACTTCGCCAGAAAGGATGCTCTCCAGAAGTTCGGCAGCCGCTTCGGCCTTCACGTACTTCAGATAAACCACCGTCGGTTCCGCTGCAGCCGATGCCAGTTGATCACTGAGCATCCTTGCCAGCTGTTCGAATTCCTCCAGCGCCTGCTTGTCGTTGGAGGTGACAACCCATCCAGTGGGACCCTGGATGACGACGATTTCCTTGCCCGTCGGATCGGTCAGGGTGTTGGTCCCATCCTGCGTTGCCTCCACTGCCGGCTGGTCGCTGGCGAGTGAGCTGTTGGGTTCCTCTACGGAGCTGGCAGCCGTGTCGTCTGCTGCAGTTGGATTCTGCACAGTTTCATTCTGTACAGGGGGCTGCGATGCTGCGGTGCTGGTCCAACGTCCGGCGGGAACCGAACGAAGCCCAATCTCTGGATTGGCAGGTGCAGCGGGTTCTGATTGGGGGGCCTTCGGGTCGCTAAGCGGTTCTGTAGCCTGAGCCTCCGGCGGTTCCGGCTGTGTGTTCTGGGGCTCCAGATTACCTCTGGGCGGCAAAGCAGAAGCCGAGGGAGCGGTACCCGACCTTCCTGAGGCATTGGTTGCAGGTGTCTCGGTTCCTGCACCAGGAGCGTTTGGCTGGCGGCGAGCATCGCGCCTTGGATCCTTCGGCTTGATCACGCGGATCCGGTTGGTCTTGCCACCACTCTGCCAAAGCTGCTCCAGTTGTTCCATCACCCGTTCGCTCGAGCGGCCTGTCAGAGGCAGAGTGCGGATGGAGTCACCAAAGCTGGAGGCAGCCGGTCCGCTCTCTTCCAGCTTGCCAATGAGCGTCTGGACTTGATCGATCTGGTCCTTCGTCCCCTGCACCATGATGGTGCGCGCCAGGGTATCGCCATAAAAAGTCGGCCCCTTCGACCCGGTCTCTCCTTCGCCACTCTTCTTGCCGAAGAATTTCTCCAGCGTCAGCAGAGCGGCCTGGGGATCGATCCGTTTGAGCGGAATGACGGTGAAGTCTGCGCTGTCACCGGCAAGTTCTTTGAGCGTCTTTTCGATCAACGCATGGTCGTCAGGTGTTGCGAAGGCGATGATGTGGTTGGTCATCGGATCTTTCGCCAGCCGCACGTTGGGGGCTCCTGCCATCAACGTCTGCAGCACTTCCAGTGCGGTGTCGGGATCGCTGGAAATGACGCGATGGGTTTTCAATGAGGGCTGCGCCACATCGACCTTCGTCCCTGCTTTTTCCTCGGGCGCTATATCGATCGCTTTCGCAAGATCGCGAAGCTTCTGAAGCTTTTCGGCCGAACCGGTTGCGTAGATGGTATTGCCAAAGGTATCGGTCGACAGGTTGATGTCGGCCGAAGTATTCGACTCTCCCTGCAATCCCAGCAAGGGGCGGACGACGGCGAGGAGTTCATCAGCACTCAGGTTCTTCAGCGGCAGGGTGATAATCGTACCCTGGCCTGTGGTGGGGTCTTCCACCCGCGTGAGCATGTCTCGCACCAACCGTAGTTTTCCAGCCGTCTCCGTCACCAGCACCTGGGAGGAAGATGGCAAGGGAATCACCGATCCTTGCGGTCCGATCAGCATCTCGATTTCCTTCTTCGCTTCCTCTGGGGTCATTCGCGAAAGAGGAAAGAGTGACTTAAGCAGTTCATACTCCCCACGGTCATCCAGTTCCATCGGATCGACTAGCTGGGCGACTTCCCGGATGTAGCCACGGATCACATCGGCCGATTCACCCGACCCCAGATCAAGCACCATCAGAACTCGCTCGCGCCGGACCAGGGAATACCCTTTGCCAAGTAGCACTCCATTGATGATGTCCATCGCCTGCGCGACGCTGTAGCGTCGGTATGGATCTCGGTAGGTGAAGGTGCCTGCCGGGTAGAGATCGGTCTGAAGGCTGAGTTCGGCTTCCTTGGAAAGCCACTTCAGCACGTTCTCCCAAGGCTCGCCGTCAAAATTCAACAGCAGTTGGGTGTTGGGGGCGGTGGGCAAAGGCAAGGAGCCGGTCGCATCACGCGGGCCGACCGGCGGCTGCAAGGCAGATGGCATCTCCGCTGCATCTCCAGCGGCTGACGCGATGGGAACTGGCGGGGCTTCCTGGCTCTCGTCCGTCGGGTTGGTCGAGCTGTTCGAATCCTGCTGGGGCATGGGAGTTTTGGCAGGAGTCTCGGTCGGTGACCCTTGTGCGACCGATTCGGTTGGCGATTCCTTTGGAGTCCCCGAAGCTGCGTCGGCAGACTGACCGGCCATGGCTTGCCAAGTCGCCAGTTGGGAGACGGTCAGGACCGACTTCAGTCGACGATCCATTTCCGCTGGTGCTTCGCTGCGACCTACCTGGCGAATGATTTCCGGGCGACTGCCAAGAATCTGTTGGACTTGCTGGACCTGGCCTTCGCTGAGCCCCACTGTCTCTACCACTTCCTCGTCGGCAAGGCTGAGCATGCCGATGCGGGTGAGCCGGACTTTCTGGAGAGCTGAGCGTTGTTGGGCGTTGAGGAGCTGGAAGGCGGCTCGTTCGGATTCTCGAACGAATTGCCGCAACTTCATGTCGCGATCTTCCGGTGGAAGGTCCCGAAGCTGGCCGGCGAGTCCCAGCGCCAAATTTTCGCGTTCCTTGACGATCTGCTGAATGGCGCTGATCTGGGCCTCCGAAAGCGCCAGTTGGTTGGCCACCTTCGGCTCATCCACCAGTGCAGCCAGCACTCCCACCGTATTCCAGTCTGCTGCCCACAGTGGCGACCACGAGGAACCTACCAGAAGGCAGCCAAGAGTAAACCAAGCAGCGATTTGGGCCAGCGAAAGCTTCGAACGACTCATGCGACTAGATCTCTTTTCTGACGACAAGATGAGCGGCAGAGTCAGCAAACGGTTCGCCGAAATGCAGAATTGGGATGCCGGACATCTCTTGCGAATGAATTCGCGATTTCTCTCTATTTTCACACCCTGACAATTGGATTGGCTTCCCAGCTTGAGGGGGACCGGCCACCACTTTCATTCAAACCCTATCGCAACCCTTCTGTTTCGGTGCCGAGGAATTGGAATCCGTCACATTTTAGCTAGCTTTCCGATTCTTCCTTTTTTTCCGTCCTTGCAGGAGTGCTAAGAAATATCTTTGGACCTATGGTTCGAACGCCTCAATCGGCATTCGTTTCCTATTTCTCCTTCTTGGAATCTCACGGTTCATCCACCCAAAATAACTAAATCCCCGCCAATCGGTGCCACCCACCGATCGAGATTGGTGCCACCCACCGATCGAGGCTGGGAATGAACGTAAGTCATTCCGATAAAAGGGGTTGATGACCGTTTTGGGATAGCTGAAAATCCCAATTGGTGCCCCCCACCGATCGAGCCGACCGATCGAGCCGCCGACTGATCGAGACTCGCTCGAAGCGCCCGTCCGGGAACCGTTCCTCCCTAATGCTTCGGGTTAGCATTTTGCAGTTTTTTGGATAATTCTAAGGCCCGATTTGCAAATCCGACGAACGAGGTGCTGGATCCCCTCGAAAGGGCTGGTTGCCCATTTTCAGAAAAAGATGGCAAAGTCACTGATCGGTCGAGGGCAAAACCAGAGAACAGTTTCAGTGCGCTTCCGATAGTCTTTTCCAAGTTCGAAAAGCAGCCGCCTGCCCCAGGACGTTTCCATCCTGGTCGTCAACCATCCAAAGCCATGCCTTTTCAATCCAAAAGCGATTTCCATTTCTGGAGATTCGGATGCCACGATAGTCGTCGACGTACCCTTGCCTGCGTGTTGTCGCCAAGATCCGCTCTCGCTCCTCCCGATGTACCGGCTCGGCTGTCAGTCGGGACGGCATCCCCAGGAATTCTTCAAGCGGCATTTCCCACAACTGCAACGCCGCTCTGTTTCCATAATGAAAGACTGGATCCGGCTCAGTTCCATGAGCCACAACGACCCATGGGCTCTCCCACAACTGACTGGCAAGCTGTTCTGGCGAAGAGGCGGCTTCCAGCAGGTTGGATCCAGTTCTCCTTCGAAAGGAAGCCAGTAGGACTTCAGCCCAGAACTCTCCATCTGGAATTTGCGAAGGATCGATCGACACGGATTTTCTCCGAATAGCTGACTGGTTTGCACTTGAGAAAGGCAGGCGAGTCCTTGAGCAGAAATTTCGATTGTAAAGTCATCCGCGACTCGAACAACAATCGCCCATCGCACTTTGCGGGATTCCTTATCCATGGACCAGCATGTCTGCTTTCGTTGATTCCAAGGGGGACCTATGTTGAAAGGAATCTGACACCAACATCGTCCGGTACCGGTCCCCTGACTTGTGCGCCCACGCGAGGCATCCATGTCCCTTCGACAGCGAAGATCCATTCCAAATGCCGCGCCAGCGAAAAGGTCTTTGGTTCATTCGAGGTCCATGTTCTCTGCCATCCTTGGGACCCAAAGTCTGTTCTTCCTAGTCGCGATCGATCACCGCGGCATCTTAATGGCTCAGTCGCCTTCAAAGCCTAACGCTATGCGGTTAGTCCTCGTGCCCGAAGGGGAGCTTCAGGCAGCGCCTCACGGCAAAGGCAATATCTACGCGCCAGAGGTGCATCGCGAAGCAGGACGCTGGCGGATGTGGTTTGGTGCCCAGGCTAAAGATGGACACGACCGAATCCATCTGGCCGAATCGGAAGATGGCGTCGCATGGAAATCGTTGGGAGTCGTCCTGGAAGATCCGGATGCCAATCATGTCAACGACCCATCGGTTGTGAAAGTTGACGGGCAGTACTGGATGTACTACACGCGAGCCACACAGGATATTCGCGACGAGATCGCCGTCGTCACATCACTCGATGGCGTCCACTGGACGAATCCCCAGGTGGTCCTTCGACCTTCGCAATCGCCCCACTGGGACTCTCTCTTGGTCGGGCGCCCCAGCGTGCTCTACGACGAGGGGCGCTTTCGGATGTGGTACGACGGACGCAAGGATCTCCCCGAAGGCGCTCCCGTCAAAAATGTACCCACCTCGCCGAGGTCCGTCCGCGCGGTCGGTTACGCGGAATCGAACGACGGTGTCACCTGGATCAAGCACCAAAGCAATCCTGTCTTCGGCGTCGATGCAGGAGGCATCCATGTGAATCGGATCGGCAATGGCTATCTGATGGTCTACGAATCCCGGGAAGGCACCCGCTGGGCTAACAGTCACGACGGTCTGGCCTGGACCAACCGTGGGCTTCTTGTCCCTCGATCGGGATCCCCTGAGGACCTCCACGGGCATGTCACCCCGTTTCTGTTCCAAGCCCAGAAGACGGGGGCAAGCCTGTTCGTCGGTGCCGCAGGAGGCAACCACTGGAATCAAAATGCGATTGCCCGGATCGATCTGCCGGACCTCCTATCGCTCATGCAAGAGTCCCCATGAGCCGTTCGTTAGAATCCAGAAAGCCCGCCACATCCTTCGCCGTGCACCTCATCAGTGACCGCTCACAGGGATCGCTCGAATCAGCCGCAACAGGCGTTTGCCCCGCCGTCGTTCCAAACGCAACTGCAAGGTCGCGTCGGAGAACAAGCCGCTGGGGATCAACTGTTCCAGCGGGCGAAAATCGCGACTGCGCATCAGGAACCCAGTAACCAACTGGTGGAGCAGCGGACCCATGCTCACCCTCGATAGATTCCTGCTGCGAACCACCATGCAATCCAGATCGCAGTCCCCAAAACTTGGATCTCGACGAAGTACCATCCGAGTCACCTCCTGCTGCTCCAGCTCCCCAAGCAATTGACCAAACTGTGCCAATGCCTCGGATGCCTGCTGTCCATCGAATGCAAATCTCTGGTAGCTCATGCGGTTCTCCTGAAGGACACAAGTTCCAAAACCCTCATACCCGTTCGGATCGATCCGATCTCTTCCGAGGAGATCCAATCCATCACTGCGACAGACGGATGCGAACCTCCTTCTATCCATTACGGGGGAAATTGTCTTGCATGCCGCCAGCAATTGGCCGTATGCCAACAACCGGCTCGCGATCGGCAATTGGTCAGGACGACTCGCGCCCACAAAAAAATTCCCCTGTATCTATTGGGACTCGGGGGGCGAAATTTCCGGGTCCATTATTAGCTAAGCTATTAGCTAAGCTGCTAAGTCGCCTCTTCTACCGGAAGCCGGCAGGTTGACTACAACTATCTATTAGGAGCTAGAAGGCTACGTTCTCTCACCTACTAGGAGACGGTAGGTTGAATTCCTATATCTATTAGGAGCTGGGGCATCGGAAGAAGGAAATGTATTGCGCATTTCGGGGCTCTCTAGGGCGAATGCCGCAACGAAGAGCGCATGCGGAAAAGGATGGCGACTCCCTGAGCAATCCTCGCGCGGTGGCTGAACCCTTTCACCAAAACCAGCCGCCCCAAGCTAGTAGCCCGTAAAAAACGATCCAACGTGTAGCGCTGCAGCGAAGCTGCCCGGTTTCATCGGATCAAACGGGACCTACTGGACGGCCCGCGCTGTACTTCTTCCATTTTGCAGCGGGCGCCTAGGAAGTCGTGGCAACCATCGGACGATCGAGTGCTGGCATTACCAGGGGAGATCCATGATCGTGATCGGCCAAAGTGAGCGTGGCAAACCACGCGGAGCTGCGAAGGGGAAGCCCAATGCGTTCCATCTGCTCTTGGAAGCGGATCTGGGATTCTCTACGATCCGCGCGCATGCGGCCAAGAAGCCGCTATATCGATCGATCCTAAATTCTCCAGCACAAGGCCCTCGCTCATGGCCAGCCGTCCATTCGATGTTCGACGGAGTCATTTTCTGCCCGCCGTCGGCCTGCCGACTGCCTGGCTGTCGACTGTCTGGTTGCTAGGCAGCTCCCTGCTTTTGGTCGGCTGCCACTCCAATCCCAACCCTTATGCCAATCCGTACGGCACTGTGCCCAATTACGGTGCGGCTCCTGGATATGGTGCGGCCCCTGGTTACGGTACGGCTCCCGGATATGGTGCAGCTCCCGGATATGGTGCAGCTCCCGGTTACCCTGCGGCTCCCAGTTATCCCTATGGAACACAGCCGCCGGCGACCTGGGGAACGGCACCCAGCATGACACGAGTTCCACCTCCACCGACGGGCAGCTATGCTGTTCCCGGCGTCTACTCCCCTCAGGCTCCTGCCGCCGGCGTGGCTCCGGGAGCCGTGATGCCATCGACATCCGTTCCCTCCATGCCGGGTGGCACGGGACCGGTGCTTCCCAGCACCTCTTCGCTACCGAGTTCCAGTGGGGTACAGCAGGCCTCGGCACAATCCTCCCTCCGATCATCGACCGCACCGCCGTCAAGTTCTAGCAGCAATGCGCTGGCCAGCAGCCCGACAGTGGTCGATGCGGCTTGGCACGCCAGCCCTAGCGGCCAGCAAGGAGGCGTCGTTCCGGCTACAGGCTATGCACCGGCAACCACTAGCAGCAGCTCCAGTCCTGTCGGGACAGGAGTCAGCTCGTCTACCTCCCTGCCTAGCTCGATGCCACCGCCCAGTTGGAGCAGCCTTTGAGATAGGGTCGCAGATCATCGCGACCGGTTGCAAGGGGCAAAGCCGGTCGATTGAATCGGTGACAGGCCGACTACTTGACCAGGGTGATGTCGGTCATTTTCTTTTCCTCTCCTCGCTGGTACTCGACCGTGACCGTCTCTCCTACTTTGTGACTGGATAGAGCCTCCAGCAGCGCATCAGGTCCTGCCAATTCCTTATCGGCTAGTTCCAGGAGTTTGTCTCCTGGCATCAGCCCTGCCTTTTCGGCGGCTCCCCCAGCTTCGACACTCTCGATCACCACCCCTTCCGCATCGGTCTTCAGTTGGATTTGCATCCGAGGTCGCCTTGGGACAACCGCCTGCGGATTGGCTCGTCCCGCCACCTTCACAAACTCTGGTTTCTCGGAAGTCGTCGCCAGCTGAAGGGTCAGTTCGGTCACCATGTCGGCGATTCGAACCATGCCATCGATGTTGAGCTTATCGGGATCATCGCTGGGGCGATGGTAGTCATTGTGCAGTCCGGTGAAGAAGTGGAAGACTGGAACGCCGACTTCAAAGAAGGAAGCATGGTCGCTTGGACCCAGCCCTGCCGGTACTTTATCGAGATCGAATTGATGCTTCGCATTGAGCGCATCAACCCAGGCGTCAAACTGCTTGGCGGATCCCGTTCCGAAAATCGTCAGCCGATCCGAATCCAGTCGTCCCACCATGTCCATGTTGACCATGGCGACTGTCTTTTCCAGCGGGAAACGCGGGTTGCGGCAGTAGTGTCGGCTTCCCAGCAATCCTCTTTCCTCCGCTGAGAACGCCATGACGACCAGGGTGCGTCTTGGCGAGGGTGGCTGGATCGCCAGTCGGCGGGCCACCTCCATCAGCGTGATGGTCCCAGATCCATTATCGTCAGCTCCATTGTGCACGGCGATGGTGCCTGGCGCCAGCGACCCAGGTCCCCCCATGCCGACGTGATCGTAGTGAGCCCCGACGACCACAAATTCGTCGGCCAATTCGCCCTCTCCCGGGAGCATAGCGATCACGTTGCGGACATTGATCGATGCTTCGATCAGTTCCGTTTGCCCTTCTGCCTTCCAGCCACCCAGTTCCACCGAACGCGGTTTCAGATCGCTGTCGATCTCGGCTTCCAGATCGGCTAGGGTCTTGCCGGTGGCCGACTGAACGATCGGATCGACCGCTGCGCGGCGTGCAAAGAGAACAGGAATCTTGTTACCTGACCTAGGCGCCCGGCCGGCCCCATCGATCGAAAGCAGAGCGTCATTGGATTCCTCGGAAGTCGCCTTGTCGTTTACCAAGATGACCCCTGCCGCTCCATGCGCAATCGCGTTGGTCACTTTCGTCGCAAAGAATGCATAGCGACTGGACTGAGTTCCCTCAAAGGGACTCTCTGGATCGTTGGGGCGTGGTTCCTTTCGAAGAATGATAACGATTTTGCCTTGGACATCGATCCCGGCGTAATCGTCATACTGCAGTTTGCCCTCTCCCTCATCGGCGGAAATCCCGTACCCGACAAAGACGAGTGGCGACGTAACCGTTGCATTGCTGCCGAGCGAAACGGGAGTGAAATCCTCCGATAGCTTCCAAGGAATCGATGCCCCCTGAGGATCGGTCAGCGTCATGCGATTGGATTCTAAGGCGCCCATCTTCAGAGGTCCTTCAATGCTGAAGGCCTGAAACGGTGTCCCGTCAAACAGATCGGTCTTCCACCCAAGGCTCTGAAGCCGCCCGGCAATCCAGTCACCGGCATGCATCAGTCCCGCGGTTTCCACGCCGCGTCCTTCCATTGCGTCGGAGGCAAAGAACTGAATGTCTCGCGTGATTCTCGCAGCCGATTCCACCGCGATCGCCTTTCCGATCGCAGGTCCTTCCTCTCCCCTTGCTGCTGGTCCATAGCTCACCAGCAGCCATCCTAAACCAACGAGTCCCCTGGCCAGAAAGGAATGGCTCCAGCGCTTCCCAGCTCGTTCGACTCCCGACTGGCCGGAATGCATTCCACTATCCAGAAGCCCTTGCCCGTTCACCGCACGCATGAATCCACCCTCTCTGGAACGTTTTTTCCAACGCCACTTTCGCCAGCTACAAGATCCTCGTCGCCAGGATTCCCCAGCAACGCCCGGAAGGATGTCGATTGTAGCCGATTCCATCCTCGGGCGGCGCGGTACCGTAGACCTTGGATGCTTGGCCCACTGGAAACAACCTTAGGATTTTCACCATGACCTTTGATCATCCCTTCGATTTACCAAACTTGTCTAGGCGCTGGATGGTTATGTCCTTCGTTTGGATCTGTCTATCTTGTTTGGTCCAGCCGGGTATGGCCCAACCAGTCGACGGTACCCGGTCCACCACCTTCAGCGGCGCCCGCCCCAACATCGATCTGATCCTAGCCGATGACCTGGGGTATACCGATCAGGCCTGTTACGGCAGCGGTTTTTACGAGACACCCAACATCGATCGACTGGCCGAGGAAGGAATGCGATGGCGCAATCACCATCATTGCCAGAACTGCACCCCGACGCGCGCGGCACTGCTCTGCGGACAGTATCCCGCAAGGACAGGAGTTTATACCGTCGGAGGCATCGACCGATTTGACTGGAGCAATCAGCCGCTGCGACCGGCTTTCCGCGAGGGACTAATTAGCGGCTGCCGACATCAAATCCTAGAGATTTTACAAATGCAATGTCTTTTGCTGAAAATATTTCCGTGCTGTGTTTTTTGAACCTACCTATTGAATCTGGGGGGGATACCAATGCTACTAATTTTGGCAGCAGGGATTCGATATCAATTCCAAGAAATCTGAAAAGTTTTTTCAATCCAATTTCCGGATTCATGCAGAATTCATCATAATTAAGAAATAGAAAGTTTTCTCCCATGGATTTTCCGATATGAAGCACGCGTTCATGAATAATGCACCAATATTTTAGGGAGTAATGTGGCGTTTCATCGACTGTACCATTTATGAAATGCGATCCCCATAATCTTAATTGATTTTGGTTTTTGCTGTAGGCCATATCAAGTCCATTCCGAGTAACATGAATATATTTCATATTTTCCACTCGATCGAATAAGCGATCTAGTACTATATGTGAATTCGGCTCCTTCCATCCCCATCTCTCGTCTGGATTCATTGCAGCCGTCTGCGACAAGAGGGTTTCTGCCCTTTTTTTCAGCCAGAGTGACGGATGCTGCTCTCGATCCTTGGAGCTTAAAGATTCGATTAAGCTGACTTGATGTCTTGAGAAAGTAGTTGACCCTGTCATTCCTTTAATGAAAATTCTAAGCAACTCGTCAAATTCTTCCTCAGAAGCGGATAGGATCTCAATTCGTTTAAAAAGTAATGTAAACCAAAGATTGTCGTTTGCTTTATTGAGATCAGTTCCGATGTGGAACCCGGCTTCTTTGAGGCATTGAGCGATTAAACGAGTTCCACTTCCACCAACCCCTCCTATCACGGCAGGCGCACTGTCTTGAGTTCGAGAATCTTGCCGTTTCATCGTTTTTCTCTGCGTTTGTTTTATTTTCTTTCTTTGCAGCGAAAGTCTGACGCAACCGGGCGACGGCGGAGGATTTTCCATTTCAGAAACGCGAGATTCCGCCGCTCCGGTTCACTGCTTTGGTACGCCCGTCATGGGCATTAGTTTATGGGGTTCAAGTCCCCTGTGCGAGATAGGAATCTGTAGGAGATCAGCATACCAAGTGACAATTTCAAGAGAGCAAGCACGAGGCCAAAAAAGGGGACGGGGGTATGCGAATTCACCTCCGTCCCCTTTCTCTCTCCTGATCGCGAGCGTGACGATTCGCACTAGCCAAGGTTTTAGCGAGGTCGTAAGAGAAGGCGACGTAGTCAATCGAGAGGCGGTAAACGTCGAGTCGTTCATGGTCGAAGATTGGTTCTGGCATCAGCGATCCTTTCGAGTACGAGTACCGTTGCACTGAGTACGAGTACGATTCCCCTGACGAACATGCCTTTTTGTAGGTTTAGGATCGCTTTCAGGGACTAATGGTCAAGTACTTCCCGCCCAATGCTAGTAGGCATCCTTCGGCAAGTTTTCTTTGCCAAGTATTCTTCGGCGAGCGGTGGGCGTCAGCCCACTGTTCCTCTCGCTTAACTGCCTGGCTCGCAGATGCCAGAAACAGGGGACTTAAGTCCCCCGCTCGCCTGCAGTAATGTCCTTTTCCCACGAGCCGAAACCCTGGTCTGTTCTGCGGTCGGGCTCTTGTGCTTAGGCATGATCGAGGTCACGGCATTTTCCTAGGCTGACGCTCGTATTGCCAATAAAATGCCACACACACCCTACCGTATGAATACGCAGATGCGATGAATGAAAAAACCCCCGAGTCGCCTCGGGGGTTTTTGGTAGTTTTTTTCAGTGTCACCAACGAAACTCAGTCGGCTTCGATGTTGGCGACGTTCCCGTCGGCCATCGCACCCAGCCGCTGGTAGGTCAGGATGTCGATCTGATCGGACACCCACCGGACCGCTCCATCGGCCATGGCAAACTGACCGCCACCGGTGTGGGAGCTGTAGAAGCCGGAGTTGTCACCCCAGAGTGCCGCACAGGCCTGCAGATCGCGAGTCCGATTGCCGGTCGACTGGCACTTGGCTTTGTCATTCAGCGGCGTTAGCGTAGTGCCAGTGGCAAAGTACGGATGACCCCAAGCAGTCCGATTGCT
>JBIINB010000058.1:0-27312 GCA_044337705.1 Pirellulaceae bacterium | reverse complement strand
AGAGCGTGTTGAGCAATCCTGAAGGCATCATCGAGTTGGGACTGGGCTTCATTTCAGTGATCGCCTTGCGGTCGAGATTGGTGAAGTTCTGGGGATCCAGCATGTTCGTGGTGATCATCAAAGTCGATCCGTTCAGGTTGGCCACGCGACCTACCACGATCTGATCGTCTTCTGTGATGAACTGAGTCGCTTGATACTGGTCGCTGATCTCCTTATTAGGCTCGATGATCGCCGTAAGCATTTCGCGTGGGCTGAAGCGGCCGGAAACGGCGGTCAGATCGGGGCCCTGGATTCCACCCTGTCCCTGGAATCGATGGCACTTGTAGCACTGCGCGATGGCAAAGAGCTGTTTGCCTTTGGCGAAATCGTACCCAGAATTCTTCTGGGATGCTTCCTCTGCCAAGTCCTCCACCTTCCATTCCTGAACCAGAGGCCGAGGCGCCAGATCGGCAAGTGGATCCCGTGGTTCGGGAAGGTCCCCTACCAATTCGCCTAGCTTCTGCTTCTGTTCGTCGGTCAAAGGGCCGATGGCTACTTTGCGGATGTTGGCGAGGAATCCACCAAAAGATGCGCCACCACGGGCGGTGGAGACATCGATGAACCACTGAAAATACTTCTGCCGCTGCTCGTCGGTCCACTCTTTGACATCCCGAAGCGCCATGGCGTAATGGATCTGTTCGTCGGCTGACTGAGCGTTGCTCATGCGAGTTATGCAGCGATCGGTGATGCCTGGAGCACCCAGGTAAACCAGGACGGTGGCCAATTCGCGGTTGAGCGGACTGTCTTCATCGGGGACAGGGAAATGGCGGTCCAATTGAGCGACAATGGGCTGTCGCGTTTCGGGACTCCCTTCACCCAGCCTTGTAAAGCTCAGCTGATAGGCTCGCAGCAGTTCCAGCTTGTTGGTTCGATCGAGCGATCCCCAGTCGATGCTTGCCAATTTTTGATGGATGACGGCTTGATCGGAAGGTTCACCACAGCGAGCCAGTGCGATGGCTCCGGTGATGAGCGATTGGGGGTTGGTGGCCTGCATCACACGACCTCTCCATTGCGTCACCGGTTGGTGCTCCAGAGCGATCCTCGCTGCGAATCGGACGGCACGGTCGGGATGTCCCAGCATCGCGAGCGCGGTGGAGACAGCCCCTGGCTTGCCCGGCGCCTGCAACTGCTCGAGATTCCTGCGAAGGCTGCGGGCCTGCGCCGCATTGGCGGAATCGATCGGTGCGGCCGGCGCCGTGCTTTCGGGGCCTTTGTACTTCAGCCGATAAAGACCGCTTTGTACCTTCCTACCCCCGATCATGAAGTAGAGATTGCCATCGGAAGGATGGACCACCATATCGGTGATCGGCATCGGCGAAGCTGAGACGAAAGGTTCAAAGGTCGACTGATAGCTCGATCCTTCAGGCGTCAGATGAACCGCATAGATGACACCGTAGCTCCAATCGCCGATCAGCAGGGCCCTTTGGTATTTAGCCGGAAATTTCGCTCCGGTTCCGAAGCAGATCCCTGTGGGAGATCCTGGTCCAATGTTGGCCACAGCTCCCATGCTGTCGGCAAAGTACTCGGGCCACTTTCCAGTACCATTACGCCATCCGAACTCGGATCCGCCCGTGACATGATTGACTCTTGTCGGACGGTACCATGGCGTCCCGACATCCCATTCCATGTCTGCGTCGTAGGTGAACAGATCGCCCAGAGGATTGAATGCGATGTCGTATTCGTTTCGAAAGCCAGTCGCCACCAATTCGACGTCCGAGCCATCGGGGCGGAAGCTGAGCACAAAGCCGCCGGGAGCCAATCGGTCCGCCATGAATCCGCGCGCATCGGGCATGCGGCCCAGAAGATGATCTTCCGACCAATGCTTGGGGACTCGGTATCGGTCGATTTTTGTTGGTAGATCGGTCGCATTGCCCGCACACAGGTAGATCCTGCCGTCCGGTCCCTCAATCAAGGCGTGAGGGCCATGCTCCCCTCCTGCATTCAGCGGGATAATATGGTCCTGCTTCTCAAACTTTCCATCTTTGTCGAGATCCTGCAGGCGGTACAGCCCTGCGCCGCTGGGTCCTTCGCCATTGATATTGACGTACAGCCCGTCCCGAGTGTGCAGGAGCCCTTGAGCCATACCGACCGAAACATCGAGCGTTTCGACGGTGATTTTCTCACCTTCCTTCTTTGGCAAGGCGACTCGATACAGTTTTCCATACTGATCCGAAACGATCAGTCGACCCTCCAGGTCGACACACATGCTGACCCAGGACCCCTGCTCGGCCAGCGGCACCTCGTGCAGCAGTTCGACCTCAAAACCCTCGGGAACCTTGAACGCTGAAGGTGCTGTCGCACCCTGCTGAGCCAAGACGGTGACGCCGGATATCCAGAACGTCATGCCGATCAACCACGCCAACCAACGAATCTTTTGGAACCAAAGCATCGGAACGATCCTGATCAAAAGGAAAGGCAAGGATGGGTAAGAGAGGGTAGGGATTGCGGAGTAAACAGTCGCCCGGATGACGCACCGCAAGCAGCCGTTTCGGTCGGTCAGCCATCTCCAATTTTGTCATTATAACTGGCATCCACTGCAACTGGATCACACACCACCCACCATCACGAAACCCACCACAAACAGTCATTTTCGCGGGTCCCCTGAGTGGGTCCCCAAGTTTGCCCTTCTATTTCCCCACCCCGGCTTCGTTCCATGGCGAACCGATCGGAGATCTTTTAGCCACCGCGGGTCCCAGAAAGCCTAGGTACTCGCCATACAGCGTCTATCAGCGTTCCGGTGCGCCCACCGATAGCGTTCGCTTGCACCGATTGCCCTCGCTTGCGGTAGCCACCATAGCCAGATGGTGGATCGGCTGTTTTGATCGCATTGAAGAGGTGCCATTCACTGATAGCATTCGAAAGGTGCCACACACCGATTGAGCACACCTTTTGTTTCAATCCACCGACTGAATCCGCTTGCGGTAGCCACCATCGCCAGATGGTGGATCGGCTGTTTTGATCGCATTGAAGAGGTGCCATTCACTGATAGCATTCGAAAGGTGGGCAAACCTGATCTGGCAGTACCGAGCTGAAGGGAGCTGCGATGGACTCAGTTTAAGTCAAATGGTCTTTACCCCAACAGCCGATTGCTGCTACGGTTTCCGTTTGGCACGGATCGCCAAACCGGTTTGGGAAGGAACCCAAAAGATGTTCTTACGTGAGATCCATTGGACTATCCCGTCGGCTGGCAAGCAGTCAGGCGAGCAGATTTCGCTGTCTGGCCTGGCGCACGGAATCCATGCACTGGACGCCAGCTACCCCGAGCTTCTGGAGGGGTTGGCGGCTTCTCTGCGCCAGGCGCTTCGGGGATGCAATCGCACCCACTCTGTGTTCCCTCACAGAAGTGATTCGAACGCCACACCGACCGACAATCTTTGGCCACCCGATCAATCCCTGGGCTATGCTTCGCTTGAGGCAGTCGAGCCACCCTATAGGTTTCTGGTCCAGATACCCAATTGGAACGATAACAATCTGGACGAGGCGCGATGGCATGTCCGTACGGTTGATCGCACCTGGGATCACCAAGTCTCCCGCCTAGCCATCTGGCGCCGCCTCCCCGACTCTCCGCTCCAACTGCTCTACTCGGAACCACCCGGCCAAGACCCCTGGCAACAGCTCGATAAAGTCGCATCGGACCTCGGATTGGTGGTTGCCATGCCGCAGTCCAGCCGACAGCCTTCCGGTCGCTGGAAAGAAGAAATGACTCGGCTGGCAAAGCAACTCCAGGAGCCAACTCCCCCAAAGGATCTGGCCTGGTGGCGAAACGAGTACGAT
Organism: Pirellulaceae bacterium; assembly: GCA_044337705.1. Classification (GTDB taxonomy): domain Bacteria; phylum Planctomycetota; class Planctomycetia; order Pirellulales; family Pirellulaceae; genus JBEISR01. Next base: position 23,499 of record JBIINB010000058.1, on the reverse strand, counting down.
CTCGCAGTACTCGACTATCGACGTCTTCGCGAACATATGGCTTCGTATCGGCGACACCGCCAGAATTCCCAGCTTCCATGGGAACAGCAGATCCATCTGCAACGAAATCGGATCATCCAATTGCAGCGGCTTTTGGAGGCAAGCTGTGAGTCGTTGGAACACTCCATGGAACTTCGATCTCGCTCTGCAGCGTCCTCCCATCGCGAGAATGCCTTACGGAATCCGTCCGCCGTCGTGCACTCTCCCCAGATTGCTTCATCTGGTCAGGAGAATCGATTCGATCGGATTTTCCATTTCGGCGACTTCCACATCCCAGTGCGATCGGTTCCGCGTGTCTTCGGCACAACCCGCGATAGCTCTGCAATCGCCCCTTCGGTTCATCCCGAGGTGGATGCGCTAGAAGAGCGGTCCCGGAAGCTCCGAGACGACCTCGTAGCTGCGCAGCGGAAGCTTTCTGAACTGCTCGAGCAACGCGATCTGGCGATCGTGACCGAATCGAGCCAATGGAATCAGCAGCTTGCAGATGCGCGGCATCGAATGCATTTTGCCAGTCGACAGATTGCCGATTGGAACGCCAGGCGTTTCCAAGAACGAAGGCTGCTTCGACTGCATGCGATGCAGGCACCTGAAATCAAAAACTCACGCTGCCACCACGCCCTCCGCGAAAAGGCCGAGCAGTGGTTAGAGCGGTGGAAGGTCCGCGATCTGGTGAACCGCCACGCGGAAAGCCGGCCGTCAACAAGCCGATGGGAGCTTTGGGCCTGTCAGTTGGCGATCTTGGAATACTTGCAGGAACACGGAACTGTGCTTCCATGGGTGGTCGACCTCAGGGATCGTTCGATCCACACCAGTCAAGCTGCCACCCTAGCCGATTCTCTCGATCATCTTGCGTTTCGAGGTATTCAAATTCTGGTGATCGGTGGGCAAGTCTCTTCGGCCCAAAGCTTGGCATCGAAATCTCTGCGCCGCTGGCATTGGAATGGCCGCCAAAATGGCTGGATGGTGGAGATTGCCGGAGGTGCAAGCCAATCCCCAATGCCGACTGCCCGGGAAGATCGACTTGCCGCCCAGTCGGACCTTTCGGAACTGCAAAGACTTCCAGAGGACGCTCTGTTTCGTCTGCGTTCGCTGGGAATCTGGACCATTGGGGAATTGGCCAGCCTTAGCGAATCGAAGTGGCAACGGGTGGATCGAGCCTTTGGCAGACAGGCAGATCTCGTGCGAACCGTCGCCGCTGAAGCACTTCTGCAGTTGCAATCCCCGGGCCTGCGAGGATTCGATGCCGCCCTTCTGGTTGCTTCAGGCGTACGGTCGATAGAATCGCTGAGCCAGCAGGCTCGCAGCCAACTGAGATCGGATCTCCAGCGAATGCTGCAAACTCCCGTCGGCCAATCGATCTGGCAGCGCGGATCGCGTGCCGAAAAGGAGAGGGTGGAGAACTGGCTGTTCGATACGCCAGCAATCGCCTCCCCTCCCAAGCATCCGATCCCAGTGTCTCTGTCATCGCCCCGATCGAAATCTGCGCCAGCTGCCATGGAGCTTCCACCCTTGGAGGCTCCCAAGGTGGTCGGTGAGCGACCATCGCTGGTGCAAACGTCGAAGGTACGAGCGGCTGGCATGCAGGATCCCGATGTCATCCCGTTTCCTGCGGTGGTGAAGTCGGCCGATCGCACCCTTCCAAATCTGTGGAAGGAAGTACCTCCCAGCCAGAATTGGAATGCGGCTCATCCCCTGCTGGCTCATCAACCAGTGGTCGATGCCCCTAGCATCGGTCCCAAGATGGCCAGCCTTCTGGAAAGCCACGGGGTCACGACCGTCGCGGATCTGCTCAAGAATTCGGCCGAGGAGATCGCTCGCCGTGTTGCCAGTGAGCAATGTCCGCTACCCCTGATTCGAAGGTGGCAGCAGCAGGCCGCGATCGCTTGCATGATTCCAGGCCTTCGCAGCGTCGATGCTCAATTGATCGTTGCCGCCGGCTACGAAGAAATCGAACGCATTGCGGAGATCCGATCGGAGCGATTCCGTGAAGCGATCGAGCGATATGCCAAGTCATCCAAAGGCTATCGGATTCTCAGGGGCAGTGCCGCACCTGGGGCCAGCGCGATCGAACACTGGCATGAAACGGCCTGCCGCCTCCGCGACCGCAAGGTGGCCTGAGAGAGGATTGCGTTCGACTGCGACGCCTCTTGGCTGATTGTTTGCTCTCATTTTCCTTGCTTTCGCGAGAAAGTCCCGCGGGCTACGAAGTCCGCTGGCTTTCCGTAGGCACCATCGCCAGATGGTGTAAAAGCTTGGTTGCAAGTTTCACCCCACCAAGGCGATCTTGCTATGGGAGCTATGTAGATCGGTGGCTGGCAACCGCTGTACAGCTACCGCGATCCGGTGGCTCCATCTGCCGACAGATTGTAACAGGCGATCTCTCGATCGTTGCGGACATAGAGTTTCCCATTGGCGATCGCCGGATAACTCCAGACCACCGGCCTTCCAAAACACTCGTTTGTCGGATCGATCACGTGGAAACGACTTTGCTCCTGATACTCTTGGGGAGTCAGTTTGGCGATCACTAGGTCCCCGGTCTCCGTCAGTACCAAATAGCGATCGTTCCCCAGGGAGTGAATAAAGGCGGTGCCATGGCTGACGCGTCGCGTCCCACCGGCCGTTGGTTGGTAAGTCTCCCATCGGCGAGTGCCATCGGCGGCATCAAAGCATATCAGATTGCCTGCGCCACAGTCGGCGCCATAAACAAAGCCGCTATGAAAGATTGGTGCTGCATTGCCACTGTAGAGCGCCATCTTGCTTTTGCCCCGCCACAAGACCTCTGCACCCGCCGGATCCGCCTTTAACTTCAGCATGACACTGGCTTCACCGATTCCACTGACATACATCCGGTCACCCGATACGACAGGGGGAGCGATCGACATGCCGTAAGAGGGTGCGATCGGAACTGACCAGAGTTCCTTGCCGGTTGCCGGATCGAGGCTGTGTAGGACCTCCGGATCCCAGACCATCAGCTGTCGAACACCGCCGAATGTGACCACGACGGCGGGGCAGTAGCCCAGTTCCTTTGCGGTCAGCGCGCGCCACTGTTCTTTACCGCTTTGCAGATCGATCGAGACCACGTAGGCGCCTTCGCCCCCAGCCAAGACGATCACCTGTCCGTCGACGATCAGCGGACTGGCGGCATGGCCCCAAATAGGTGTTTCACTTCCGTAGACTTCCGGCAGTTTCTTCTGCCATGCGACTTTTCCATCCTCCACGGAAAAGCAGATCAGATCCCCTTCCGCCCCCAGGTGCACCACTCGGTCTCCTTCGACAGCCGGCGTAGCACGCGGCCCCGCAGGATAGGAGATGGAGTAGTTCCTTGGGTAGCGATGGTCCCAAAGCACTTCGCCACTTTCTGCATCCAGGCATTGCAGTCGCTCCTGGCCACGAAGCTGATCGCGAAGCGAAGGGTTGTTGGTGATCTCACCGGACTCCTTAAGGTAGTCGCTGACAAAGACACGACCACCAGCAACCGCTGGCCCGGCATAGCCAAGGCCCACTGGTTGGCTCCAGAGTCGTTTCAAACCTCCTTCGGGAATCCTTTCGATCAATCCCGGCTCCTGGATCGATCCATCGCGGCGAGGCCCAAACCACTGTGGCCAATCTTCGGCCTTGGATTTGCTGCAATCCAGAAAGGCCATCGCTAGGCTCACCCCGATTGCCACCAAGCCCCACCACTGTTTCCTATCCGTCTTCATCATTCGACTCCTGAGCGTTGCGATCCAAGGGAACTTCGGTTGAGAACCTATTCGAGAACCGTCCCTTGCTTACGCTGCGGGTTAGGATTTTGCAGGTATGCCGATAGGTTCCTAGTCCGATCGGTCACCATCAGGCATCTACCGACCGCGGGTCCCTTTGGCGACTTCCTTGGCCCAGGAATCCTTCAGAGGAACGATGCGGTTGAAAACAGGGGCATCCTGTCGGGAATCGATCGCGTCGGCAACAAAGTATCCGTTCCGCTCGAACTGCACCTGCTGCCCGGCAGGTGTGCTCATCAATTCCGGCTCCACCATCGCCTCAATCTCCCGCAGCGAGTCAGGGTTGAGCTGGTCGAGGAAGGTGGTCCCTTCCTCGCCTCCCTCTGGATCCTCGCGACAGAAAAGCCGATCGTAGAGTCGCACCTTAGCGACTTGCGCATGCCGAGCGCTCAGCCAGTGTATCGTACCTTTCACCTTGCGATCGGCCTGGGGGCCGCCGCTGCGAGTCTGAGGATCGTAGGTACATCGAATCTCCTGAACCTCTCCGGCATCATCGTGAACCACTTCCTGGCACTGGATGATGTAGCCGTATCGCAAGCGGACTTCACCCCCTGGCTTCAGTCGGAAAAACTTCGGTGGTGGATTCTCCTGGAAGTCCTCCCGCTCGATCCACAATTCGCGCGAAAACGGCAGCTTTCTCGAGCCATCCTCCGGTCGCTCGGGATTGTTGATCGCATCCATCCACTCGACTTGATCTTCGGGATAGTTGATGAGGATGACTCGGACCGGATCGAGCACCGCCATGCGGCGAGGCGCGATCTGGTTGAGATGTTCGCGGAGGGAATTCTCCAGGACGGCTACTTCGATGGTGCTATTGAACTTGGCAACGCCGATCGTTTCGCAGAAATTGCGAATGCTCTCCGGAGTGTATCCCCTGCGACGCAGGCCGCTGATCGTCGGCATGCGAGGATCGTTCCAGCCACTGACAAGCCCTTCCTGAACCAGTTGCAACAACTTCCGTTTGCTCATCACCGTGTAATTCAGATTCAACCGTGCAAATTCGATCTGACGGGGATGGTAGATCTCCAGAGCCCGGCAGAACCAGTCGTAGAGCGGGCGATGATTTTCAAATTCCAGGGTGCAGATCGAATGCGTGATCGATTCGATCGAATCGCTTTGGCCATGAGCCCAGTCGTACATCGGGTAGATGCACCACGCATCGCCGGTGCGATGATGATGCGCATGGAGAATGCGGTACATCACCGGGTCGCGCAGGTTGATGTTGGCCGCCGCCATGTCGATCTTGGCTCGCAGAGTTCGCGAGTGATCCGGAAACTCCCCTGCTCGCATGCGTCGAAAGAGATCGAGATTTTCCGATGGTGACCGATCCCGGAAAGGGCTTGGTCTGCCCGATTCGGTAAGCGTCCCTCGGTACTCCCTAACTTGATCCCCTGTCAGGTCGCAGACGTACGCATCCCCCTGCTCGATCAACTTCTCCGCCCAGCGATACAACTGCTCGAAGTAGTCCGAGGCATAATGCAGTTCGTCCCACTGGAATCCCAGCCATCGGACATCCTCCATGATCGATTGGACGTATTCGTCATCTTCCTTGGTGGGGTTGGTGTCGTCGAAACGCAGATTGCAACGACCGCCATATTTCCGAGCAAGCCCGAAGTTCAGGCAGATGCTTTTGGCGTGTCCGATATGCAGATACCCGTTCGGCTCGGGGGGGAATCGCGTGATCAAAGTCCGACCATTCCAGGTCCCGCTCTGCATGTCCCGTTCGATCTCGTGTTCGATGAAATTCAGCCGCTCGATCGAATCGCCTTCGTTGGCTGGACTGGGGTCGGGATGCTCCACGGTGCTGAATCCTTTCGGTCGCGTTCAATCAAAAAAGCACCATCGGTTCCGCCAGAGGTCTGCAGCGGAGCAGATGGACAGGGTTTCACCAAGAGAGTCCTGGAGATTATTCCCCAATTCCTCCGGGGTGGGAAGTTCCTAAGCCTCCTCCTACGCTGTTCCTGTCTCCCCTCCAACGCGCCACAACCGCACGTCGGATCACCCTGTCAGGAAACGGCCGCCGTTGACGGACTGCGGCTCGACCGATAAATTGAGAGGAAAGTCGCCACAAACGGCTTTCCTTCGATGGTGGTTGTAGCTCAGTTGGTAGAGCACTGGATTGTGGCTCCAGTTGTCGCGGGTTCGAGCCCCGTCAATCACCCTTTTTCTTGATTCGGGAGCCGCCTGTGGCTCGAATCCTGATCACCTCGGGTCCAACGCGGCAGTATCTTGACCCCGTGCGGTATCTCTCCAATGGCTCCAGTGGTCGCATGGGAGCCTGTCTGGCTCAGGCCGCCATCGACCTAGGGCACCAGGTGGTCGTCGTATCCGGCCCGGTGCAGGTGGAGTATCCTGCCGGTGCTCTGGTGGTCCCGGTGGTCACCACCCAGGAGATGCTGGAGGCAAGCCAAGATCACTTCGTCCAATGCGATGGCTTGATCGGAGCGGCAGCACCGTGCGATTACATGCCGAGACAGGTGGAACCTGAGAAAATCCGCAAATCGGGACAACCGTTGGTCCTGGAGTTGGTGGAGACGCCCGACATCGTCGCCACGCTCGCTTGCCAGCGAAAACCAGCGCAGTGGGTCGTCGGGTTTGCTCTGGAGACGGAGGATGTTCGGTTCCGGGCCATTTCCAAGATGCAGCGAAAATGCTGTGATCTGATGGTGTCCAACGAAGCCTCGGCCATGGATGCTCTGGATAACCAGGTCGAGATTCTCGACCGAAGCGGCCAGGTGCTCCAGTCGGTCTCAGGTAGCAAGCAGTTGGTTGCCGCAGCCATCCTGAATTGGATTGAGCGTCGGTTGATTGGCTGAGTCGCACGAGGAGTGCATCGATGCAACTCCGAACTCTTTTGATCGCCATGCTTGCTCTCCCTGCACTGGCCATTTTGTGGTCGCAGACCCAGGGCGAAGATGCCAATCACTTGCCGGCGAGGCATGTTCGATTGCAGGTCGATACCTCGCAAGGCCAGCGTGAGTCGATTTTTTTCGCGCCATCTTCCTGTGATCCCAAGCGACCTTCCCCTTTGGTCATCATGCTGCATGGTTTTGGAGGCAGGGGGCTGACGGCGGCCAAAGAGACTGGATGGTCAGAGAAAGCAGAGAAAGAGTCGTTCCTTGTCGTCTATCCCGAAGCGACTTGTCCAGATCGATCGCGCCCCGCAAACTTTCGCAAGAATCCCCAGGCGTGGAATGATGGTTCGGGCCGCTTTCATGCAGGCGAAAGAAACATCGATGACGCCGCATTCATCGATGCGATGATCGACGCGATCGACAAGAAGTATGCCGTGGATCCCGATCGCATCTTCATCACAGGGTTCTCCAATGGGGCGTCGATGGCATTTCGCCTGGGGGTGGAACTTTCTCACCCAGTGGCGGCGATTGCACCGGTGGCAGGCACCTGCTGGATCGAAAAGCCCCAGCCGCCCCGCGGGGTTTCCGTGTTCTACATCACAGGCACCGCCGATACGCTGAATCCTCTCGAGGGTGGCTATCCGCGACTCGCTTTCGGGGGAAAAGACCAGGGGGAGCGACCCAAGCCGGCGGTGCAGGGATTCATCGACCACTGGATCAAGTCGCTAGGCTGTCAGGAGCAACCTTCCATCGAGGAGATTGCCGAGGGGGTTCGGCGGGAGGTGCACAGCGATGGCAGGGACCAAGCCGAAGTTGTATTCATCACGGTGGAAGGTCTTGGTCATCACTGGCCTGGAGGATTCCCCTTGGCCCCAAATTTCTTGGTCGGCAGGCCTAGCAACCGCCTGAACGCAACCGATGCGATCTGGGAATTCTTTCAGTCGCATCCCGCCTCGGAAAAGCCAAGGGGAAAGTAGGACTGGTCCAGCTGCCTTTCTTTCGATCTCAGTCGTCGGCGGGAGCGCCATCCTTGAGGACGAAGCGAGCCTCCAGTTTGGCGACCGTTCGCGCAAGCCCTGCCTGTTCGACACTCCGAAGCACTTCAGGGAACGACTTGTAGGCTTCTGGGGCTTCGTCGATCGGATAAAAGCGGCAGTTGCTGAGAATATCTGCCTGTTCCATCTGCTGATCGATTTCCCCCTGCTGCAGCGTTTTTTTGGCCGCCGTGCGGCTCATCGCCCTCCCTGCCCCATGATTGATGCTGAAACAGCTTTGAGCCGCACCGGGCAGCCCCACCATGACGGCTGAGCCATCACGCGGGTTTCCTGGCAGGAGGATCGGATGTCCGGTCTGGGCGAACGGGGTCCTGGCCAGTTCGGGATGTCCTGCCGGGAATGCGCGCGTTGCACCTTTGCGATGCACCCAGGCCATTTGGCCATCCACTTCCTCGCGCCGCGCAATGTTGTGGCTGATGAAGTAGACCAGCTCGCCTCGCACTCCCGGAAACACCTGCTGGAAGGCATCCAGCACCAGGCTGTTGATCAGGAGATGATTGACGGTGGCGTAGTTGGCGCCCATCGCCATGTCGCATAGGTACGCCTCGGCTTCCGGCGTTCCTATTTCGGCATAGACCAACTGCTGGTCCCCCGCCGGAAACGCCCGACCCATCTTGCGAAACCGGTTCTGAAGCAGGTTGAACTGGTTCATTGCAAGACCGTGTCCCAGACCGCGCGATCCGCAGTGCGAGAGAAAGGCGACGCATCCATCGCGCAGGCCGAAGATATCGGCGAGTTGTTGATCGCGCCGGGGATCAGCCAGCCGCACGATCTCGCATTCACCAAAGTGGTTGCCCCCGCCGTAGGAGCCCAGTTGGCTGCACTTCTCCGGAAATTTGTCTCGAAATGCATCGCGGAGTCCATATTCCAGCCGGTGTGCCAGCTGATCTTCTGAGTGCCCCGGGCCGTAGTGGCGCGCATCTTCGCATCGATCGGCCCAGTCGCCAGGAATCCCCAGGCGGCGAAGTACATTGCGGCTTGCCCCCTGCACCACCACATCCTGCCCCAATCGCTCATCCACCAGTCGGCTCTTGGGAACACTTCGCTGCCCCTTGCCCGGTCCGGTCGGTATCCGCTGCAGGATGGCTCGCATCAGTTCCCGTCGCGGCTTGCGATCGATCAGCTCCGACTCCGGCAGATCGGTCTGCAGAAGGCTCATCGAACATTTGATGTCGACCCCGACGGGGCCCGGATAAATGTGGTCGGGAGCCACCATCACGCAGCCTACAGGGGCCCCATACCCCAGGTGCGCATCGGGGTTCAGCACCACCTTGGTGACGCCCGGCGCCAGCCGAGAATTGACCGCCTGTTGAAGGCACTGCACGCCAAAGGACTGTCGAATCGCCTGGTTGGCGATCACCTGGATCGGCTCCATGCCTTCTCCAACCGGGATGATCCCGGTGGCTTCGCCGGTTGGGACAATCCACTCCTGTCCGTCTTCTTTCTGTTCTTTGGGCATCACCATTCTCGCTTCGTTCACCGCTTTCGCTCTCGACCAGCCCCCCGAAGAGAATTTTGGCCGGCAGAGCCCGGTTGGCTTTCTGGAGAGCCATCAAGATGCGATGGAGTCTCTCGTCCTCTGGAGGAACAGACAGTTCTCGCGCCGGAAAAGTTCGCGCTATGGCTTCGATCGACTCCTGCCACCCTCAGTGACGCCCGATCTGGACTTGTTATCGAGATCGATCAGCCGGGCATGCGGCACCCGACGCTCAGCAAGACGTTGCTCCAAAGGGCCTGATCGGCGGTCTGGATCGTCAGCACGTGATCCTCTGACTGGACCGCCTGGTAGAAGTCCCATTTCATGATGGACCCCAGCGATTTGTCGGGGGAGTATTTTTTTAGTAGTTCCCGATAGACGCCCCAGGCCGGTGGTTCACCCACCTTCGAGTAGGGATCCGATGGATCAATCCCCATGATGTAGATCTCGTCGATCGGAACCGTCTGCAGTAGGGCTTCTAGAACCTGAGCGACGGTGGGAACACCGGGAATCAGTTGCAGGCAGATCACTTCCGCAGCAGGTCCCTTTTTGGAGGATGCAGGGTAGTTGCCGTCGGCGATCAGAATTTTCGCGTGGTGTCCGCAGCGAGCCGTGGCGGAAAGGATTCCAGGATGCAGCAGATGGGTCCTCAGCATGGAACGCGACTCCCTAAAAAAACGAATCGACAGGAAAATCCTCTCCTGTCGAACCTTAGATGATTGGCACCTGCTCGGTCGCGGTGCCTCGGAACGATTCTAAACGCTCCGCTGGCCAGATAGGAAGCTGCCAGGTGCGGCATGGTGAACCCGATGGATCAGGCGACCTGGGAGGTGGTACCGGAATCGAGCCACGTGCGGGTTGGCCCTGAAAAAACCAAGCCCGTGATCGGGTTGTAGAGCTTGACGTGGTCTTCCTCGGCGAACCAGACGATCTGGAATCCATGCAGCGCCATCCGCCTGCCAAAGAACGAACCATTCTGGATCAACAGAGACTCGCGAAGCGATTCTTCGATGTTGACCCCCTGGTCGCTGACGTAAGCAAGAAATCGCTCTCGCATCGACTCGATCGGAAATTGCTTCATGGACCAACCGTGCCTGCTCAAAAAATCTTCGGAGGGGTCGCAAGAGTGGGCTCGATTCCAGAAGCCCTCTTCTCCTACCCTTCCATCGGCCGAATCAGCGCATTCGGTTCAACCCTTTTTGGTGAAAGGCAGCATCGCAGCCCGAACGCCGACCCGCCCAAACCTGATCAGGCTAACCCCCTGGGGCTAGCGGTTGGCTGGATCTCCCTTCGTTTCCAAGTCGACCGCTAGACCCAGCGCCTGCAGTCTTGGCTCGACACCTGGAACCCAGCGCATGGCGTTGCGATGGTAAAGATTGCGAAGCGTCGGATCCGAAAGGTCGACTCCGTAGATCTGCCAGAGACCCTGGGGGGGGAACTCTTTTTCTGAGTAGGGAAAATACTCGTCCCGCGTCTGAAGAAACTGCCAGTATCGCCGCAGGCGTTCGGCCGGCCATGGGCCGTCGGTACCGAAAAGAATTCGATCTCCATATCGCTCCAGGAATTCCTTCGCACTGTAGGGCTGTCTCCCCAGTTCGCTGATTCGGGAGGCGATTTCCAGAAGGAGGTTGGGGTACTGGTCCAGCCACTGAGCTGCCTGCTGAAGGTCCTCGCCATCATTCCCCAGATGGGCTGCGATGAAACGCGTCTGCGGGTGCCTTGCGACCACGCGCAAACGCGCCTCCAACAGCTCTTCCCGCGTCGGGAATCGGTCGGGCGGAAACGCCCACTGGGGTCTCCTGGAAAGCTCCTCGAACCGCTCGTTCTTCGCGTCGATCGGTTCAAAAAAGGCGCTCGGGTCGGCGGTGTGCATGAGAATGGGAAACCCCAGTTTGCCGCACTCCTCCCAGATGGGGTCCCATCGCGGATCATCCAGTCGCACCAGCGAACCGTCGGCGTTGCGATATCCGAGTCCCCATTGTTTGAAAACCTTCATGCCACAGGCGCCCGCCCTCCTAGCTTCGCGTAACTGCTCCACACAACGCCGCACGAAGTCGGGCTGATTGCAGGGCCATCGCTCGGGCTTGGATGCGGGCTGGCCTCCCTGGAAGTCCAGATGGCAGAAGACAACGAAGCGGTTAGGCCAGCGGCTCTCCAGCAGCCGGATATGTTCAACCAGCCGCTCGCCGATTCCCCCATCCAGGCTGATCGACACAGCGATTCCCATCTGATCCATCTGCTCCACGTAACGCGCTAGCGCTTCCGGATCATCGCGAAGCCGAATGCTGGGGTGGGTGTGGACATCGACGACCGGATAGGCGGCGCGCCGAGGCTCTTTGCGGACCACCCGCAGTCGGGGCTGAGGTCGGAATTGGTCGAGCGGTATCATGGGGAGGGTGGAGGGCTCGGGCGGCACGGAGTCGGACGTTTGGCGAATTTCCTGAGCTGCGGACTGGGGGGGCTCGCCAGTGGAGGCCTGAGGATCGGCAGCCGCCGGCTCCTGAGGGTGGCCTCGGTCCGGGACAATCAGTACAGTCGCGAAGACTAGAACGGCTGGAATCCAAGATCTCATCGTTTCAAACCTTCTAGGTGCAACCCATGGAGCCGGTTGTGCCGATTCCAAGGAACGACCCGGTTACTGACTTTCATGCGACCGCGTTGCGTAGGATGAAACGCGAAGGAGCGGTCTGGATGGCCCGCAATTTTTGGCCGACCGATCGGTTCTGGTGAATGGAACATGCCCGAGGATTATACCCAGCATCAATCGGTCGATGAGCAATGGATGGCTGAGCAGATGAGTCTGCAGGCGGTGCATCCACCGGGGGAGGTGCCTGGCTACCGCATCGAACAGCTCCTGGGACGCGGCGCCTACGGTCAGGTCTGGGTGGGGACCAACCTCAATACCGGGGCCAAGGTCGCCGTCAAATTCTATCTGCATCGCGAAGGGGTCGACTGGTCGCTGCTCAGCCGCGAAGTGAAGCACATGGTCCGCATGTCGGCCAATCGCTTCATCGTCCAGATTTTGGAAGTCGGATGGGCTTCCGAACCACCCTACTACGTGATGGAGTATCTGGAGAACGGGTCGCTGGAAGAGCTGATTCGGGTGCGTGGAAGGCTGCATGCTCAGGAAGCAGTCGGCTTGATCCACGATATCGCTCGGGGCCTGAACCATCTACATGGACGCGGCATTCTGCATTGCGACCTGAAGCCGGCAAACATTCTGCTGGATGCCGAGTGGCGTCCCAGGCTGGCCGATTTTGGCCAGAGCCGCACCAGCGCCGAATCGACCGCCTCGCTGGGAACCCCTTTCTACATGGCACCCGAGCAGGCGGACCTGAATGCCATCCCCGATGCGCAGTGGGACGTCTACGCCATGGGAGCAATCCTCTACTGCATGCTGGTGGGCTACGCGCCGCATCGCACCGACGAACTTTCGGCAAGGATGAACAGCCTGCCAGGGATCTTGGAACGTCTGGCGCTGTACCGGGAGCATCTAAGCAAACAGCCGCCACCGCGCGAGCACCATCGAGTGCCAGGGGTCGACAAGGAGCTGGCGACGCTGGTCGACCGATGTCTGGCATTGCGACCTGAGGATCGCTATGCCAATGTGCAGCAGGTTCTGGAGTCGCTGGAACGCCGCCGCACGCGCCGCAGTCGACTGCCACTGCTGCTGTTTGGATTGATCGGACCGCTTCTGATGCTGTTGGTGATGGGGTTCTTCTCCTCACGTGGAATTGGTCTGGCGCAAAAGGAATCGACCGACCAGCTGACCGACCGGTCGCTGCGCAGCAACGCCTTTGCGGCAGCGCTGGCCGCCCGATCGCTGGAAAACGAGCTGGAACGACTCCTTCGCCGCCTGTCCGATGAATCCAGACAACTCCCCTTCTGGCAACTGCTCGACGCATGCCAGAACGCGCAGCAGCAGGGCCTAGTGCAACTTGCAAGAAAGCCTGGAGAAAGCACCCGGCCCGATCTGAGCTCCGTCGATCCCTTCCAGCGATTGCAGCAGTATGTCGATGGCCGTCTGAAGGCATGGAGCGATGCGGAGCAGCGGGAGGGATCCGCGACTCACTTTAGCAGCCTCCTGGTGCTCGATCGGACCGGCACCAATATCGCCGCAGCCATCGACGAACCGATCGAATCCAACCCAGTAGGAAAGAACTTCGCCTATCGAAGCTATTTCCATGGAGGCGATCGCGATCTGGATCCAGAGGAAATCGACCGGTCGATCGAACCGATGCGGCATCCCCACATCACCCCCCCCTTCGCTTCGACCAGCACCCGACGATGGAAGCTGGCGCTAGCCATCCCTCTGGTCGATCCGGCTGCCCGAGCCGAACAGCGGCAGGTGCGCGGTGTGCTGGCGCTGACCATCAACTTGGGAGAGTTCCCTTTCCCAGGCCCATCGACCGCCCGCGACGCTTCCAGCTCCCCCACTCCTGCCTCCCCTGCAGGTCGGTCCCTGGATCGATTCGCCGTCCTGCTTTCGGCCCTTCCAGGACCCAACCAAGGGATGATTGTCGAGCATCCGTACCTGCGCCTGGCCAGCCAAGTGGACCCATCCACCCCAGAGACCCGTTCGCCATCCATCCCTCCCACACTCTGGAAGCCGCTGCGTAGCGGAGGCATTACGCAGTACCTGGACCCCTTCGCCTCACGCGAGCATGGCACTCCATTCCAAGGCAGATGGATCGCTGCCATGGAACCGGTGCGCGTCGGCATCACCACCGATCCGGCACGGCCCGAGTCGGAGTTTCCAGTCGAAGCGCTCTGGGTGCTGGTGCAGGAACGCGCCGACTTGGTGACCAACCCAGTCCAGCGTCTGGGGGAACGACTTCGCCAGGAAGGAATCGTTGCCCTGCTCACTTTCCTGGCGGTCCTCTTGACCCTCTGGTTGGCGGTCTTTCGGATGCTTCGGGCAAACAGGGTAAATGCACAAAATGGGGGTTCCGGGTGATGGAAAGCCGTCTTCGATCGGTGGGCTTTTTTCGCTACAATCTCGCGAGGTAGCATCTGATTGGCTGGGGCCTAGCTGGGACTCTCCTAGCAGAAAAGCCAGTGAGTGACCCAGAAGGCCGTCCGACGGTTGAGGGTGCCAGGGGCTGCCAATCCAATTGGAAGAGTTTTTCGGGAGCCGCGAAAGGCATGGAAGCGATAGAGACGCAGATTCTGGACCGCATACGAAACCAATGCGGCGGGCAACCGAAACTCGACGATTCCCTCGCCATGCTGGGAATCGACTCGGTCGGGATGGCCGAACTGACGTTTGATCTGGAGAAGCAGTTCGCGATCAAACTGGGAGATGATGTGCTGGACGTCGAGACCATTGGCGACCTGGTCGACTACGTCAGCCGACGAATTGATCGCTGAAAGGTCGTTAGCACCGCGCCGAACTGGGATCGAGAGCCGCTGGATGGATCTGGCGCCCCGGAGCGTGGGGAGTAGCGGAAGGGAAGAAGGAAACGGAATTCCTGAGCGATGACCTTTTTCACACGATTTCTTCTTTTTGAGATCTTCAAGCCGCTGGTGCTGCTGCTGACGGCATTCACTGGACTGATCTTGGTTGGGTTGGTTCTGGAGAGGGCCGTTGCGGAGGGGCTGGTGACCTGGTCGGTCGCCAAGCTGCTTCCCTATCTGATGCCGATCGCGATGCAGATGACGATCCCATTCGCTCTGCTGCTGGCTGTCTGCGTCGCCTATGGCAAGCTATCGGCGGACAATGAACTGACGGCTATCAAAAGTTGCGGAATCTCCCCTTGGGCCTTCATCAAGCCGACGGTGATCCTGGGGCTTTGCCTGAGTCCTCTGGCAGTGTGGCTGACCGATCTTGCCGGTTCCTGGGGAAGGCCCGGGATGCAGCAGGTGGTGATGCATGCCTTCGAGGAAATTGTCTATCGTGTGCTGCGTACCCAGGGTTCCTACAACAACCAAAAAGGATTTTCCATCGTTGTCAGCAGCGTCGAGGGTCCTTGGCTCATCAAGCCGGTGATCACGATCTTTAACGAAGATCGATCCAGCTCGCGCGAGATCACCGCTGACAAGGCGCGCCTGGAGCTCGATCCTGTCCAAGACGAATTGCTGGTGGAGGTGGTCAATTACAGGATCGAATCGGATGGTGGGGTGCTGGCCGCCGAGGGGACCGATACCTTGCGGCTGTCTCTGCAGCAGACGACGCGCAAAGGTCGGGACAACGAAGCACCCAGCCAGTATGCCCTCAGCCAGATCGGCCCGCAGGCTCAGCTGGAACGTAAGAAATTGGTCCATCATGAGCAAACTTTGGCGGCGCACCTGGCGACTGCCTTGCAGCTTGGTCGAATCGACCTGTTTGCCGATGGCACAAGCCAGCAGATGATCCACGCGCGGGACCAAAGTCAGCAACGGCTCAGTCGTCTCAAAAGTGAACCGTGGCGCCGATGGTCCGCTGGTTTCGGCTGTTTTTTCTTCGTCTGGTGCGGACTCCCTCTGGCGGTGCTGATGCGGACGGCCGATTACAGCAAGACGATCCTGCTGTGCATTGTTCCCATCTTCTTCGTCTACTTCCCCATCTTCGGTCTAACGCTCAATGAAGCCAAGTCGGGCAACTGGCCCGGCTACACCATGTGGCTGGCCAACCTGGTGGCCCTAGGCGTGGGCACCTGGATGATGCGGCCGATCTATCGCCACTGACCGGCACCGTTGGGAATCCTCTTCGACCGCGTCGATTGCATCCCTTTTCTGCGTCCTACTCGCCAACTCCCCTTTGCCAGGTCCCACGCCACGCTGCTGGTTCCAGTAGGATTCCATTACAATCAACATTCGTCAGGAATCCCCGACAATGCCGATTGGATTGATGATCCAAGCGGCCACGGATTCGACTTCCCACCCAAATCCTTCGGCTCCCTCATGGAGGCGTTCGATGATCGCTCGCATGGCCCCACCCCACGCGGCTCCAGCAACTTCCCGCCTGCGCAGATCCCCATGGCGGCTCGCAGCTCTTTGGGCTTTTCTGGCACCCTGGGTTTCCTTGGTTTCCTGGGGGCTCTTCACACTCTCATCGCCACCGGCCTCCGCTCAGGAGTTTATTCCTCGCAAGCAAAGTCGGGTTCCAGGGCCACCGCTGACACCGCAGGAAGCGATCGCCAGGATGCAGGTGCCCGAGGGGTTTCGGGTCGAGCTGGTGGCTAGTGAGCCGCAGATCGTGAATCCAGTGGCGATGGCATTCGACGAACGTGGCAGGATCTATGTGACAGAGAGTTTCGAATACCCGCGCCATGAACCGGGGCCAGGGCGCGATCGCATCAAGATCCTGGAAGATACCGACGGCGATGGAGCGACCGACAAGGTGAAGATCTTTGCCGAAGGGCTGAATGTCCCCTCCGGAATCGCAGTGGGGCATGGCGGTGTCTGGGTCGCCAATGCGCCCGATCTCCTTTTCCTGAAGGATACCGATGGGGACGATAAGGCCGACACCCAGGAAGTGATTGTCACCGGATTTGGACGATGGGATACGCACGAACTACCTAATGCACTGACGTGGGGGCCGGACGGCTACCTCTATGGGCTCAACGGGGTCTTCAATCCCAGTCGGATCGAGCAGGAGGGGAGGGTGTATGAGTTCACCTGCGCGCTGTTTCGAATCGATCCCAGGACGCGCCGCTTTGAGCTTTTTTGCGAGGGAACCAGCAATCCGTGGGGAGTCGCGTTCAATCGCGACGGCAGCGCGTTCGTCAGCGCCTGCGTGATCGATCACCTGTGGCACCTGACCGAAACCGGTTATTACCATCGCCAGGGCGGCCCTTATCCACCTCACACCTGGAAGATCGAATCGATCGTCGACTACAAGCATCAGGCGGCCGCTTACTGCGGAATCGAGTTCTTCGATTCCACTGCCTATCCTGAAAGCTACCGCAACCGACTTTTCATGGGGAACATCCATGGCGGCTGCATCAACGTCGACCAGGTCGAACCTCAGGGATCGACCTATGTGGGCAGGGAGAATCCCGACTTCCTGACCGCCAATGACGTCTGGTTCATGCCCGTCGCGCAGAAAGTCGGGCCCGATGGCTGTCTGTATGTGCTCGATTGGTACGACCGCTACCACTGCTATCAGGATGCGATGGCTGATGCCAAGGGAGTCGATCGAGGGCATGGACGGCTTTATCGCATCGTTTATGGCGACAGCCGCCCCAAGGTGACCTACAGAGATTTTTCGACCGCCTCGGTCGATCAGTTGATGCTTGCCCTGGCCGATCCCAACGTATTCAATCGCCGACAGGCTCAGCTGCAGATCGATCAGCGTCCGGATGATCCATCGCTGACGCAAAGACTCCTTGCCCGCGTCGCCGATCGGCAGATGCCACAGAATCATCGCCTGCATGCCCTTTGGGCCAGTGCCCGACGCTCTGACATTTCGGCGTCCAACTGGCTGGACTGGCTGGGTCAGGAAGATCCGGTCATGTTGGCCTGGGCCGCCAGGCTGGCAGGAGATCATGCCAAGGATGCAGAGGTGCGTCAGCGCGTGGAGTCTCTGGCGGGGCATGACGATCCACGCGTGCGACTGCAGGTGCTGATCGCTGCGGGAAAATGGAAAAGCGATTCGTTTTCCGACGTCTGGCTGACGGTCGCCACCCAGCCTCGCACCGATCCCCTCTTGCCCCGCATCCTATGGCGGCATGGGCAGGAGCTGTTCGATAGCCAGATGCCACGACTGGTCGAGGCGATGAAAAGGAAGGATCTCGATCCGGACTGCGCGCTGCTGGAGATCGCGCCACGCATCGCCCAACGTGCCATTGCAACCCTTCCTCAAAATCGGGATGAGGCGGTCCTAAAGGCTGCCAGGAACATCGATATGATCCTGGCTTTACACGATCGCCAATCCGACCGTGCCGCCCAGGTATTGGAAACGATGGTCCAGGCTCTTCATCAAGGGACGCTTCCGAGAACCATCGCCGAAGGTTTGTGGCAGCAAGGCAATCCAGTCTTGCGAGGCAGCCTCGGGAAATCCAAATCGCTAGATGATGCCATCGGCCACTGGCTGGCCTGCTCAGGAGACATTGCATCGATCGAGCAACTTCGATCTGTTGCCTTTGATCGCAATGCCCCCGATGCGGCTCGGCTGGCATCCCTTCAGTCGTCGCTCTACCACGATCCCCAGTCGTTGGAAAAGGCTTCGCTCGATTGGAGCACGGAATGGCAGGAAACAAAAAAATTTCCCGCTCAGTCCAATCGATGGCTGATGGAGCAGGTTCTGCGCCAGGGGCCCAAGCCGGCCGTCGATCTACTTTTCGATACGCTCCCGCAGCTACCCGCCGGCGATCAAGCCACTGCCGTGGCACAGGCCTGCCAGAAACCAGCGACCGCGCAAGGCTTGATCGAGCGAATCGAGGGAGGCCAGCTGGCTAAGGAACTGGTCGGTCCCAACCAGCTGCGGCAACTGGCGATCCTCGCCGATCAAGCCCCTGCCAACAGCCCGCTCAGGGACCAACTGTCCAAAGTGTGGGGACGAATTCGTGCGGAAGAGTCAAAAAGCCGCCAGGAAGTGGTGCAGCAGATGACGAACTTCCTCACGAAAGAAGCTCGAGGCGACCACCGCAAAGGTGCCGAGGTCTACGACCGTATCTGTGGGCAATGCCACCAACTGAATGGCCGGGGCTATGAAGTGGGGCCCAACTTGACGCGCAACGGACGTGGATCTTTCGACCAAATGATCGTCAGCGTCTTCGATCCCTCTCTGGTCGTCGGCCCGGCCTACGAGGGAACCACCGTCCTGACCGAAGAAGGGCAGGTCCTGCAGGGACTGCTGATCGAAAAAAACGATCAGCAAGTCACCCTCCGCATGCAGGGTGGGAAAACGGAGACGGTTTTGGCAAATCAAATCAGCCGAATCGAGCGGGCGGCCAAGTCCCTGATGCCTGAGGGAATCGAAGAACAGCTGAAACCCCAGGAGATCGCCGATCTTTTTGCCTTCCTTTCCCGATCAGCGAGCGATCAACAATCGCCCGACACGATTCCGGGAACCCCTGAGTCGCTTCACCAGCCACGATGAATGTGGGGTAGTATTTTCAGGTGGTTTTATGGGCGATCGCGATCCGAATTAAAATCTCGGCACCGGCCGAAGCTTTCCCGAGCCGCGTGGGTTGGAATAGACTGATTGAAAGGATCGTACACAGTCGCCTGGACGAAGGGCTTCCTGCTGTCTGCGGTGGGAAGAGCCTTGGTAGGCATACGGTCCATGCGACCCGAGTGGCAGTCATCGTTGCCATGCGGCCCCTTCATTGTTCTGACATCTAATCCAGGGCGGGGCGAATCATGAGGAGCGAACCATTCGAGGACCGCAGGCCGCGGCGTCCCTCCGTCCGCCGCCTGGTGTTTGACTCCTTGGAAGATCGTCGCCTTCTGGCTGGTCTGGAGGTTTTCGTCTACGACGACGACACGTCGACTTCGCCTCATCCCCCAACGCAGTCGCCACTCGCCGACCGTGTGGTCTATCTCGACACCGACAGCAATGGCATGTGGAGTCCAGGGGAACCGCAGGAGACCACTGGGCTCGATGGAGTCGCAAGATTCGACGCGTTGGATGAAGGAGATTATCTACCGGCTCTTTGGGGGCAGCCAATCGGCGAGGTGTCAGAGCAATCGCTCCGAACTCCTAAGGCGATTGGACTGGCGGTAGACGCTGCGGATCCATCGCTCTCAATTCGATCCATCGTGCAGGATCTTGCTGGCGGCGTCTGGGTTGCAGTCGGAAGTCGACTGCAAAACTGGCACTCCAATTCCATAGCCCCCGAGACTTCTATCGAATTGCCTGGACGAGTGCTGGATGTGGTATTCCGTGACGATCGAGCCGAGGCGATCGCGTTGGTGGAAACTCCGTCGACGCAGCGGATGCTAGTGCTGGTCGATGCAGAGAACGCTCAGATCCGAATCGTCCCCGGATCGGAAGGAATTGCGTGGACACGCATTGGCCAAGCCGCCGGGAGATGGTTGGCAGAGACTGAAGGCCGCATCGAGGGATCCCTGTTGCACCAAATCGATCCCCAATCGCTTGCGATGGAACCGCAGAGCGGATTGAATTTCGATCGCCCCGCCGTCTGGCAATTGCGCGACGACGGTCAGGCAGTCGCATGGCTCGAACCTGGCCGAGCGCCAACTCGCATGTTTGTGTATCAGAAGGTCGATGGAGCCTGGGTCCAGCAGCCGTCGGTGGCAATACCGCTCGATGGATTTTGGCAACTAGCTACCGGTTGGAAAGCGAGCGAGCCCTGGGTGTTGGTTCGTGAGGATTCGACTCAGGTGGCCTGGGTCAATACAGCGACGGGCGAGTTGTTATCGCAAATCGCCGTTCCAGCGTCCGAAGCATTGCTCTCGGCCGATGCAGGCGGCATGGTGACGCTCGATCGCCAAAATGCCAGCCTGCTGCTCACCCAACGCAGCCTTCCCGAAGCACCTTTGCGATTGCGGTTGCCGGAAGCCGCCGGGTTGCACCCGATTGTCCCGCCCGTCGCATGGAGTCCTGAAGGGATGAGCCTATGGAGTGTCTTGGGTGGCAAGATCCTTCAGTGGGACTTAGGATCGCGAGTCGGAAGCGCGGTCCGGGTCGAAGCGGGAGCAACGGTCAAAGCGGCGATAGGATTGCAGAACTGGGCAACCAATGCAGTACCGGTTGGTGACCGGTCTCTCTTGCAGCGATCGGTGCTGCCAGGCGAAGTAGCGGTGTGGACAGCCGAGGATCTGGAGGCGGCCTGGAGCGATCGCGATGACGATCCGCTCCTCTGGCAGGTCACCAGGATGCCGCAGCATGGGCAACTGGAGCCGACCGCCGACGGCGGTTGGGCTTACACAGCAGCCGATACATTCCGTGGAAGCGATTCTTGGGAATTGCGAGCCTACGACGGGATCCAGTGGTCCCCGCCACTCTCGATCGATGTGATGGCTCAGGCTTTGCCCCCGTCGTTGCAGTGGTCGATCCCTGCGATCGCCGAAACCGTGGAAGCGGGCACCGGGCTGGGGTCGGTGTGGGTGGAAGATGCTGAAACCGACGCCACCTACCGCATCACTACTACTGATACGAGGTTTGTCATCGAGCAAGGGAAGATCTTTGCTGCGGCCGAGGCGACCTTTGACTACGAGTCGCAGGCGAGTTTCGTGATGCCGTTGAAGGCAACGCGGCTGGATCGCACCGAAACCGAACCGATTCGGGCAGCCGCCCAAGTCACCATCGACGATGTCAACGAGAGGCCAGTCGCGATTCACCTAAGCGGTCTGGCGGTAGAGGAGGATCTGCCCGGTGCCATCATCGGCGATCTTCAGGTGGTGGACCCCGACCGCAACGATGTATTTCGCTGGTACCTGTCGGATGATCGGTTCCAGGTGCGCGACGGGAAACTACAGCTGGCACCAGGGGTCGCATTGGACTTTGAGTCGCAGGCGGAGGTGCCGCTGATGATCACTGCGATCGATCGTGGTGGATTGGGCTACCAAGTCTCCACCCGAGTCGATCTCCAGGTCACCGACCGAGATGATCCGACACGAGGTATCGTGCTCGACAAGGGATTTGTGGTGGAGATGGTACGAGGCTACCGCATCGGCAAGGTGGCCGTCATCGACCCTGATCGCAACGAGCAGTTCGATCTGACGGTTTCCGAACCGCGAATGGAAATCGAGCAAGGGCAGCTCAAGCTGCGACGCGGTGTTTTCATCGATCGCAGTCAGGACATGGAACTACCGATCCGTATCACGGCCACCAGCCAGACAACCGGCAAACAGTTTTCCCAGGATTTCCGCTTGCGCGTCATCGAAAACCAGACTCCCTGGCGCAACGCATCCAACCCGATGGATGTCGATGGGGATGGAATCTTGTCGCCTCGCGATCCGCTTCGCATCATCAACCACATCAATCGATTCGGGCCACATCCCCTGGGGCCGGCACCCAATTCGGATGACGGCCAAGCAGCGGGCGATTATCTGGATGTCAACGGCGACGGCGACGTCAGCCCGATCGATATCCTCATCGTCATCAATAAGCTGAATCAGCAGAGCGGTGGCGTCCCACCGTCTGGTGGAGGAGGAAATGGTGGTGCCTCCGGCGGCGATGCCGAGGGGCAGGATGGCGGAGCCGGGCAGGGAGAAGGTGAAGGACCTTCAATCGAACCTTCGGAACTCAAGACGCATGCTCTCTCGCTTCAGGAATTCCTGAAGGAACGCGAACGGAAGCAAAGCGATTCACTCGACAACCCGCTCAGCAAACCTCCTCAAGGACCCGGTCGCTGAAAGTCGTTGACGATTCGACGCTTCGACCGTCCCAACCACTCGTCGCCGTTCACAGGCTTTCCGGTTTATCGATCACCAGCCACGGGCTGATCAACATGCTGGTGGCCAACGCCACGACGCCATAGAGAAGGTCTCCGGCAAACAGGGCGAGTCCGGCGCCATAAAGCAGCCATCCGATCCAAGACCAGCCTCGCATCTGCGGCAGGATCCATCCGATGCAGGCCACCAAGAGGCTCAGCCACCAAAGGTGCGATAGGAAATTTCCCAGGTAGGTGTGTGACAGCAGCGAAGGGGCATCGATCCCATTGGACCGACCGGCCGAGGCCATCCACCAGACCGACTCCCCCTGCCACCACACAAGTCCGGAAGCATGCGAAAGGGCTGCCGTGACCATCCAGAGCGCCAGGTGGACCTGCAGGCATCGCACGGCAAGTCCTGATGACCATCGATGGCCCCCATCGGTAAAGCCAGTGCGCCATGGCGAATGGACCTTCCCGGGGTCCAGCAGCAAATAAGGAAAAAGTCCAACCAGCAGGTCCTCTCCGGGGCCCGTCAGCCCCGCAACCCGATGGCTCCATCCTAATAGCATCACCCATGTCACCGCCACGATTCCGCGCCCTCCGATCCCCAGCATCACCAGCAAGCAGCCCACGGCGCTGGCGACTGCATAGGCGCTGATTGCCGAGGGGCTGGTGAAAGCGACAAGCAGGCTGGGCCGCATGGCGGTGACCGAATCGGTCAACGACATCCTCGCTTCAAAGCCCAGCATTTGGCTGACCGTTGCCAGTTCCAAAGGCCCTCCGTCGGCAAGCCATCTGGGGCCTTGAAAAAACCACTGAAGCGACCAGACCAGTGCGGCGGATGCAAGGGCGACTCGCGCCATCGAAGCAAGTCGGCAAGGTACCGCGGCCGTCCAGAAGGTAATGCATGCGGCGGAAGTCGGGATGGGAAAGTAGCGAGCCAGACGCGTCATCATGGAGGGTCCAGACAGATCAAGGAGATGGCTTTTGGAGACTTCGGGAACTGCGGCGCGACTCCTGTCGCGGGACCCACGTGATCTCATC
>JBIINB010000165.1:0-9127 GCA_044337705.1 Pirellulaceae bacterium | reverse complement strand
ACGCGGTGGTTTCCATACTCCACCACCAGCATCCGTTCCCCATCGGCGCAGAGTCCGTATGGATAACGAAACTGACCTGCCCCACCACCGACCGATCCATGCATCGCCAGCAGTTGGGGCTGATCGCCACGGAAATCGATCACCTGCAGCCGATGGTTGCATGCGTCGCTGACCCATAACCTTCCTCGACGATCGATCGCCATCGATTGGGGTCGACTGAACTCCAGCGGTCCCTCGCCGTGAAGTCCGAATTCCCCCAGCCAAGTTCCCTTGCGATCGAACTTCTGGACGCGGTCGGTGTCTCCATAATTGCTGACCAGCAAGTGCCCCTGGGAATCCTCCAGCACATCGGTCACAAAGCCAAACTGGCCTGGTCCCTTGCCCAGGGTGCCTCCGATCGTTCGCGATTCCTCCAGCTTCCCCTCCGGCGAGTAAAAGAGGATGCGAAAGTAATGCGTGTCGGCCACCATCACCATGCCATCCGAACCCACCGAGATACCAGTCGGCTTGCCCTGTTCGATGCTGGGGGTATTCCAAGTCCGCTGGTGCTCTCCCTCCGCAGAAAACACCTGGATCCGGCCCGTCATATCGACGATGTAGATGCGATCCTGGGCATCGATCGCAATCCCCCTCGGCTTGAGAAAGCGACCATCGCTGATGCCGCGCCGGCCGTACGTCACCGCTCCCTGGACCTGCGTCTTGGGATCGACGCCAGGGGGAGCACATCCCATGCCCTGCCCGATCGCCGCCAGTCCCAGGCAGCCAACAAAGGCGCGGCGCCCCAAAGGCTGACGCCGACCAATCTCCCGAACCTCCCTGGAAAAGCCCCCCTGCCCTACCTTCATACTCCGCTCGCCCTTTGCCCCCCAACCCGGTCCGCCGACAAAAGAAAAGCTTCCCCAAATCACCAGTCAGCTTATCTTACTTGAGATCCTTCCGCGAAAAGGAATCGCCATCGCCAACGCTTTGGATAAAATGTTGCTTGCAAGATCCCCTTGTCGACTCCCTCTTTCATGCCGATTCTCATGGTGCACTCTTTCGACTGGGAAACCGCCGAAGATCAGAGGGATCTGGTCCATTTGGCCGTGCAGGCGCTGGTCGAAGGACGGTGGGTGAGCCTCCCTTCGCGCGACGGCTATCTTCTTGCGGCCAGCGGCCTGAGAGGCGATGCTGTCACCGACCTGGCAGCCAGCCATGGA
Organism: Pirellulaceae bacterium; assembly: GCA_044337705.1. Taxonomy (GTDB): domain Bacteria; phylum Planctomycetota; class Planctomycetia; order Pirellulales; family Pirellulaceae; genus JBEISR01. Next base: position 7,928 of record JBIINB010000165.1, on the reverse strand, counting down.
TCGCTTGTCATCCTCCCTCGGTCCGTGCAGGAAGCCTCCGATTACCTCCCTGACGCACCCCTTTGGCTGACTCCCCTGCTGCACCGCGCCTGGCCAGGACCCTGGCTTTTTGCCGCCAAACCCGGTCATCAAGATTCGCTGGTTTACCAACTCCCACAGGCCACCCACCAGGCGCTGCTCCATCCCCATCACCGCCTGATCCTGGGCTATCCATCCCACCCCTCGATCGAGCGGATTCTATCGCTGCTTAGCGGGCCATTAATCGGCGCGGTGATCCGCGATGGCTCCAAGCTGGGGCTGAACAACCAACGGATGGATATCCCAGATCGGCCCGCATCGGATACGATTGGGATTGTCGATTCGAACGTCCCGCCGGTCGCCCGTTTTTCGATGGCGTTCCTGGAGGGAAACGGGATTCGACTGGAAGCCGATTGTCAACAGCGGGAACAATTTCGGGAGTTGCTGGGAATGCGGGTGCTACTCGTCTGTACCGGGAATACCTGCAGATCTCCGATGGCCTCATGCCTACTTCGTAAAGGCTGGGAAGAGCGTCGAGCGGTTCACGGAAGTGGTCCATTGGAAATAGCTTCCGCCGGACTTGCTGCCGCGCCGGGCGAACAAGCGTCCGCTCAGGCGATCAACGCGATGGCCGAATTGGGGCTGGACCTCCAGAGCCATCGCAGCCAGCCTGTCAGTGCATCGCTGGTCGAGTCAGCGGACCTGATCCTGGTGATGACCGAAGGCCACCGCAACGCGTTGCTCAACAGATGGCCCCATCTGGCCGACAAAATCGACCTTCTGTCCCACGGACAAGGGGAAGTATCCGATCCTTTCGGCGGCTCGCTGGCCACCTACCAGCAGTGCGCTCGCCAGATGCAGCACTATTTGACTTTCTGGATCGAACAACTCGGTCGACTCTGCCCCCCATCGCTCGATCCCCCGAATGACGCTGGAAAATTCAACCAGTGATCCGACATTTTCAATCAGGATCCATAGCCCATGCGCATCGCAATTGGTAGCGACCACCGCGGTACCCAAATCAAACACAAACTGGTGCAACACCTCACCTCCGACGGCCACGAAGTGGTAGATTGCGGAACGCATGGCGATCAGGCTGTCGACTACCCGGACTTCGCCGCAGAAGTCTCCAGACGCGTGTCGGAAGGAAAGGTCGAACGAGGCATACTGATCTGCGGCACCGGAATCGGCATGGCGATCGCCGCCAACAAATTCCCCCATGTGCGAGCTGCGACCTGCTCCGATGAAATCATGGCGGAAACCTGCCGACGGCATAACGACGTCAATGTGCTCTGCCTTCCAGGTGATCTGATTGGTGATCGCCCCGTTGGTGATCTGATCCGCGTGTGGCTGGCTACCGAATTTGACGGCGGGAGGCACGCCCGACGAATTGAAAAAATCGCTGACCTCGAGCGCCAAAACGCTGGCGGCTGCAAGTAAATCAAGCGGGCAAGCGGCAAATGGTGGTCTAGCGGCCCGCTGAAGAATCCAACGGGAAGCGTGATCGTACCGAAGCGATCACAAAACGGAGGCGAAGGCGGAAGTTTAGCGAGCCGCTCAGAACTTCGCGCAAAACTCCACTCTGCGCTTGGAAGGGAAACTTGGAAGGATTGAAAACGGTCGCAATGGCCATTTTCAAAAGGCTGCCAGAGCTACTCGTAACCTCCCGTCGCAGCTCTCCGATCCAAGTAACGATCGACACGGTCCATCCGCCGGTGCATCTCGTGCCGGATGTGCCATTTGGGGGGACTGCCACCTTTGCTTTTCGTGGAAAAATGGCGTCGTCCGAGCCAAAAAGCTGGCAATCAAACAGGCCGAAATAGACTGGATTTCAATCTGTTCACATCCTTTTATCCAACCTGCAAGGCCAGCCCACTTCTTCCCCATGACGCCCCCACCGTCCCCCGACCAAGCAGACAACGCTGTCGAACTGCTTCTTCTGAACGCCCTTCTATGGGAACAGGCCGATCCCTATCTGGACGAATCGATCTGGGTAGTGCCGATGAACCGCTGGCCTGTGTCGACCGAGAACGAATACCTCCAGTCGATGTTGGCATGGGAACGAGCTCCTGCGATCCCTATTTCCCAGTGGTTTGAGCCTCCTCTGAACCCCCCCAGCCCCCAGTGGCTTGAGGATTCGCAGCTTTGCCCCCTGCTCGATCGATTGATCGCGATCCTGGCGAGCGAGGGAATTGAGCTGGAATGGGCGGACCATCTGAACGATCGACAGCTTTACACCTTGATTGTTCGCGACATCTTGCCATCGGTCGAAAAGAAATGCGATCTTCCCAATCGCTCGCTGCGCTGGCGCTGTGTCGAAGCCGACGATCACGAGACCTGGCTGGCTTACTACGCAACCGACGAGGAAAGGCTTCAGTGGAGTCGGGAACAGGATTGCCCTCTACCCCCGAAGCGGGAACCGCAATTCCGGCGGCCAGCCCGGTAGCTTCCCACCGACTGCACCGTTCCTTTAGAATCAGTGCAGTAGCAGGCCCTGGGGGAAAAGGGTTCCAATACCCTGCATCGCCCATGAGGTCGCATCGACACCACCGGCCAACGCACCTCTTCCATGTCAACGAGACTGACCATGCACCCCCGATCGATCCCCAGCCGACCCAACAGCTCCCCGTCCACCTCAACCCCAACGGGCGATCCAGCGACCTTCTCTTGGAATCGTAGGGCGATGTTGGCTGCCGGCATCGCAGCATGCACCCTTTTTGTCGATCGATCTTCGGCCACCCAACCGTTTCATCCCAACCTCACCCAAGACACCAGCCCATCCATGAACATCACCAAAGCTCCCTTCGGTACTCTCCCCGATGGCACCGCCGTTTCCCTCTGGACGCTGAGCAATAGCCGCGGAGATCTTCTCAAGATGACCGACTACGGCGCTTTGATCGTCAGTATCGAAGTGCCGGATCGGGAGGGCAACCGCACGAATGTGACGCTTGGATTCCCCAAGCTGGATGGCTACTTGGAACGTCATCCTTATTTCGGTGCTACCGTCGGTCGCTTCTGCAATCGAATTGCCAAAGGCAAGTTCTCGCTGGATGGCACCACCTACTCGCTCGCTCAGAACAACGGACCCAACCATCTGCACGGGGGCGAAGTCGGCTTTGACAAGCTGGTCTGGAAAACCGAAGAGGTGCGAGGGGACGATTACGTGGGACTCCGCTTTTCGCTTCTGAGCCCCGACGGCCAGGAAGGATATCCTGGCAATCTATCGGTGCAGGCGGAATATCTATGGGATAACCAAGCCAAATTGACCATTCGCTTCACGGCCACCACCGACAAGGCAACCCCCATCAATCTGACCAACCACGCCTATTTCAATCTGGGTGGCTGGCAAGGTGGCGTGATCCACAACCACCAACTTCAGCTCCATTGCTCCAAGTATCTGGCGATCGATGAAACGATGATCCCTACGGGAGCACTGGCCGACGTTGCCGGCACGCCGCTGGACTTCCGCACCGCGACTCCCATCGGCCAACGGATCGCCCAACTTTCCGCCACGAACGGCTACGACCATTGCTTTGTCGTCGATGGCCAGCCAGGAACGCTCCGATCCTGTGGCTTGGTGGTGGATCCAAGGTCGGGTCGCGGGATGGAGATTCAGACCACTCAGCCCGGCGTTCAGCTATACACCGGGAACTTCCTCAACGGCAGCGACAGCAATGGTGGCTTCAAGCTTCATGAAGCCTTCTGTCTGGAGACGCAGAATTTCCCTGATGCTCCCAACCAGCCAGCTTTCCCCAACAGCATTCTGAAGCCGGGGGAAAAGTTCGAGCAGACCACCAGCTATCGCTTCCTGGTAGTTGCCGACAAGTAGCGATCGACTGAGGCGATACAATCTGAAAGCATCCTGCGATTGCCTCAGCAGGATGCTTTCCTAACTGCTGATCGCTACGAGCACGTCGGGTGATCTATCGCCGAGATGGAGAGCGAAGACCTGTTGCCTGTAGCAACTACCCTGTGGCGCATCCTTCGTCGTAAAACCGGTTTAGCGGCTCTTACCAGCCTCACGACGCGCCTTCGTTTCGGGAAGTCATCAGAAGGCAGGCTAAGGTCAGATACGATTGGCTTAACCCCCAACGGAATCCGGTGGGGGAAGTAAGTTCCCAGGAAAACCTGCACCCAATCGTCAGGTCAGACCGAATTGGCAGATCCAGCCATCTTTGTCCGCGACTCGCGAAGGCCACGACTTAGGATGTCCCGCAGCAATGGGGAGTAATCTTCATAGCGGGAGCGATCGGGGGATCCGTCTGCGTACTGGAAAATCGCATCTCTGGGTTTGGCACCCAGCGCCAGCAGCGTGCTGCTGACGGTCCCATAGTCCGGGGCTCGCAGCACCATCCCTGGACGCCCGGGAAGCGATGGTGTTCTGGCGAAGACCTTGCTGGAGACCGCCAGAAACTTGACCGGGGAGTCGAGGGTCTGAAGCGTCAACAGCCGCTTGGCCATCTGCACTCTTTCGTCCTGCGGATCGTTCACATTGCGGCTTCCCACAATGCTCAGCCCAGGCTCCAGCGCCATCACTTCCTGACGCTGCTCATGGTGCACCACATACCCACATTCGCGATCGGCGAGCACCAGATTGACCGCCTCATAATCGTTTTTTTCCAACTCTTCGAGCGCCTTTTCCAATCCCTTGCGGGCATTGGGAGCCTTGAGGACTTCGCGGCAAAGCACTCCGCGAGATCTCGCGGCAAGGGTTGGTTGAGCCACCCGGCGGTGGCAAATTCCGACAAAAAGGCCATGCTGGTTGACCCCCAGCCAGGTCCCCCCAGCTCGCTGGTCCAACGGGCAAAGCACCCTGGGTTTCCCAGATTGGATCGCCGGCGAACTGCTCGGTCGATCAAAAAACTCCTCTCGATTCGCTGCGACAAGAATCGGACTTTCCGCCACCAATTGATACTGAATGGCCAGTAAGCACATAGTGGTATACGGGCTTTCTATTGGTTCGAAGTACGGCGAACATGCGTGCCGAGCAACTGCCCCAATCACTCCTCGGAGCGACCGGCACCAGTTCCGAAACAATGTATCGAAACGCGCCGCAAAACTGCACCCCCTAATGGGTGCCCATGCCTTTTTTGGGCTCGTTGTAGGGTGGTTTCCATCCCCTTCCAGGCAGAAAAACGTGGCGTTTTTTACATTTTTTCCACCGTCTGTTTTTTCATCGGAAAATGGTGTTCGCTGTTCCCCCCGCCAATCTGCCGCTACGATAAAGCACTTGTCGTTTCGTGGCTTTGTGTCTTCTGAACCCTTTTTTCGCAAGCGTCTCGATCGGGCTATTTCCGCCCCCTTGGGATGCAAACCATTGTTCGAAGATGTCAGGATTCCGTTGTTAGGGGATGCAATGGCCAACGGCCTGTGTCGACTTGGGAAATCGGGTCGAAGTCAGATGGGGTCGCTACCGGGCTTTTCAATCGCCGCCACGGGGATCGGTCTTCCTGAGCAGCAGGTGACCAACGAAGACTTGGCCGCCCTGGGTTGCGACAGTCAGTGGATCGTCCAGCGAACTGGCATCCACCAGCGCCGCAAAGCGGCCGATCATCAGTCCTCTGGCGACTTGGCGTATCTGGCGGCTGTTGACTGTCTGAAGCGGGCTGGAGTAGCGCCTGGTCAGGTCGATCTGGTGGTTGTCGCCACCCTGACTCCCGACCACGCCACTCCCTCCACTGCCTGCCTTCTCCAAGCCCGCCTGGGGTGCATCGCCCCAGCCTTCGACTTGAACGCTGCCTGCTCGGGATTCCTCTACGCTCTGGTGGTCGCTGGCCACATGGTTTCGAGCGGTTTCAGCCGCTGCGCCCTGGTGGTCGGCAGCGAGGTGATGAGCCGCACGGTTAGTCCAACCGACCCCAAGACCTACCCTCTATTCGGCGATGGCGCCGGTGCCGTTCTCCTGGTCCCCTCCCAAACGCCAGAGGGAAAACCAATTCCGCAAAGCGGCCTCGTCGCTTACACACTCGGCTCGGAAGGCGAAGGCGCCAGTCAGCTTTGCATCCCGGCGGGCGGCAGCCGCGAGCCGCTGACGCCACAGAGTCTTGCTCAGGGCCGCCAGTACATGACCATGGATGGCCGATCGGTCTTCAAGTGGGCGGTGCGTGTGGTGGCTGATACCATTCGCGATACCTTGGCCGAGGCGCAAATGCCCCTGGAGGAAGTCGCCATGTTTGTGCTCCACCAGGCCAATATCCGAATTCTGGATGCCGCAGCCCAAGAGCTGGGGATTCCGTCCGAAAAAATGTTTATTAACCTCGATCGCTACGGAAACACCTCCGCCGCCAGCGTCCCGCTGGCGCTGCATGAGGCAGCAGTTGAGGGACGCTTTCAGCGGGGAGATCCTATTCTCCTATGCGGTTTCGGTGCCGGACTCACCTGGGGATCGGCACTGATACGCTGGTAAATCAATCTCCAACTCGGAAATCACTCCTCCCATGAGACTCTGGATCTGGTTGATTGTGCTGTTGGCCCTGCTGGGTGGCGGCGGGTATTTGGGATACCGCCCTGCCCTCCAATACTGGGAAGCTCGCAATCAACCCAAGTGGCGATTTCTGCCGGTGGAGAAAGGAGACTTGAAGCACCTGGTCAACGCGACCGGGAAGGTGGAACCGGTGCAAAGAGTCTCCATCGGCGCGGTGGTCAGCGGACCGGTCGAAGAACTGCTGGTCGACTTCAATTCCCCCGTAACCAAAGGCCAGCTCCTGGCGCGCATCGATCCCAGCCTCTACCAGTCCGCCGAACAGCGGGACCAAGCGATGCTCAAGACGCGTCAAGCCGAAGTCCTCCGCGCTCAGGCGCTGCTCAGTCAGGCTGAGAATGAGGAGAAACGCGCCCAGGAACTGTTTGCCGCCAATCAGAATTTCATCTCGGAAACCGAACTGGACCAGTTGCGATTCAACCGACAGGCCAGACAGGCCGAATGCACCGTCGCCGAAACCGCAGTGGCTCAGGCGCTGGCACAGCTGCAGAACTCCACCACCAATCTTTCCTACACCGAGATCCGATCTCCGGTCGATGGCATCATCGTGGAACGCAAGGTCGATAAGGGACAGACGCTGGCCGCCCAGTTCCAGACCCCCGAGATGTTCGTCGTCGCCCCCGAAATGCAGCAACGCATGCATATCTACGCCTCGGTCGACGAAGCCGACATCGGCTACATCCGCAGCGCCCAGGCTTCCGGCCAGCCCGTCCGCTTCACAGTAGACGCCTACCCCGAAAGGATCTTCGACAGCGGGAAGATCGTTCAGGTGCGGCTGAGCAGCAAGGAAGAGCAAAGCGTCATCACCTATCCGGTCATTGTGGAGACACCCAACGAGGACCTCAGCCTCCTTCCAGGCATGACTGCCAACCTATCCTTTCAGATCGAATCCAGACAGGCAGTTCTGAAGCTTCCCAATGCAGCCCTCCGCTTTTACCCCGATCGCAAATGGGTCCACCCCGACGACCGACGAGTGCTCGACGGCGTCGATCAGCAGAAGAACATGGGGGAATCGAACGAAAGTCGGTTGCAGTCGGCGGAGGAAACGTACGACGCCAACCGCCGCCGGATGCGCCGCCACGTCTGGGTGGTCGACGGAAAACTGCTGCGGGCTCGCGAAGTCACCCTCGGTATCTCCGACAGCCGCTTCACCGAAATGCTGGAAGGCGACATGAGCGAAGGGGAGGTGCTGGTCATCGGGGAGCAACCCAAGACATGATCAGGCGGATCGACTGCCCAATCGCTTCTGCTCTTCTCGGTGCTTCTACAAGGTGCACACTGCGATGAAGCTGGCTGCCATCCTCCGAATCGCACTGCGCGCAATCGCCAAGAACAAGATGCGCGCAAGCCTCACCGTTCTGGGAGTCGTCATCGGCATCGCCGCTGTCACGGCCATGGTCTCGATCGGCCTGTCGGCCAGCCAACTGGT